>JAZKBC010000201.1:35202-37663 GCA_040388825.1 Acidobacteriota bacterium | reverse complement strand
GACCACGGGAATGATTGCGAGCGTGGTGTTTCCGTCGCGGAAAGCCACCAGGCCGTTGGGAGAGGCTGTTCCGGCGGTAGCTGTGACCGTGGCGGTAAGGACGACACTGCTGTTCTGGTTGGCGGGGTTCGGGCTGGCAGTGAGGGTGGTGATCGTCGGGTTGGGGATGACGGTTTGGGTGAGCGAGTCCGAGGAGGCCAGCAGGGTGGAGGTGGCGGCGAAAGTCGCAATGATGTTGTAGCTGCCAATCGGTAGTCCACCGGCAACGGTGTAGCCGGCGGTGCCGGTGGCGTCTGTGATAAGAGGAACGACGACCTGGGCGAGGCCGGTGGGGTTGTAGGTGAGACTGATCGCCGCGCCGGCTTGTGGAGAGGCACCCGCGAAGAGATGCACGGTATAGGTGATGGGCGTGAGCGCGGGTGAAGGGTTAGCGCTGGTGGAGAGAGTGAGGGTGGTGGATTCGGCGGTGATGGTGACGGGAACGGGAGAGCAGTTACTGGAGCTGTAGATGGAGTCGCCGCTGTAGGTGCAGGTGATGGAGTTGGTGCCCACGGGGATTTTGGTGGCGGCAAAGGTGGCCACACCTGAAGTGAGCGAGGACGTGCCGAGAAGGACGCTGCCGCTATAGAACGTTGCGGTGCCGGTGGGAATCGACGGGCCGGGAGGCGTGGCGGCGGAGACGGTGGTGGTTAGAGTGACCGTTGAACCAGCGGTGGCGGCGGTTGGGTTGGCCGTGAGGATCGAGGTGGAGGTTAGGCCGTTGACGACCTGGTTGAGTGAGCCGTTGGATCCGCTGAAGGTGCCCGTAGGGACGAAGGTGGCGATGATGGTGTGGTGCGTGCCGGTTGGGTTTGCTGAGAGCGTGCTGATGGTGAAGCTGGTGTTCCCGGAGGCGTCGATGGGGAGGGTGGCCAGCATGGCGTTGCCGTCAGTGAAGACGATCGAGCCGGTGGGGGGTCCACTAGGCGAGGTGACACCTGCAGTAAAAGTGACGGCCTGGAGGTAGGTAGAGGGGTTGAGGGAAGAGGAAACGGTTGTGGTGGTGGCGAAGGCAGCTAACACCGACTGGGTGAGCTGGGCTGTCACGGTACTGTGGGTGACGTCCCCTGGGTAAGTGGCGCGGATGATGTGCGATCCGAGCGTGAGAGCGCTCGTAGAGAAGGTGACCACGCCATTCGCGTCCGTAGTGAGAGTGGCCAGAGTGTTCCCGTTGTCGCTGAACGTTATTGGAGTAAGTATGGCGCCGTCCGGCGATGTGATGGTGGCCGTGAAGGTGACACTTTGTCCGACGACAGACGGATTTACAGACGAGACAAGCTTGAGAGTCGGCAGGTACAAGATGACGCGGACATAGAGAACCGTGCTGATCGCGGGGGCCGTTCCGCCAGGAGGGATCAACGTAGCTTTGTAACGATAAAGACCGGGCGCTAACCCCGACACAGGAAAAAAAGCGGACCCATTGGCGTTCAGCGCGGCGGATCCGATCGCGACGTCGTCCTGGAAGAAGGTAACGGTGCCAGATGTCACGGGCGAACCAGCAGTTGCCGTTGCGGTAAGGGTGATGCTCGCTGGTGGACTGATGTAGTAGGAGGATGACACAAGGGCCAACACAGTGGGAGTTGCGTCAACTAGCCCATGAGCTTCGTAAGCGCCCATGTCGACGGTAGGCGATCCCGCACCGGTACTGTCGAGGATGCGCGGAGCGCCGTCAAAGTCAGTTGAGGCGAGGTGATGTGCACTGTTGTTCCCGCTATCGATGGCCGGGGAACCAGCCAGAAGATGGAAGTCCGTGGATGAGGTGAAGCGTGGATCGGCGGCAATATTGCCATTCAGTCCGATTTCGCTAGGAACGACGTCCTGGCAAGTGCCCAGAACCGAGGGCGTGTAGGGAGACGGATTCAAGTTGACGATGTCGTTGTGATCCAGAATGACGGGGGTCTGGTTTGCGAGGTCGGCATCGGTGAGGCAGGCGAAGGTGGGCGACGTGGTGGAGTTTCCGATGATGAGGTTGTTCGAGAACTCCATACGAGCATAAAGATAGTCGACCATTACTTCGGCCCTGTGCTGCTCTTCATCGGCGCTCAGAGAGGCGACATTGCTGAGGTTGCTGTAAAAGGTGTTGTTGACGATGAACAGATTGGCGGGATCAGTTTGGGGGTAGACACCCAACTCGTACCGAAGATAGAGCCCACCTTGTTCATTGTTGTAGATCAGATTCTGACGGATGACGGTGTTGTTGACGTACATCGAGATTCCGAAAAGATTGTTCTGAATGGTGTTGTTCTCAATCGTGACGCTGTCGGTTGAAAGCGAGTAGATGGCCGCGCCTGAACAAATCGTTCCGTCGCCGCTAATGACGTTCCCTGCAATATAGTCCGGCACAACCCCCGAGGTGAAGCCTCGCAGATTTCCGAAGAGGTTGATTCCTGCTGATGAGTAGCAACGACCTTGCGCCTGGGAT
>JAZKBC010000201.1:25225-35192 GCA_040388825.1 Acidobacteriota bacterium | reverse complement strand
GCCTGGGATACGGGGACAACTGTGCTGATCTGGTTGTTCGTGGCATGAATGGAGCTGAGCGTCGCGTTGATATCGTAGCCGAAGTTGCCCGTAAAGACGTTGTTTTGCAACGTTGCTCCAGCTTCCCCAAGGTAGATTCCGGCATCGGAGGGAGTGTAGTTGCTATTGCCGTTGCGAATGGTGAAGCCGTCAACGGTGGTGGCAAGGCTGGTCGTGTGCTCGATGGTGAGAACGATTCCCCGCTGCGCCCCATCGATGATCGTGGTCGCGGCTCCTGCAGTGCTGCGGAGGGTGATCTCCTTGCCATCGATCATAAGGTTTTCGAAGTAGGTACCCGGGGCGACGAGGACGGTGTCGCCGTTGGCGGCGGCATTGATAGCGCTCTGGATCGTGGTGTAGATCTGGCCGGGGCCAACGTTGAGCGTGGCGGCCGAAGCGGTCGCGGTGGAAAGCAGGAGCAGAGCGCGGACAAAGGTGGAACGCAGCGTCGTCAGCATGAGGGGCCTTGGGAAATTGAGCAACAGTATATCGTGCGCCGAGGAGGGATTGTTGGCATCATCGGCCACGCTGCGCTCAATGCATAGAGGGGTGGTTTGGCAAACGTGGGCTGGGAGTTGTAGTCTCCGGGGCGGGATGATGTTCGCGCAATGAATAAAGTGTTTGCCAATGCGGAAGAGGCTTTGCACGATCTGCCCGAAGGGGCGACCGTGATGCTGGGCGGGTTTGGCCTGTGCGGGATTCCTGAGAATGCCATCGCAGCCCTGGTGAAGATGGGCCGCGGTGGTTTGAAGACCATCTCCAACAACATGGGAGTGGATGGCTTTGGGATGGGGCTGATGCTCGAAGCCGGATTGATCGCCGAACACACCGGAAGCTATGTGGGAGAGAACAAGCTGCTGGAGCAGCAGGTGATCGCCGGCAAGCTGAAGGTGAACCTGATTCCGCAGGGCACGCTGGCGGAGAGGATTCGTGCGGGCGGGGCGGGGATTCCGGCGTTTTATACGCCTGCGGGTGTCGGAACCGCGATCGCTGACGGGAAAGAAACCCGCGAGTTCGACGGGAAGATGTACCTGCTGGAGGCCGCGCTGAAAGCGGACTTCGCGATCGTGAAAGCGTGGAAAGGTGATCGCGCGGGAAACCTTGTGTATCGGCGGACGGCAAGGAACTTCAACCCGATGATCGCCACGGCAGGGCGCATCACGGTGGCTGAAGTAGAAGAGTTGGTGGAGGTGGGAGAGATTGACGGGGATGCGGTGCACACTCCGGGGATTTATGTGCAGAGGATTTTCTGCGCGCCGAGTGAGAAGCGAATTGAGCGGCGCACAGTCAGGAAGCAGCGTTCTGTGAGTGGTGAGTTATGAGTGGTGATGTGAAAGCAACAGACGCGGAGAAGCGCGAGCGGATCGTGCGGCGGGTAGCTCAAGAGCTGCGCGATGGGTTCTATGTGAACCTCGGGATTGGCATGCCTACGCTGATTGCAAACCACGTCCCCGAAGGGATGGATGTAGTGCTGCAGTCGGAGAACGGGATGCTGGGCATTGGACCGTATCCGGAAGAGGACGAGGTGGATGCTGACCTGATCAACGCCGGCAAGGAGACCGTGAGCGTGCTTCCGGGGACGAGCTTCTTCTCTTCAGCCGAGAGCTTTGCGATGATTCGCGGCGGGCACGTGGACCTGAGCATCCTGGGGGCGATGGAGGTGGATGAGCAGGGTTCGCTGGCAAACTGGATGATTCCCGGCAAGATGGTGAAGGGCATGGGCGGAGCGATGGACCTGGTGGCGAGCGCGCGGCGGGTGATCGTGGCCATGGAGCATACGACGAAGGATGGCCGCCCGAAGATCTTGAAGCGGTGCACGCTCCCGCTCACCGGCGTCGGAGTGGTGCACACGATTGCGACCGAAATGGCGTGGATCGCAGTGACGCCGGAGGGTTTGGTGGTGGAGGAGCTGGCTGAAGGGGTCACTCTGGATGACGTGCGGGCCGCCACGGAGGCGGACCTGAAAGCCGCGATTGACATCCGGACAATGCGGTAGCGAGTCGCCGAGCGACCGAGTAATGCTATTCTTCCCGGAAACCAGGAAACAGCGCAGACGGAGCGAGCAGCCAGGGCGACGACTGTGGAGGAGAGCTCGATGGCGCCTGAAGAGTGGTATACGCCCGCAGCCGAAAGTGCGCCGGTGGAGGCAGTTGCGCCGGTCGCGCGACCGGCCGCGTTTGACCTGCGGCCGCTGACGCTGGGCGAGATCCTGGACCGGACGTTTGCCGTCTACCGTTCGCGTTTCTGGATGTTTGTGGGCATCGCGTCACTGTCCGCTGCCGTGCAATTGCTGATGGGCGCGGTGCAGGTGATGGTGCAGCATCGGATGGGACCGATGGATCCATCGCACCCGTCGCCACTGATAGTCACCCGGAGCATGGAGCTGATCCTCGTCAGCCTGGGGCTGAGCGTATTTACCTTCCTCGCCTTCAGCCTGACGCAGGCGGCGACGGTGTTTGCGCTGAGTGAGGTGTACCTGGGCCGAACGACGACCATCGGTACGTCGCTGCGTTCGGCGTTTTCGCACTGGCTGCGATACATCGGGATCGCGATCTGGCAGTTGTGGAGCGCGATGTGGGTGGGACTGGTGCTGATCATTCCGGCCATAATGCTGACTGCGACCGGTGTTACCGGGTTAGCGGTACTGGGAGGCCTGCTGGCGGCGGTCGCCATGCTGGGCGGCGTTGTGGTCGGTGTGGTGCTTTATCTGCGCAACTCGCTGGCCGTGCCGGCGTCAGTGGTGGAAGGCCTGCCGGTGGCGGCGTCGATGCGGCGCAGCAAGCAGTTGGCGGTGGGTACCAAGGGGCGCATCTTTGTTGTGTTGCTGATCTCGCTGGTGTTGTACATCGTGGTAGGCATGGTGGAGTCTCCGCTGGCGCTGCTGATCATGGCGGCGGCGGTGCAGCACAAGGAGGCCGTTGGCGCACAGGCCGCGACCTTGTTGATCAACTTCATGGGCTATGCGGTGGTCGGACCGGTGGCGATGATTGGACTCTCGCTGGTCTACTTCGATCAGCGCGTGCGGCTGGAGGCCTTCGACCTGATGGTGCTGCTCGGTGAAGAACAGCCGAGCCTTCCCGTTGCGGAGAGTGCAGTGGCGATCGCCCCGGCGTTTGCCGCGACGGAGGTCCCAGCGCCCGAAGTTACGGCGGCTCCGGCGGACGATACGGTTGTGGCGGAATCTGAGACCACTGCAGCGACGGAGACGATAACGGAAGACGATGCGGGCCGGCCGGATGATGCTACAGGTCTCTGAGAGACACGAGCCGGTTGGGTGGCGGCTGCGCTTCGTTGCGGCGGGGATGCTGCTGTGCGCTTGTGCGGGATCCGCCGTGGCTGGAGTGCGCACAGCTTCAGTGGAGCAGTTTCGCGCGGATGTCACCGCGATGCAGGGTCTGGTCGCAGCCTGTTCAGCGAATGCGGCGGCATGTGACGCCAAGGCCGTGAGCGCGGATGAAGATGTGGGCAAGCCGGGTGTGGATGGCGGCTTCGCGATGCATTGGAAGTGGATGCGCGATGCGCTGGATACCGCCGCGAAGGCCAAGCCCGCCGACCGTGCCACTGCGATGAAGGTCGCGGAAACACGGCTCGAGGAGTTGACGCAGGAGATTGGAGCCAGCCCGGGTGGCGGGGACTTCGCGAAACAGCGGGGACTGGCGAACTCCATCCTGGCGCGCCCGGAGTTTCACGGAACCACAGAACCCTCGGCCTGGGATCGCTTCATGGCCCGGTTTTGGAGGGGAGTGGGACACCTGTTGGACGGCGTGACCGCCCTCGGCAACGCGGCGCCGTGGATGTCGACCGTGCTGGGGTGGGCGCTGTTCCTGGGGGCGGCAGCGTTGCTGGGATTTTTTGTGCTCCGAGCGTTCTCGCGACAGCGGCTGCGGGTCGCGTTGGCCGAAGGTGCAGCGCATGCGACCGCGTGGGACCGCGAATCAACCGACTGGGCACGGCTGGCGGACGCGCGAGCAGCCGAAGGCGATTGGCGCGAGGCCGTGCATGGACTCTACTGGGCGGCGATTGTGCACCTGGAAGCGAAACGTTCGTGGCGGCACAATCCTTCGCGAACCCCGCGTGAGTATGTGCGGCTGTTGAAGGCAGGATCGCCGCAGCAGCGAGCGCTGGGAGGGCTGACGAAAATCTTCGAGCGCGTGTGGTACGGCTTCGGCGAAGCCAGCGATGCCGAGTATGGGCGGGCGCGGTCGATGTATGACGGGCTCGCATCAGGTGCTGCCGATGCGCCTGCGGCACCGGACGCAACTGCCGCTGCGGAGAGGGAGAGCGCATGAGCTCCGCGGCAAAAAGTCGAGACCGGTTGTGGCTGTGGAGCGTGGGGGCTGTTGCGCTGCTGCTGGTGGTTGCGGTGGTGGTGCTCGCTCCGTCGAGTAATCAGAATGACCCGCGGCCTACGACAGACAACAGCGCATCAGGCGGAGCAAAGGCCGCGTACCTTTTGCTACAGGCAATGGGCCGCTCAGCTTCGCGATGGGACAAGCCGCTCGCGGATTTGACCACGGTCAACGCCGAGAAGACGACGCTCGTGCTCGCCGAGCCAACCTACGGCCCAACGCAATACAAGGAACTGGCCAGGCAGGTGAAGGAATTCCTGGAGCGCGGTGGGCGTGTGCTGGCAACCGGCGCGACGGGCGCGGCCCTCCTGCCCGATAGCCAGATCGCGCGGGCGTCGAAGACGAATCCGGACCTCTGCGAAACCACGCCGGAGGGGCCGGGACCGTTGGCTCACGCCGGTGAGGTGGAGCTGTATCCGGAGTGGCGCTGGGGCTCAGACGATCCGCGGTTCTCGGCGGAGCAACGCTGCGGCGACGACGCGGTGGTGGTGCATTACGCGGTGCATGGGAAGGACGGCAAGCAGGGCGAGGTAGTGTGGTGGGCAGCGGCGACTCCCATGACGAACGCGGGGCTGAAGAAGGATGGCAATCTGCGGCTGCTGCTGGCAAGTGTCGGCGATGGGCGAACAGTGTTGTTCGACGAAAGCCTGGCAGGTGCCGCGCGGTCGATGTGGGACGAGGCCAAGGGGCTTCCGCTAGTGTGGCTGAAGGTGCAGGCGGCGCTGGCGATGGCCCTTCTGGTGTTCAGCTTCAGCCGCAGAAGCGGACCGGTGCGGGCTCCGGTAACGATGCCGCGAAGCTCGCCGGTGGAGTTTGCGGATTCGATGGGCGATCTGTACGCCAAGGCCGGTGCGACGAATGCAGCGACTGAGGCAGCGCGGCGGCGGCTGCTGCGGGTGCTGGTGCGCGAGGCCGGGTTAGCGCAGGCGACGGTGAAGGAAGGTCCGGAGGCGATTGCCGACGCGCTGCAGGCCCGCATGGGCGGCGACTGGTCGAAGTTGAGCGAACATCTGAAGCAGGCGCAGATTTCGGCGCACAAGCAGATCGGCACGCACAGTGCGCTGGCCCTGGTGCAGGCGCTCTGCGACGATGCGGAACAGGTCCGTGCGAAGCTGAGACCTGCGGTGATCGTGGTTGCGGAGACGACTTCGGTCTGATCGGCGAAAGTTTGGATTTGGTTTGTAAGGATTTGAGTTCGAGTGCAGAGAATGGAGTGGTGATGAGCGAGAACGGTATGGGCGTGGCAGCAGCAAGCGAGTTGTTTGAACGAGGGCAGCAGCAGATTGGGCGCATCATCGCCGGACAGCAGGAGGCCGTGGCACAGGCGCTGCTGACGATGCTGTGCGGCGGGCATGCCCTGCTGGAAGGCGTTCCGGGAGTGGCCAAAACGTTGGCGGTCAAGACGCTGGCGCGCTTCCTTGGGCTCGACTTCCGGCGCGTGCAGGGAACGCCGGACATGATGCCCGCCGACATCCTGGGCACCAACGTGTTCTCGGCCAAGACAGGCGAATTTGCGTTTCACGAAGGCCCCGTGTTCACGCAGTTTCTCTTGACCGACGAGATCAACCGCATGCCGCCCCGCACGCAGGCCGCGCTGCTGGAGTCCATGGAAGAGCGGCAGGTGTCGGCCGATGGCGTGCGCCATGTGCTGGATAACTACTTCACCGTGTTCGCGACGCAGAACCCCGTGGAGTTCGAAGGAACATATCCGCTGCCGGAGGCGCAGCTCGACCGCTTTCTGCTGAAGATCAAGATGGAGTATCCGGATTTAGCCGATGAGCGCATCGTGCTGGAGCGGCACCATGCTTCGCATACCCCAGCGGGGTTGGCCGAGACGGAGATCGAGCGCGTGCCGTTCGAGCTCCTGGCACAAGCCCGCGCGGAGATTCGTGCGGTAAAGGTGGAGTCGGCGATCTTCGACTACTTGCTCGCTGTAGTGCGGAGGACGCGCGATTGGCCTTCAATTGCACTCGGTGCGAGCCCGCGTGCGAGCACCAGCCTGCTGCTGGTAGCCAAGGCGTACGCAGCCCGCGAAGGACGCGACTTTGTCATTCCCGATGATGTGAAGGAGGCGTCCCTGCCGGTGCTGCGGCACAGGTTGGTGCTGCGGCCGGAGGCGGAGTTGGAAGGCATGGACGCTGACCGCGTGGTGAGAGATGTGCTCGCGGCGACGCAGGTGCCGAAGTAGAGCAATCAATCCCATGCAGACACTGATTCCACAATCCGCGAAAGGACAGGGCCGGCCCATCGGCAGGCTGGGGGCATGGCTCGGCTTCGGGCTCACGCCGCTGGCGCTGGGGCTGCTCTGCGCCGGGCTGCTGCTCGCCTGGCCAGCGTTCTATCATCCGCGGCGGATCGGTTTCATGCTGGCGTGGGACGGGTTCCTGCTGTTGCTGATCCTGATCGACCTGCTGCAACTTCCACACGCTTCGGACCTCGCGGTTACCCGCACGTTTCTTGATTCGCCACAGCTTGGGCAGCCGACACGGATAGAGCTGGCGGTGCGCCAGGCAAGCGACACTGTGCTCGATGTGCGCGTGACGGATGACCTGCATCCGGCGCTGGTGGCCGAGCCTGTAGCGCACCGCATCGAAGTGTTTCCGCGCGAAGAAGCGCTGAGCGTCATCACGATCTTCCCCAACGTGCGCGGAGATTTCGCGCTGCGGCGGGTCTACCTGCGCTACCGCGGAGCGCTGCGGCTGGTGGAGCGCTGGGCGGCAGTGCTGCCGGTCAGGACTCCTGAAGCAGCGCGTGCGGAGAAGCCGGCGAGCGCGTTGCCACTACTCGCGATGATCGTGTGCGTCGGCCTCGGCGGCTGGGCCAGTACGGTGCTCTTCCGTCACTCCGGCAGTTTGTTCTGGACCGTCATCACGTTTGCGGCGTGCGCTGGTGTTGGATACCTGCTGATGTACGTGCTCGCCGGTGCTTCTGCGCCGGACGACGTGAGCCACACGCAGCGTGTGCGTGTGTTTCCGGCGCATGAGGACAGCCGCCAGAACACGCAGTTTTATCTGCTGCGCGCCCGGCAGATCGAGATGCAGAAGCGCAAGCTGCGGCTGCGCGGCGTGGGGCGCGACTTCGAAAGCCTGCGCGACTATCAGCCCGGCGACGAGCTGCGCAACCTCTCGTGGACCGCCACCGCCAGACGCGGCAAGCTGGTGACGCGCCAATTCACGGTGGAGCGGTCGCAGCAGGTGTGGATGGTGCTCGATGCCGGACGGCTTTCGCGGACAGCGTTCGAGCTGCAGCGCGGCGGTGTAGAGCATGTGGCCGAGACAGAGATGGAGCGCGAGCGCGCGCATCTGCTGACCGTCACGCAGTTGGATCAGGCAACCACCGCAGCAACCATGCTGGCACAGATCATTCACGGCTCTGGCGACAAGTTCGGCATGATGGCCTACGGACGCGGCGTGCAGCAGTTGCTCATGCCGGGCGCGGGAGCCTCGCATGTGCGGCTGCTCATCGACCTCCTGAGCCAGACGCGCAGCGAGGCAGCCGAAGCCGACCATCTGAACGCCGTCGCCCGGCTAAAGACGGTGCAGCGGCGGCGCGGCCTGATTGTCTGGATCACGGAGCTGGTCGACAGCGCCGGCCGCCCGGAACTCGTAACTGCGGCCTCCGAGCTCGTGCGGCGGCACCTGGTAGTGCTCGTACTGCTGAAGCATCCGGAGCTGGATGCACTGGCGGGCAGCACGCCGAAGACGCGGGCAACCATGTTTCACGCAGCCGCAGCGCAGGAGATGCTGGAGCGGCGGCGCGAGACGATTGCGCAACTGGAGCGGCAGGGTGTCCTGATCGTGGAGACGACCGCAGAAGAGATCGGCATCAACGCCGTAAGCAAGTATCTCGAGGTCAAGGCGAAGGGTCTGCTCTAGTTAGCAGTGCTCACCGTCTTCCGTCCACCTTCACCGAGCCAGAAACACAGCCCCGCAAAAAGTACTGCGCCCACTGAAAACTTGAGGGTGGGAGAAACGTGTGTGGGCGAGAGGAAGGCTTCAAGAGTGCCCGCGATGATCAGCAACGGTATGGTGGCGGAGACGAGCTGCACGGCTTCGATACCGGCATGCGCGACGGAATCCCGGCGCTTGAGCAGACCAGGAAACAGGATGCCAGCTCCGAGACGCAGTCCGGCGGCTCCGGCAATCATGATGGAGGGAAGTTCCAATGCGCCGTGGGACGCGATAAAGCTCCATAGACTGAGCGACATGTGATGCTGGGCGCAGACCACCGCAACGATGCCGAGCATCAGGCCATTGTTGAAGAGCTCGAAAAGCGTCAACAGTCCCGCCGTGATGCCGCCAGCAAAGGTGACGAAGCAGACGGTCATATTGTTCGTCATGATGTGCGACGACTCCTGCGGCTTCACGCTGAGGATGCTGTCTGTCCACATCTTTCCCTTGTCGAGATTGGCGATCGTCTGGTGGCCCATGAAGCTCACGCCGACGTCCGGACGGACGATCGTAACCACCGCACCGAGCAATGCGGTTCCCAGTGTGATCGACGTGGCCAGCAGAACATAGAAAGAAAGCTGCCGAAAGAGCCGCGGGTAGGAGTAAGCGAAAAAGCGCCAGATGGTTACAGGCGAGATGCGCTGGCCGGAGTAGACATAGTTGTGCGCACGGCTTACCAGGCGGTTGAGATACTGCTCAAGCGTGCGCGAGGAGCGGTCGGAGCGGACAGCGGAGAGGTCAGACGCGGCCTGGCGGTAGAGCAGCCCGAACTGGCGCAGCTCGTCATGGGGCAGCGACTTGACGCCGTGCGATTCCACCTGCCGCAGCAGCACGTCGAGCCGGTTCCAGTTATCCTTGCGAGTATCTATCCAAAGGTTCGAGATCATGGCTAATTTTGACGAGCAGGGCTTTGGCGGTGAGTGGCGCGGTGATGGTTTTCAGTCTTCGGCTGAGAGGCATTCTATCGAAACGCCGGAACAAGTGGCGCTGCAATTCAACATTGCGGGCATCGGCAGCCGTTTTGTGGCGCTGCTGCTGGACATGATCCTGCTGTTCGTGGCCGCGATCCTGCTGGTGATTGTGCTGTCAGTCATCGGAGCCTTCTCCAGCGAAATGGATCGCCTGAACGCTGCCAGCAAGTGGCTTATCGCGGTGCTGATCTTTATTCCGTTCCTGATTTTCTGGGGATACTTCACCCTGTTTGAGGCGTTCTGGCGTGGCCAGACGCTGGGCAAACGGATGATGAAGCTGCGCGTGATCAAGGATTCGGGACGGCAGATCACCTTCTTCGAAGCCCTGGCACGCAACCTCCTCCGCTACGTCGACTACCTGCCGGGGTTCTTCCTGGTAGGCGTAATTACGATGGCGTGCAACAAGCTGAACAAGCGGGTAGGCGACTTCGTCGCGGGCACGATTGTGGTGCACGAACAGGTCGAAGACCAGCCGATGCTCGCCCAGGCCGGAGCAGTGCTGATTCCGCGCACCCAGGACGTCACCTTCCAGCCGGATCCGTGGATGCAGAGCGTTCCGTCGATGTTTCCGGCCGACGCCGTGGCGTAGTTGGGAGCGCAGGATCTCGTGCTGAGTGAGTCGTTCTTTGCGCGCGCCCTGGATCTGACGGTCGAGATG
>JAZKBC010000201.1:18665-25215 GCA_040388825.1 Acidobacteriota bacterium | reverse complement strand
CCTGCAGCGCGCCGCTCTGCAGCAGCGTCACCAGTTTCTTGCCGTCCGGCGTGACCGCCATGCCTTCCATGCCCTGGTTGCCGCGGCGGCCTGTGGTGTTCGCGACCGTTGAGCTGTAGGTGAGGTTGCCGGACGCATCGCGCGGCAGATGGCAGCGAAGATGGGCGTCGCACTGCCGGACGGGAATCCGGAACGCGCATTGGAATCGATTGCCGTCGCCATGCGTGGAAGCGGGCGCGCGTTCTAAGACCTTGCGGTGGGAGTACGTGCGAGGCGGTCGCTGCATCTGAACAGATGCAGAAGGGCGAGTGACTAAGCCCGAACGACAGGGACCGCGATGATGGATACCGTAGAACCCGCGCCGGAAACCAAACGACCGGACAGCAAGGACCACCGCATTGGCGACGTAGATCCAATGGCGCAGCGCATCTGGGACCGCGTGTCGCAATCTCCGCTCGGCAATCTCTGGTACTTTCGCGGCGTCCCAGCCGGGCTGGTTTGGAGACGGACCCTGCAGGCCATCCTGGATGACAATCTGCTCTCGCGAGCGGCAGAGCTGGGCTACTACTTTCTGTTTGCGCTGTTTCCTACACTGGTGTGCGCGAGCGCGCTGCTCGGGCTTGCGGCGCAGAGCGCGTCAGCAATCTATGTGCGGTTGCTGAACTACCTCGCGCTGGTTGTACCGCCATCGGCGTATGCGATGGTGATCAGCACGTTCCACCAAACCACCGATGCGACAACGAGCGGCAAACTAACGCTGGGGCTGGTGGGCGCGCTGTGGGCCGCTTCCGTGGGTTTTTCAGCTATCCAGGACGGCATGAACACGGTGTACAAGGTCAAGGAAACGCGTCCGTATTGGAAGGTGCGCGGGTCCGCGATTCTAGTCACGCTGCTGTTGTCGGTGATTGTGACGCTCAATCTCGCAGCGTTGCTGCTGGGTGACTACTGCGCGCGGCTGGTGCAGCTGCATGTGTGGCATCGGTGGCTGCGCGCAACAGAAGCCGTCTTGCTCCACGGTGTGGCTTGGGTGGTCGCGACGGCCCTGCTGATGCTCGCTTTTGCCACGATCTACTACTTTGCGCCCGACCTGCAGACCAAGTGCTGGCACTGGGTCACGCCCGGAGGAACGATTGGCATTGCCGGTTGGGTACTCGCATCGCTGGGGCTGCGCGTGTACCTGCATTTCTTTGACACGTTCTCGCTCACCTACGGATCGCTCGGTGCCGTAATCATTCTGCTGACGTGGTTTTACATCAGCGGGCTGATGCTGCTGATCGGCGCGGAGATCAACTCGGAGATCCAGGCCGCGGTAGCCGAGCAAGCCATGAAGCAGGCCGGCGAGATTCCGCAGCAGGTAAGCCCCGAGCCGGGGACCCCAGCCATGATCGCGCGCTGAAGTATCGAGCGCACCTACTTCGTCATCGGTTCGAGAATGTCATCGAGACGATCCGGCGTGTTGGGCACGCGCTCGAAGTGCGGGTACTTTTCACCCTCGTGATAGTTGAGAGAAATGATTTTGTAGTAGCCCGTGTTCTCCACGATCAGATCGATGTTCGGGCCTTTGCCCACTGCATCCCGGATGGCGGTGCGCAGCAACGACGGCATGAAAGCGCGCCCATTGACCGCGACGATGCGGAAGCTGGGAGCAAGTCCAGCCTTGTAGGCGTTGCCGCCGAGGATAACGTCGTTGATGTTGCCGCCGGAACCCACGGTAAGGCCCAGCGAGTAGCGCGCGTCAAGATTCTGCTCGGCGTTGGCGCCTTCCCCAAGCTGCGACCAGTAGTCGGGCTTGTCGGTGTAGATAAGCTTGTAGCCGGACAACTGGTTGATACCAGCCATCTCGGGAGCGTGAAAGTCGTTGGAGTCGAGACGCGTGCGCAGGAAGCCGCTCCAATCGTTGGGCACGACAGTGTTGAGCGCCTTCACAACGTCGTCAAAGGTGTACGGAACGACCTTGGGTGCAGTGTTGCCGCCGAGACCCTCAAAGAGCGCGGCGAAGTCATTCAGCGACTTCGCTCCGTTGGTCTTCTCGCGGATCGTTAGGTCAACTTCGAGCCATAGAAGCTCGCCTTCGTCGTAGTAGTCGGTGTTGCGGCGATAGTTGTCCCACGCTCCGCCGGTCAGGTAGAGAATCTGCGCGTTGGTGGCAGTGTCCTGCAGATCGCGCCACGTGCGGCCGGGGCGCGCATCGTTCAGATAACCAGCAACGGTAGCAAGACGGTCGCGATAGATAGGCGCATTCCAGATGCCACAGCGCGCGGCGAGAACGTCCCCAAGGTACTCGGTGAGGCCCTCGTAAACCCACAGCAGATTGCCCTTCATCGGGTCTTCGTAGTTGCCAGTCGCCAGTCCGGCTGGGCGGCGATACTTGCCGTTCCACGAGTGCGTAAACTCGTGCGGCAGCAGCAGGCCGTTGCCTATGAACTGGTCGTCGTCAACAAAGGTCTTCTCGCTCACGCGATCGTCGGACGATTGATGATGCTCAAGTCCGAAGTGCGCGACCTGATCGGATAACGTGACGAGAAAGTGATATGAGCCATAGTGACGCGACTTGTAGAGCGCGCCGGTTTCGCGCACGAGCTTGGAGAAATCGTCAATGTGCTCCTGCGAGAGGAGGATGTCTTCAGGGCCGTCGCCCGCGAGGTCCAGGAAGTGCTTCGGCGTGATCTCGGGCGCGAGGGCGATCTCGCGGAACCAGCGCCCCGCGAGAACAGGAGAGTCGATGAGCTGTTCGAGAGACACGCTACTGAAAGACGACACGCCGAGTTTGTCGCGGCCGATGGAGTCGAGCGCGGTGCCAAACTTCCAACCCTCAGGGACTTTGACCGAAGGCGCGACCATGATCTGCGCGGGGTCGCCATGCTGCGGATAGACCAGCAGCGTGTTCCAGCTCAGCAGCGCGAGGTTAGCGCTGGTGGATCCGCCGGCGGTGAACGCTCCGCTGGTAGCGGCAAGAAAGTCCATCTTGATATTCAGCTGCGTGGTGTTCGCCGGAACGTTGAGGTGGAAGGCGAACATATCCACGGAGTCGCGCTCCCACTTCACGCGCTCACCGGAGGCGGTAGTGATGATGAAGCCCGCCTGGTTTTCAATCGGGCCTGACGGCATATGCTCGCCCGGAATCCACTTGGGATAGACGAGCGTCATCGCGCCGGGATGGACGGCGATGGTTTCGGTGGCATGCAAAATGCGGCGAGGAGCGTCGGTGAGATCCACCGCGATCGTAATGGGCGCGGACTGCGCGGAGGCGATAGCAGCGCCGCAACAGAGGGCGGCAAGAGTATAGATTCGACAACCATGCATGAAGTCGGGCTCCTCGAAGGTTTTGATTCGGTTTTAGTGTACTTCGGCCGCGGCCTGCTTCTCGGTGGCCATGGTCTTTGCCGCCCATGCCTCGTAGGTCAGCTGATCCTTCAGGCGCTGCCAGTCGGCGTCGGGAAGAACGCTGAGGTCGGCACGAGAGATGCCGGGGAAGCCCGTGCCGACTGCATTGAGGCCGCCTTCGCGCTGCTCAGGAAAGTAGTTCGGGCTGATGGCAACGTGGTTTGCCGTGATCCACTCGCTGACGTGCGTTGTGCCCTGCGCGTCGATCTTCGCATCCGTGTTCCAGAGCGGAAAGTGCAGTTGCGCGTTGAGCCAGTGCACGCCATCGCGATTGACCCAAGAGGGGCGATGACCAACTTCCTTGCCATAGAGAATGCTCGTGAAGACGTTGGCACAAGCGTTCTTGCCGGCTGCGCCACAGTCCTTGAGCAGCTTCGCCCGCTGCTGGTTGAACCACGCCGGGTCGCGGTCGGGGATGCCCATCACGCCGTCGCCAGCGCCATTCATGATGAAGGTCGGTCCACGCATCGCGTTGAGCAAGAAGAGGTCATCGCCGCGATGATCGCCGAGATATTGCGCCTGTTTGAGCGTGACGTAAGGCGCACGCTGACAGAGGCTTTTGTTCTTGTCGAAGTAGCCCGTCTCGTTGTCGAAGACGCCGCCACCGGAAAGAAGCAGTGCGTGAAAGTGGGCAACCCCGGGGTAATTGGGGTTGAAATCGACAAGCCGCGCACCGGCGACTCCAGCCACAAAGGAGCCGAGGCTATAGCCTGTGACGCCAATGCGTTTGGTGTCCACCTCTGGCCGCGAAGCAATGTAACGCAGCGCCTGGTCAAGATCGATCTGCATCAGGCCCGCAACCCTGCGACCCCAATCATCGTGCGGCAGTGGCGCAGGCGGGGCCACGTCGGCATCGTGCGGCGATGGCGACTGCGCGCTCAGCCGCTGCGCATTGCGCTCACCTTCGCCGATGGGGTCGTATGTAAGCACCACCGCGCCCGCCTTCGCGAACATCATGCCGGAGTAGAAGGCATACCAGCCGAACTTGTCCGACCCGTGGCCGTTGACGACGACGATCGCCGGCAGTTTGCCCGTGACATGCGCAGCCTTGAGCACCTTCGAGTCAGGCCGATAAAGAATGGCAGTGACCAGCATCCCGGCGTCGGTCGAATACGTAATCCGCTCGGCAACGACTCCCGCGGTGGGCGAAAAGGTCGACCAGACTTTGGCGTGGAGCGGAGGGTCGGGATGATTGGTATAGAAGACGGTGCTGATCGCAGCGCGCCAGCCGTCAGAAGAATCCTGCGCGTGGACTATGGCTGCGACGGGGCTCGCAAGAAGGAGGCACAGCGGAAGAAGCTTTGAGCGAAGAGCAAGCATGGGGCTCCTGAGGCTTTCGGTGGAAGGATAAACCAGGGCATACGCGATGCGTCGACGATGAGCCACACCACGGCGAACACTCTAGTGCAGCTTATAAGCCACCGCCGGCGCGACCACCTCCGCCGGCAGCTTCGGCCCATCCACAGTAGTCGCCCCCGCCAACCCCACTCCATGCACATTTGAAGTCGAAAGCAACGGCCCCTCAAACCCCGTCACATGCACTCCGTGGATCACGACTCCCCGAGCATTCGCCAGCCCGATCCCTTTCTTGCAGGTCCCCGTAATATTCTCCAGCACTAAACCTTCCAGCATCTTCAGCGGATGCACAGAAGACCCATCCACCAGCACCGGAACATCCTTCACCCGCACGTTGCGAAACACAAAATTCTTCCCCTGCGGAATCCCCGCCAGCCCCGGAACCGGATCTTCTCCCAGCAGCCCACTCGCCGTCAGGTTGAACCGCAGAAATCCACCCGTCATCCCACTCACATCCAGGTCTTCGCAAACGATGTTCTCAATCGTCGCTCCACGTCCCGGCCGGCTCTTGATATACAGCGCAAACGTCTTCGCCCCGGTAAACGTGCATCGCCGAATCTTCACATTGCGAATCCCACCCGAAGTCTCACTCCCAATCCCAATGCACGCAAAAATATTGTCGAAGAACGTGCAATCCTCAATCGTCACATCCTCTGTCGCCATCGCCAGCGTGTAACCCTCTTCACCGCGCCCGCTCTTCAGCGAGACGCAATCATCCCCCGTCGCAATATCGCACTTCCGAATCACAACATGCTTGCACGAGTCCACATCGATCCCGTCACCGTTCCCCGTAGTCGACCGAATCGTCAACCCCTCGATCAGCACATTCGTGCAGCACGTCGGATGCACGTTCCACATCCGCGCATAGTGCGTCGAAAACCCTTGCAGGTGCACACCATCGCAGCGCAAAAACTCCACCAGCGCCGGATGCCGCAGCGGCTTGTCTTTCGTCGGCCGCCCGCCCATTGACTCGTTGCCCAAAATCTTTCCCGCACCCACCACCGCCAGGTCGTGCGCATCCACGGCATAAATCAGCGCCGCGTATCCCTCAATCCACATCCCCTCCCACCGCACCTGCATCACGGCATAGTCGCCAAACTCCCCCGACCCCAGCAGCTCCACTCCCTCCTCCAGCCGCAGCGTCGTCTTCGACCGCAACTGTACCGACCCAATCAAATACTTTCCCGCCGGAAGCACAACCACACCACCACCCAGCACCGCGCATCTGTCCAGCGCCTTCTGCAACGCCGCTGTATCTTTCGCGACGCCATCGCCGACAGCCCCAAATGCCGCATCGCGGACGTTCAGCTCCACGCCCTTCGCCACAACCTTCACCGCGGTCTTCGTCGCCGAACTCTTCGCCGCAGAAGCCTTCACTGCCTGCGCGCCCGTCCCTTCCGCCACCATTGCTGTACCCACTGCAGCCTGCACGCTTCTCGTCAAAAACTCTCGCCTCTGCATAGTCTTCCTCGTTGTTCGATTTTTCTTCCCAGCAAGGCTACTCCCTTTTCCTTCTAACTTCGTCAACCATCTCGCCATCTATAACCTGCATCCAACGACCAAGCCAAAGCAGGCTCACAACGCATCCAAGTTTATTGATGGAAGAAACGTCCAACACCTCGCCAGCCGGCACCTCCTCGTCGCCGCAGACTGAAGCCCATCTCCGTCTGCTAGTAGAGACAGGTCTGCTGCTCGCTAGCGAGCGTTCTCTCGACGTCATCGTCCAAGCCGCTCTCGACGCCGGCCTCCAGCTCTGCGGCGCCCGTTTCGGCATCATCGTCTACTCCAGCATCGGCGCCGACGCGCTGGT
>JAZKBC010000201.1:0-18655 GCA_040388825.1 Acidobacteriota bacterium | reverse complement strand
CTTCGCTGGCCTCCCCCTCCCGCCCGCCTCTCCGCTCTTCGCTCACACCATCGTCGAAGCCCAAACCCTCCGCTCGCCTGACATCACCGCCGACCCCCGCTTCGCCGCAAGCAGCCTCGCTCAACTCCGCATTCCCATCCGCAGTTATCTTGCAGTCCCCGTTCGCAGCCGCAGCGGCGAAGTCCTCGGCGCCTTCCTCTACGGCCATCCTGACGCCAATCTCTTCGCCTCCCCCTGCGAAACCCTCGTCGCAACCGTCGCTGCGCAGGCCGCCGTCGCCATCGACAACGCCCGCCTCGCCGAGAACCTCACTCGCGAGATCGGCATCACCGACGCCGCCCGCGCCGCCCAGCGCGAAACCGCCGACCGCCTCGAGCGCGTCTTCGAAGCCACCACCGACGGCATCGCGCTCATGGACCGCAACTGGTGCTTCACCTACCTCAATCGCCGCGCCAATGAGATCGTCGCCAACGGCCGCAACCTCACCGGCATGCATTACTACGAAGTCTTTCCGGACGCCAAGGGCAGCCTCTTCGAGAAGAAGTACGCCGAAGCCATGAACGAGGGCCGCACCGTCGAGTTCACGGACTACTACGCTCCCCTCGACATCTGGGCCGCCATCCGCGTCTTTCCCACCGCCGACGGCATCGCCATCTTCTTCCAGGACGTCACCCAGCAGCGCCGCGCCGAACGCGACCGCGCCGCCGCCGAACGCCGTCTCCGCCAGGCTCTCGACGCCGCCCAACTCGGCACCTGGACCTGGGACCGCGCCACCGACGTGCTCGATCTCGACGAGCGCGCCGCCGAGCTCTTCTACGCCGAGCCCCACGCTCCCATCACCCGTTCCTCCATGCGCGAGCGCATCGTCTTCGCCCAGGACCGCGAGTCCACCGTCGACAGCCTCCGCGCCTCGCTCTCCAGCGGCGGCCTCTACAAAGCCGAGTACCGCGTCCACCGCCCCGGCCGCCCCTCCGAGTTCCGCTGGATCGTCTCCAGCGGCCTCCCCACCTACACCGAAGGCTCCTCCGAGATCACGGGCATGATCGGTGTCATCCAGGACGTCACCGACCGCAACACCCACGAGGTCACGCTCCGCCAGAGCGAAAAGCTCGCCGCGACAGGCCGCCTCGCCGCCACCATCGCCCACGAGATCAACAATCCCCTCGAAGCCGTCACCAACCTCATCTACCTCGCCAAGACTGACCCCGATGTCCCCAGCGCCGCCCAGCGCCTGCTTGAAACCGCCGACGCCGAACTCCTCCGCGTTGCGCAGATCGCCCAGCAGACCCTCGGCTTCTACCGCGACACCACCCGTCCCGTCGAAATCAACCTCAACGAACTCCTCCAGTCCGTCGTCGATCTCTTCTCCCGCAAGCTCGTCTACGCCCGCCTCAGTTGCACCCTCGACCTCGAATCCAACCTCTGCATCTTCGGTCTCCAGGGCGAAATCCGCCAGGTCTTCTCCAATCTCCTCGTCAACGCCATCGACGCCTCCCAGACCTCCGCATCCTCCTCGCGCAACATCCGCATCCGTGCTCGCCGCCACAGCGACGGCCGCGACGGTGTAACGGTCCTCGTCTGCGACTCCGGCAGTGGCATCTCCGCTGGGGTCCGCGAGCAGCTCTTCGCTCCCTTCATCACCACCAAGCCCTCGCTCGGCACCGGCCTTGGCCTCTGGGTCACCCGCGGCATCGTGGAGAAACATGGCGGCTCCGTCACTTTCCGGACCTCCACTACCCCGCCCACCGGCACCATCTTCCGCGTCTTCCTCCCGCTAAAAATTGCAAATCCAGAAGTCTTCTCTATGCCGCAATCCTCGGCAATCCAGTAAACTATCCGAGGAGATTCCTCGACAGCTAGAAAACGAATATCTCCCGCTTGGGTAACAACTTGCGGAGACGTACGGTGTTCTACCGCGCAATACGTTTGTTTCCGCTTGCCAGGACCAGGACCCCATGAACCCCGTCGCTCTCTCTAGTGAACAACCGAAAACCCCGCCCCCGGCGGCGACCAGTTCCGCGGGCTCGCCCGATCACAAGGCCGCCACGCCCCGCATCCTCGTCGTCGACGACGAAGTTCTCATCGCCGACACCATCGTGCAGATCCTCAATCGCAACGGCTTCATCGCCGAAGCCGCCTACAGCGGCAAAGCGGCCATCGAGTCCGCCCGCCGCCACTGCCCCGAGCTAGTCCTCTCCGACGTCCTGATGCCCAACATCGATGGCGTCGAAGCCGCCATCGCCATCCGCGAGATCTGCCCCGAAACCCGCATCGTCCTCTTCAGCGGCCAATCCGCCACGGTAGAAATCCTCGCCCGAGCCAAAGAACGCGGCCACACCTTCGAGCTCCTCCCCAAACCCATCCACCCCACCCAGCTCATCAAGCACCTGCGGCAGTAAGCCAGCTTCCGCTATCCTGTAGCTCTATGGCCGCCCCACTCCCCCTCGCGATTTATTACGAACAGCCTCACTGGTTCAAGCCACTGTTTGCCGAGCTCGACCGCCGCAACATCCCCTACGTCAAGCTCCACGCCCCCGAGCATTCCTATTCGCCCGCCGACCACCCCGAAGAAAAATACTCCCTCGTCTTCAACCGCATGAGCCCCTCCGCCTGGAACCGCGACCACGGCGACCAGATCTTCTATACCCTCGGCTTCCTCGAGCACCTCGAGAGCAGGGGAGTGAAGGTCATCAACGGCCACAAGGCCTTCGCCAGCGAACTAAGCAAAGCCGGCCAGCTCGTCCTCCTCGACAAGCTGAACCTCCCCTACCCCAAAGCCCGCGTCATCCACCGCTCTACCCAGGCAGCCCTCGCCACCGAAGGCCTGCGCTGGCCCATCGTCGTCAAGCCGAACATTGGCGGCTCCGGTGCCGGCGTCAAGCGCTTCGACGGCCTCTCGCAACTCCATCACGCCATGGAGGCTCAACCCGGCAGCGAAAACGCCCTCCAGTTCGGCCTCGACTCCACCGCGCTCGTGCAGGAGTTCATCCCCGCCGAAGGCAGCCACATCGTCCGCGTCGAAGTCCTCAACGGCAAATACCTCTACGCCATCAAGGTCCACATCACCGGCGAAACCTTCGACCTCTGCCCCGCCGACATCTGCCGCACAACAACCGGCACCGACCTCAACCGCGGCGCCTGCGCCATCGACGCCCCCAAAACCGGCATCACGGTAGAAGCCTTCACGCCCCCCGCCGACGCCCTCCGCGACGTCGAACTCATCATGCACCACAGCGGCATCCACATCGGCGGCATCGAGTACATCACCGACAGCCGCCATGAACCGGGAGAAGCGGGCCAACGCTACTACTACGACGTCAACGCCCTCAGTAACTTCGTAGCCGACGGCCCCAACGTCCTCGGCTTCGACCCCTTCGCCAAACTAGTCGACTGGCTCGAAGCCGAAGCCGGCGTCACCGCCACCGCATAAACCCTCTACCCTCTGTCTCATGCGCTACGGCTTCTGGCTTCACGTCCTTGGCGGATGGATTCGCCTGTCGATCTTGTCTGTCGGTCACTCCTCGGCATAGAGTATTTCTGTGGGCTCGAAAACGTACGAAGGCGTCAGGTTCTCCGTGTACCCGAACGATCATCTGCCGCCCCATGTCCATGGAACACATGCAAGTGTCACGGTGATTGTTGATTTGCTGCCGAACGGCTGTACCCAACTGTCGGAGCGCCGCAAGGCCATTCGTCCTCGGACCGCGGCTCAAAACACCGTTGCGAAGATATTGAGAGTAGCTTCGGAAAATGCTGACGAACTGCAAAAGCTATGGGAGAGCACACATGGCAAAGGGTAGAAATTTGACGACGGAAGCCGATATTCGGGCCGCTCTCGAGCGCGCCAGGCTCGATACCGAGCCTGATCCTCCCATCGCGATCTCTGCCGAATACGACGCCAGGCTCGACCTCGTCCTCCTTCACCTCGATAACGGTCGCCGCCTCGTCATTCCCCGCGAAAATCTTCAAGGCCTTGAGAGTGCAACGGAAGCGCAACGCTCACAGATAGAGATCTTCGGCGGATACGATATAGCTTGGCCTCAGCTCGATCTGGACCACTATCTCCCCGAACTGTTGGAGGGCATCTACGGTTCTGAAGCATGGATGCATAGTCTCGAGCACCGTCGCTCGGTTGCCGCCTGAAAATGCCTATGCGCCATGGTTTCTGGCTCCCCGTCTTCGGCGGCTGGCTTCGCAACATCGACGACGAGCAAATGCCCGCCACCTGGGACTACGTCCGCGACCTCACCGTCGCAGCCGAAAACCTCGGCTACGACCTATCCCTCATCGCCGAGCTCAACCTCAACGACATCAAGGGTCCTGAAGCCGACTCCCTCGACGCCTGGTCGACCGCCGCCGCTCTAGCCGCCGTCACGCAAAAATTGGAGTTGATGGTCGCCGTCCGCCCCACCTTCCACAACCCCACTCTCCTCGCCAAACAAGCCGCCAACATCGACCGCATCTCCAACGGCCGCCTCACGCTCAACGTCGTCAGCTCCTGGTGGCGCGACGAAGCCCTCAAGTACGGCATCCCCTTCGACGAGCACGACGACCGCTACGCCCGCACCAGCGAGTGGCTCGACGTCCTCTCCAACTGCTGGCAGCAACAGCACACCTCGCATCAGGGCCGCTACTACACCGTCGAAGACAACATCCTCTCCCCGAAACCCTTCCCGGGCCGCACCTACTCCGGCGTCGAGAAGCTACTGCCTACTCCCTCCTCCCTACTCCCTGCTTCTCCAACCCTCTACGCCGGCGGCGAATCCGAAACCGCCAAGAACCTTATCGCCGCCAAGTGCGACGCCTACCTCATGCACGGCGACAACCCCTCGACCATCGCCACCAAAATCGCCGACATGCGCCAACGCCGCGCCCAGCACCCGCATCTCCCGGAGATGATCTTCGGCGTCACCGGCTACTGCATCGTCCGCGACTCCGAAGCCGAAGCCGAAAGGGAAGTAGCCCGCATCTGCCAGCAGCCCGACCCCACCAAGTCCCCCGAAGGCTTCGCCAACTACCAGCAGTGGATCACCGGCTCGCAGCTCGAAAAGAAGATCTCCCTCCGCGACTACTCCGTCTCCAACCGCGGCCTCCAGTCCGGCCTGATCGGAACACCCGAGCAGGTCAAGCAACGCCTCGCCGACTTCGAAGCCGCCGGCTGCTCGCTAGTCCTCCTCCAATCCTCCCCGCAGCACACCGAAATGGCCCGCTTCGCCGCCCAGGTTATGCAACGCGCCTAGCCTCAACGCCATTCGTTCGCACTTGCAACATATCCCCTCCAGCGCCTACCCTTTCCTGCATGAAGAGTCTGGACCGCCGCCGCTTCCTCCTTGCCACCGCCGCCACCGCCGCCCTCCCCACGCTCCGCGCCTTTGCCCAGGCCACACCTCCCGCAACGAAGCTCCACATCGACGCCGACGCGACCCTCCTCACCATCCCCGCCAACTTCGTCGGCCTCTCCTACGAAGTCCAGCAGCTCACGGACCCGGCCTTCTTCTCCGCGCACAACACCGGCCTCATCACCCAGTTCCGCGCCCTCACCACCAACGGAGTCCTCCGCCTCGGCGGCAACACCTCCGACGTCGGCTGGTGGAAGCCCACCCCCGCCAGCAAGCAGCCGCCGCTCCCCTCCAAAATCTTCAACGAGCCGCCCCGCCCCGGCGAGCGCCCCTTCCAGGAGCTCGCCTACTCCGTCACTCCCGAAGCCGTCATCAACCTCCGCGCCTTCCTCGACGCCACCGGCTGGACCTGCCTCTACGGCATCAACCTCGGCACCAGCACCCCCGAGCGCGCCGCTGAAGAAGCCACCTTCGTCGCCAAAACCCTCGGCCCCAAACTCGACTACTTCCAGATCGGCAACGAGCCCGACGGCTTCCCCGCGCGCTTCCGCAACAAGGCCACCTGGTCCGCCGATGCCTACTTCGACGAGTGGCTCGCCTCCGCCCAGGCCATCGCCGCCGTCGTCCCCAACGCCCGCTTCGCTGTCCCCGACGTCGCCAGCCACACCGACTGGTTCGCTCCCATCGTCGATCGCCTCCTCGCGCTCGACAAGCCCCTCAACATCGCCGCCCTCACGCACCACTACTACTTCACCGGCCCGCCCGCCAACCCCAAAGCCAACTTCAACGACCTCCTCAAAGCAGACCCCAGGGTCGCCCACAACGCCGAGCTCTCCCGCACCTCCGCCGCTAAACTCCACACCCAGTTCCGCATGACCGAAGCCAACACCTGCTACAAAGGCGGCAAGCCCGGCTTCTCTGACTGCTATGGCGCCGCACTCTGGGCCGCCGACTACCTGCTCCTCCTCGCCTCCCTCGGCTACTCCGGCATCAATCTCCACGGCGGCAGCGGCAAGGCCGTAGCCGACTCCCTCGGCGGCACCCTCCCCGGCGAGCTCCTCATGCCCGACCCCAAGGCCCCGCACCCCCGCCCCTTCTACACCCCTATCGCCGAAATCAGCGGCGCCTACGTCCCCGAGCCCGTCTTCTACGGCATGAAGTTCGCCGCCACCTTCGCCGGCGCCCAGCTCCTCAAGCTCGACTTCAACCCCCAGGGCCCCTCCGGCCCCATCAACGCAACCGCCTACGCCGCCAAACTCCCCACCGGCCAGCTAGCCGTCGCCATCATCAACAAGGACCAGACCCAGCCCCTCCCCTTCGATCTCCCCCGCTACTCCCTCGGCCTCACTCTCTCGGCCCCCTCGCTCACCTCCACCCGCGTCCAGCTCTCTGAGCCCGCCAGCTTCCGCGAGGCCTCCACCGTCCCGCCTTCCACCGCCATCATCCTCTACTCCGTCTGAGACGAAAACAAAAGGCTCGCCCGGGAAAACCTCCGGACGAGCCTCTTGAGTCACGACAGAGCTGCGGGTCTAGAACGAGAACCTCCCCGAAAACTGGAAGTCCCTTGGATCGGCGCTGGCGAAGTTCAGCGTGCCAAACGCCGCGTTGTTCACGTTCACCTGGATCTGGTTGTTCCCCACGTTGTTGCCGAACGTCGTGTGGTTGGTCAGGTTCGACCCATCCACGCCCAGCGTAAACTTCAGCCGGTCGCTGATCGAGAACTGCCGCCGCAGCGCCATGTTCAGACGGTAATTGTCTGGCCCGCGCAGGTTGTAGGGAAAGCGCGGAGCGTCGCCGATCATGTACGTGCCCGAGTTGCAGAAAGGCCCGAGCGAGCTGGCGCACGTTGCCGCCGTTGCCGTCGTTCCGTTGTACGTCCCCGAGCCGTTCCCCGGCGTCGTTCCCAGCGCCGATACCGTCGACCCCGGCGTGTTGGAACCCACCAGGTAGCTCTTTGAACCCAGGGTCTTAGCCGTCACGCCTTCGCCCCACTTCCCGTTGATGCGGACATCACCGTGGAAATTCGGGTTCACATCCGGCATGCAGGTGCCTTGACCTACGTTTTGCGTCGACTGGCAGGTCGCCACAATCGGCAACGGAAGGCCGGAGCTCAACTGGAAGATCAGCGACGTCTGCCATCCGCTCAGCAGGGCCCGCGTGATCAGGTGATCGCCGCCCCAGCTGTGCTTCCCATATTGGCTGTTGTACACCCCGTAGATGCTCAGGTTCTGCGGCTGGTCGTTGATCGAGATCGAACGGTCGATCCGGTTCTTCGGATGGAACTGCCCGTCCGCGATCACGCTCGCCGGAATATCGTAGCCGCTGCGCTGTGTTCCGGCGTCATCCACGTTCTGTGCGTACGTATAGTTCACGTTGAACGTCAGTCCGTGCGAGGCGCGCTGCGCCAGCGCAATCTGCAGCGAGTTGTAGTTGCCATTCGCCACATAGTTCCCCCAGAAGTCCGACGTGCCCGAGTATTGCGGCTTCCAGACCAGCATGTGGGCAATCGTTCCCTGTGTACCCGTTGTCGAGTTCAACGAAGCGAACGCCGTGTACCCGGCGTACGGCGCGTTCAGGGCGAGACCTGTCAGGGACTGCGCCTTGGCCAGGTTCGCCGGTGTGGCCGCAGCCGTCAGGCACGATGCGAACGTCGAGGTCGTGCTGCAGTTCGCATTGCCCAGCGCCAGGTACTTCGGGTCCAGTTGACCGGCGTACAGTCCCCGTATGCCGCCTGCCCCCGAGATGAAGTGGCTCTGGCTGCCCGCGTAGTCGACGGAGATCGTCAGACTGCGCGTAATCTCGCGCTGCATGCCGAAGTTGAAGAACGAGAACTCCGGCGCCCGGCTCCCGATGTACGGGTCCGCATAGTTGATGCCCGTGCCTGTGCCGCCCGACGTATTCGCCGCCGTCACGTAGTAGCCCGTTCCCAGCGTCTGCGAAGCCGCAGAGACCGCCGACGTTCCCGGCAGGCTATAGCCCGGCCCGCCGTAGGTTGAGTTGGCCGCCGAAAATCCGGCGTTGTTGTTCAGATAAAATGCCGGTCCCGCCGTGCTGTCAGTAAACGACAGCGGCGTACTGAAGCCGGTCTGGCCCGTCCCTGTGCCCGCGCCCGCCGCACCTCCGGTGGCGCCGCCATGCGAGAACGAAAGGCTATACCCGCCGCGGAACACCGTCTTGCTGTCGATCGCGTAGGCAAATCCTACCCGCGGCTCAAAGTTCTTCCAGTACGTCCGCACCGGCGTCGTGCATCGGCAGCTCAATCCTGCGCCGCGGTCGCCCGCAAACTGCAACGCTCCTCCGTTCCCCGTAAGCGGGTTGGCCAGGTCTGGGTTCAGGAAAGACCAGCGGTTCTGCGACTCGTGGTACGGAGGAATGTAGTCCCACCGCAGCCCGGCGTTGATGGTCAGCTTCTTCGTCAGCTTGAAGTCATCCTGGAAGTACACCGCGCCCGGACGGTACCGCCCGCCCACAACGCTGAACGCCTGCTGCGTCACGCTGGAAGAAGCCACGGCGCCGATCAGGAAGCTCGCATACGAGTAGCCCGTGCCGGAAACAAAGCTCGTTCCGCTCACGTTCGCCGTTTCGCTCACACCATAGTTCAGCGAGGTCGGCGTCGAAGGTCCGTCCGCCGTATCCGCATTATTCTCCAGCCACTGCAGCTCACCGCCGAAGTTCATGGAGTGCCGGCCCTTCAGGTACGCCAGGTTGTCCAGCACTTCATACGTCAGCGAGCGGTTGGTCGTTGTCGGCGTGTTGCCTACCCAGCTGGTCGGAGCGTTCGATCCGCTGAAAGCAAGGTTCGCCGCGTTCATTGAGGCCTGTCCGTCCGGAAGCCCCGTCACGCCGGAAGCCGCCAGCCCGTAGAGCCCCGGGTTCGTCGTCCCGGTAATGTTGCCCACCGGCGGCCCGCCGAAGTAGATATACGCAAAGCGCGCCTGGTTCACCAGCTTTGGCGTGATCTGGAACGTGTCCTCCACGTCCGCAATCTTGCCCGCCACAACCGAAACCGTTGTCGTCAGGTACGGCACCACGGCAATGCCTGGCGCCGCCGTGCCCGTGTACGGTATGGCGTGACGGTTACCCTGCGTGTACGCGCCGGAGATCGTGTGCCTCGACGAAATCGTGTAGTCCACACGGCCCGACACCAGCCAGTTATCGAAACCCGAAGGCACGCCGCTGAAGTAGTTGCTGGTCAACGCGCTCGTGAACGGCGTTGGAAGAAACTTCGCCATGTATTGCGAGATTGGAGAGATCTGGCTCGCCGGAATGATGTTCGTTGCCTTCGTCGTATCCACCGGCCCGTTTGGAGCCTGGCCATACGGATACCGGCAGACCTTTCCGCCGTTGTTCGCCGTGCAGGCGGACTGCGTCGTCGGGTCATAGAGAACGTAGCCCGGCCCGCCGTTGGCGGTCAGCAACTCGCTGAAATCGCCCGTTCGCATCTTCAGCGTCGGAACCGTGCCCGGCGTCGCGTTCACTCCCACACGCGACCGGAACCGGTCCAGCGTCGTGAAGAAGAACAACTTATTGTGCCCGTTCACCAGGTGCGGAATCGAGATAGGTCCGCCCACCGCGTAGCCATACTCAATCTGGTGCTCGCCAGGCTTCGGTCCCGGCACCAGCGTAACGGTGCCGTTCACCACCTGCGGAACCATGTTGCCCGGGCTGCCCGGCTTCGACGAAAACGTCCACGCATCGAAGATCGTGTTCCGCACATACGCAAACAGCGACCCGTGATACTGGTTCCCGCCCGCCTTCAGGTTGTAGTTCTCCAGCCCCGCGCCCTGGTACTGCGCCGAGTATCCGCTGGTCACCACCTTGATCTGGTCGATCGCCTCCAGTGGCACCAGGTTGAACACCGGTCGGTTGTCGCCCTGCTGGCTCGCCGTCGTCAACGGCAGTCCGTCCACATACAGCTCGCCCACCCGCTGTCCCGTTCCCGCGATAATCGAAGACCGCCCGCCCGGGTTCACCTGTGCTCCCGGCAGCAGGTTCGAGAACTGCGTCACATCGCGCTGCTGGTTGCCCGCGATCAGCAGCGGAAGCGACGCATACATGTCGTTCTCAATCACGCCGCCCAGCGTGGCCTCCGTCGTATCCAGCGCCGGCGGCGCGGCCGAAACCGTCACCGTCTCGTTCGTGCTGCCCGCCTTCAGCTCCGCGTTGAAACCCAGCGTCGACAGCGCATCCACCACCAGGTTCTCTTGCTTGAACGTCGCAAACCCCGAAGCCTTCACCGTCAGCGTGTACTTGCCGGGGATCAGCCCTCCCAGCGTGTACACGCCGCTGCCGGAAGCTGTCGTCTCCGTGCTCACCCCGGTCGCCACGTTGGTAGCCGTCAGCGCCGCCTGCGGAATCGCCGCCCCGCTCGCATCCGTCACCGATCCGCTGATCGCGCCCTGGCCGCCTGTTTGCGCCTGCAAGCTCACCCAGCCCGGTACAAGGGCCAGAACAAAAAACACCACGGCAAGCCGGAAAAATCGTTTGTCTGACATATTGCCTCCAGAAATGACTCAAAATTCCCAACGGCTTACCTGCCCGATGGTTCGAAAACTGGATTGAAATAGTTTCCTGTTTGAATTCCGGGGATGACTTTAGAGAACCAAACCCATGGTTGTAAAGAAAAATTTGCTGCAGCGGAACGCGAGCTTCAACTCGCGCCCCCCAACCCCAGCCGTGGCCCCCTCCGGCCGCTGTTTTCTGGACAGAGCGACATTTTTGCTGGCATCTCTCCCCTTTCGATAGTGAAAATCCCCAGCAGAAGTCTCATTGTGAAAAGTTTCTTGACAAAAACATTTTCGATGAAAGATGATTCGCCAGCTTAAGTAGTCAGACCTGAATCGTCTCCAGTATGACCGCACCGCTGGAGGCCCGGTTCGGCACCCGTACGATTGCTTCCTTGTCTCAGGTCTCGCACGAAATCACCGCAGAGCCTACGGCAGGGATTTCCCGGCCCATCGGACTTTGGCACGCCCGTCGCATCATCACTTTTTCGGAGGCAACAGTGCATCAATCTCATCGCATCCAGCGCCCGCTCGCAGTCCTGGCGCAGCTCCTTTCCTGCCTGCTCCTCATCGTTGCGGCCTGCACCCTGCACGCGCAGGTCGCCGGAACCGGAACCATCCAGGGTGTCGTCGCCGACCCCACTGGTGCCGTCATTCCCGGCGCCGCCGTCACCATCACCGAAGAAGAAACCCACGTCGTCCAGACCGTCGCCTCGGACAAGCAGGGCGTTTACATCTTCCCTAATATCAAGGTCGGTACCTACACGGTCAGCGTCGCCGCTCCCGGTTTCGGCAACTACACCCGCACCCATAACATTCTCGAAGTCGGCAGCAACATCGCCGTCAACGCCAAGCTCGCGGTCGGTGGTGGTGAGGCCTCCGTCACCGTCCAGTCCGAAGCCCTCGCGCTGCAGACCGAGGACGTCAAGTTCAAGCAGACCATCGACAAGGATGAGGTCGCCGAACTTCCCCTCAGCTCCCCCGGCCGCCAGATCACTGGCCTGCTCGCTCTCGCCGGCGGTACCTCTCCCGCTCCCGGCGGCGACTTCACAGGTTCCAAGTACACCTACCAGACCATCTCCGTCTCCGTCGCCGGCGGCATGGGCAACACCACCCTCTGGCGTCTCGATGGCGGCGATAACAACGACTACATGGCCAACGGCAACCTGCCCTTCCCATTCCCCGACGCCGTCAGCCAGTTCTCGGTCGAGTCCTCCGTGCTCGGCGCCCAGGACGGCATGCACTCCGGCGGCCTCGTCAACGTCGTCACACGCTCTGGAACCAACAAGTTTCACGGCAACGCCTTCGAGTTCATCCGCAACAACCTCATCAACGCCAGCAACTTCTTCTCCAAGAGCAAGGACGTGCTGCACCAGCACCAGTTCGGCGGAACCTTCGGCGGTCCCATCATTCGTGACAAGCTGTTCTTCTTCGGCGGCTATCAGTACCTCATCAGCCACGCCACCTCGTCATCAACCACCGCCTACGTCCCCACCGCCGCCATGCTCAGCGGAGACTTCTCCGCCTGCAACGGTTCGCCCACCGGCAGTGGAGGCACCGGCGCCGTCGGCGCCTCCGGAACCATCCTCCAGCTCTACGATCCAATGACCGGAGCCATCCTTCCGGGCAACAAGTACACCACCGCTCCCACCTACAGCAAGGCCTCCCTCGCGCTGGTCAAGTACTTGCCGACCCAGCTCATCAGCGATGGCTGCGGAAAGGTCGTCTACTCCATCCCCAACAACCAGACCGACACCGAAGTCCCCGTCCGTGTCGACTGGACCATCAGTCCAAGGCATCACTTCTACGCCCGCTACTTCTACGACAAGTACGACCTGCCGGCGTACTTTTACCCGGACAACATCCTGGTCACCACAGGCGCCGGACAGCATCAACTCGTCAACACCGGCACCATGGGTGAGGATTGGACCATCCGCAACAACCTCGTCAACTCCCTGCACATCTCGGTGCTGCGCCGCGTCAACAACCGTGGGTACGCCTCCAACGACATCAACGCCAACACGCTCGGCATCAGCCTCTATCAGTACGTTCCCAACGGTCTGCAGATCTCGGCCGGACGGTTCACCATCGGCGGCGGTACCAACTCCGTCGCTCACTTCAACGACAACACCCTGTCCATTGACGATGACGTGACCTGGGTGCTCGGCAAGCACACCGTCGTCTTCGGCGGTGAGTTCGTCAAAAACCAGCTGAATATCTCCAACAGCTACGAGTCCAACGGAAAGTTCCAGTTCAGCACCGCCGGACAGTACAGCGGCAACGGACCCAACGGCGGTTCAAAGAAAGGCGAACCTCTGCTCGACTTCCTCGCCGGCGCGCTCTCGTCATCCGGAACCACCAATGCCTTCGAGCAGAGCAAGTTCCAGCAGAACGCACTGCGCGCCCCCATCCCCAGCCTGTACGCGCAGGACACCTTCCACGCTACCCCACGGATGACCATGATCGCTGGCGTCCGCTGGAGCCCAAATATCTTCCCCACCGACTTCTTCCACCGCGGCTCGGTGTTCGATCCTGCCGCCTTCCTCGCCAACCAGCACAGCACTGTTTATCCCAACGCGCCCGCCGGAACCTTCTACTACGGCGACGCCGGTGTGCCCGCTTCCATGACGAAGAACTCGTGGTGGCAATTCTCCCCCAACGTCGGTGTCAGCTTTGATCCCAAAGGCGACGGAAAAACCGTTGTCCGCGCCGGCTTTGAGCTCATCTATGACCAGGTGAATTTCTTCACCGGCCAGCGAACTCAGCAGAATCCGCCCTACGCCACCACCGTTGGGCAGTCCACCACCTCCACGTCCGGTCCCGTCCTGTTCGACGCTCCCTTCTCGCGTGGCTCTGTGACCACCAACCCCTTCCCGCTGCCCTTCCTGCCCACCGGCACCCAGGCGCAGTACTTCCCGCAGACCCAGTACATCGTGCTTCCCAAGCAGTTCCATCCCTCCTACACCGAGCAGTGGACGTTCAGCATCCAGCGTCAGCTCGGTCATGGCTGGCAGGCCCAGCTCGACTACATCGGCAACCACACCGTCCATGCTCCCGTCGGTATTCCTCTCAACCTCGCCACTTACGTCCCGGGTGTCTGGGGCGCGGGCGGCACGGGTTGCACCGGCGTGGTTACAACCGGTCCCGGAGGCCAGACGCCCGGCGCTGCCGGCGCCAACTGCTCCAGCACCAGCAATTACACCGCGCGCTACAAACTCACCGAGCAGAACCCCGCGCAGGGCAACTTCTACCAGGGCGGCGGCGGCGGTTCCACGCTCGTTGGCGACTTCGCCATGGCTAACTACAACGGCCTCATCGCCACCGTCCAGCACCGCATCTCCAACAGCTTCAGCGTGCTCACCAACTACACCTGGTCGCGTTGCATGAACATCCAGGACGCCTCCGGTGACTACGCCGGCGCCGGCGCCCAGAACCCCTTCAACCTTGCCGGCGACTACGGTCCTTGCGGCTCCGACTACCGCAACATCTTCAACTTCGTCGTCGTCGCCACCAGCCACGTGCATTTTGGCAATCAGCTTTCCCGCCAGATGCTCTCCAACTGGGAGATTTCGCCGCTCTTCCACGCCACCAGCGGCGCCCCCTTCAACGTCACCGATGGCGTCGATATCTCCCTCACCAACACTGGCAACGATCGTCCCAACCTCGTCGCCGGTCAACCCGTATACCTCCATCAGGCGATCCAGGGAGGAAGTTCCGCGGCCAACATCACAACCCGCGGCTACCTCAACCCCGCCGCCTTCAGCTACACAACCGTTCCGTCCGGAACCTTTGGCAGCGTTTCCCGCAACGCCTTCAGAGGACCGGCTTACTATCAATTCGACGCTCAGGTCTCCAGAATTTTCCCCATTCACGAAAGCATCGCCGCTCAGCTTCGCCTGGAATGCTTCAACGTCCTCAACCACCCCACGTTCTCAAACCCCAGTTCCTCGGTCAGCGGTTCCACCTTCGGCCAGGTTTCCTCAACCACCGGAGAGGGTCCTCGCGTCTTCCAGGGATCCGTCAAAGTGTCGTTCTAGGCCACCTGCAACAACAACCAGAAAAGGCAGCCAACGCGGCTGCCTTTCTGCTTTTCCCCCACTCCATCTACACTGCTATCTATGTGCGGAATTGTCGGTTACATCGGTCCTAAACCCTGCGTCCCCGTCATCATGGAAGGCCTCGCCCGCCTCGAGTACCGCGGATACGACTCCGCCGGCATCGCCGTCGCCGGTGGTGGAAGCCCCCTCCAGCTCCGCCGCGCTCCCGGCAAGCTCCGCAACCTCGACGCCATCCTCGCCACCGACCCTGTCCACGGCACCTACGGCATCGGCCACACCCGCTGGGCCACCCACGGCCGCCCCACCGAGGAGAACGCCCACCCCCACCGCGACGGCTCCGGCACCCTCGTCGTCGTGCACAACGGCATCGTCGAAAACTATCTCCAGCTCAAGAACGCCCTCATCGCCAAGGGCCACAAGTTCATGTCCGAAACGGACACCGAAATCATCGCCCACGTCATCCAGGAAGAGATCGAGCTAGCCGCCGCTGCCAATCAGCTCGAAACCGTCGCCGCCCACGCCACCACCGACGCCGCCGACACCAACGAGTCCATCGCCGTCCTCGAAACCTCTACTCCCTACTCCCTACTCCCTACTCCCTCACTGCCTCTGGAAGAGGCAGTCCGCCGCGCCGTCAAGCGCCTCACCGGCGCCTTCGCCATCGGCGTCCTCTCCGCCGCCGAGCCCGACAAGATGGTCGCCGCGCGGATGGGCCCGCCTATAGTCCTCGGCCTCGGCGAGGGCGAGTTCTTCCTCGCCTCCGACGTCCCCGGCATCCTCCACCACACCCGCACCATTTACTTCCTCAACGACTTCGAAGTCGCCACCCTCACCACCTCCGGCGTCGTCCTCACCGACTTCGACAACAACCCCAAGACCCTCACCCCGCAGCGCATCACCTGGGACCCCATCCAGGCCGAAAAGGCCGGCTACAAGCACTTCATGCTCAAGGAAATCAACGAGCAGCCGAGAGCCGTCCGCGACACCACCTTAGGCCGCGTCTCCTTAGACACCGGCCGCGTCTTCTTCGACGAGTTCCAGATCACCGAGCAGGAGTTCCGCAACGCCACCGGCATCACCATCGCCGCCTGCGGCACCTCCTGGCACGCCGGCCTCGCCGGAAAGTTCATGATCGAGCGCCTCGCCCGCCTCCCCGTAGACGTCGACTACGCCTCCGAGTACCGCTACCGCGACCCCATCCCCAACCCCACCGACATCGGCCTCCTCATCACCCAGTCCGGAGAAACCGCCGACACCATCGCCGCCCAGCTCGAGCTCATCGCCAAGGGCTCCAAGACCCTCGCCATCTGCAACGTAGTCGGCGCCGCCGTCACGCGCCTCGCCCAGGGCACCATCACCACCAACGCCGGCCCCGAGATCGGCGTAGCCTCCACCAAGGCCTTCACCGCCCAGCTCACCGCGCTCTTCACCTTCGCCCTCTACCTCGCCCAGCTCCGCAACACCATCACCGACGAAGAAAGCTTCCGCCTCGTCACCGAGCTCTCGCACATCCCCGGCAAGATTGAAGAAGTCCTCCGCTCCGTCGACGACGTCTGCTCCACGCTAGCCAAAGAGTTCTCCACCGCCCGCGACTTCCTCTTCCTCGGCCGCGGCATCCACTACCCCATCGCCCTCGAAGGCGCCCTCAAGCTCAAGGAGATCTCCTACATCCACGCCGAGGGCTACCCCGCCGGCGAAATGAAGCACGGCCCCAACGCCCTCATCGATGAAACCCTCCCCTGCGTCGTCATAGCCACCCAGGACCCCTCGGACCCCAGCTCGGTCCTCAAGTACGAAAAGACCCTCTCCAACATCCAGGAAGTCACCGCCCGCTCCGGCCGCGTCATCGCCATCGCCATCGAAGGCGACAACCACATCGCGCAACTGGTCGAGCACGTCATCTACATCCCCCCCACCCACGAACTCCTCCTACCCCTGCTCGAAGTAGTCCCCCTCCAACTCCTCGCCTACCACATAGCCGTAAGACGAGGTTGCGACGTGGATCAACCGAGGAATTTGGCGAAGAGCGTAACGGTGGAGTAGAAATGATTACTGATAGGAAATTATTGGAGTGTCAATGGCTCGACCTCGTGTCTTTGTCAGCTCGACATATTACGACCTGAAGCATCTTAGGTCTTCGTTAGAGAATTTCATTGAATCGTTGGGGTTCGACGCGATCCTATCTGAGAAGGGGAAGATAGCGTACACGCCAGACATCCCACTCGACGAGTCCTGCTATCGCGAGGTCGGAACGGCAGACATTTTTGTATTAATCATCGGCGGACGTTATGGTTCCGAAGCTTCTGGATCCAAAGCAATAATGCCGAAAGATTTCTACGCCCGCTATAACAGCATCACGCGTGAAGAGTACAAATCGGCCGTGAAGAAGGAAATTTCTCTTTACGTTCTGATTGAGAAATCTGTACAAGCAGAGTACGAAACCTATCTTAAGAACAAGAAGACCAAGGACATCGTCTATGCGCATGTAGACTCGGTAAACATTTTCGAACTGATAGAAGATATTTTGAGCCAACCGAGAAACAATCCGGTGCAACAATTTGAAAAGTATACCGAGATTGAGCTTTGGTTGAGAGAGCAATGGGCCGGACTGTTTCGGGAGTTGCTACAGAGGATGCAAGCTCAGAAGCAACTCGCTTCGCTTCAGGCGGAAGTTAGCCAGCTCTCTGAACTCAACACCACGTTCAAAAGGTACCTCGAGGAGATCGTTTCGCGGATTTCGCCCAAAGAAACCTCAGTCCGTCTGATCCGCACCGAGACAAACCGACTGAGAGCCGCCGCGATGGACCGGCTGATTGTCGGCAATCCCCTGACGACACATCTAATCCGCAGGTTGGGAGTGCCAATTCACAGCGTGCGATTGGCACTCCGAAGTACGAGGTCGTTTGAAGCGTTCTTGGAACGTCTGAGGCGAGCCGTGGCTGACCCCGAAGTTAATCTCGAAATACAGCGCCTCTCAGCGAGCACGAGAGCGGAGGAGGATTACGCCTTGCTTCACAATCCGGCAGACATAGCGGCTGCGGAGCACGAAGCGGACGAAGCCGAAAGGGCGTCGAAAAAATCTCGAGGATCGAAAAAAGCACCCTCAAAACGACTACCTTGACGGGCGGGTGGGCGGGCGGGCCACCTCCGGGCGAAACGTGCTGGCGTAGAATTACGGAAGGGTCAGTCCCGAAGTTTCCTCACGGAAGCGTTGTTGACAGCTCTCAGCCTCCACCACCCAGGACTGTTGTTCGGTGCCGTCTATTTCGGTTTCCTGTTAACGCTTGAGACCGTGAGAAAACTATCCAACAACTTTAAGAGTAGGGAGGTCACTATGGCCAAATCGCTAAAAACTGTAGCAGCACGTCTGGTATCCAAGATCAAAACATCGTTCGAAGTGATCCGCGCAACAGTCTGGGCGATTGGGGCTGAGAGCACAGCGCGCCTAGAAGTGGGATGGCGGGTGGCCCAGGGCGGGTGGCCCAGGCACGATCCCATTTTGGGTGCCCCATTCATGCCCTCGCACTTGGGGCATGATTGGGAACCACCGAGGCCGACGGTACGATAACCCATGCCCTACGGCCTGCAGCGATTCCAAAAGGAAGGCCACCACCACTTCCTCACCTTCAGCTGTTACCGCCGTCTCCCGTACCTCAACAACGACCTCGCCCGCACCACCTTCGAACAAGTCCTCGAGCAAACCCGCCGCCGCCACCATTTCCTCGTCTTCGGCTACGTCCTCATGCCCGAGCAC
>JAZKBC010000200.1:4401-10118 GCA_040388825.1 Acidobacteriota bacterium | reverse complement strand
CACCCTACCCTTCACCCTACCCTTCACCACCCCTTCACGTGCTCATGGAAAGATGAACGTTGCTTTCGCCAGTAAAAGAGTAATGAAAGCGCGAAGGAAAAGAGGCACCAGCCCCCCGTGCAAGCGTCCTCCCTACTTGGCGGGGTGGATCATCCAGACGTTGCCAGACTTCGTATGCTTCGACTGGAACCGGTCGGGGTACTTGTCGGCCAGGCGCTTGAGATAGGTGCCGCAGGTGTTCGAGTACTCGAACATCTTCCGCGCTTGGGCTCCGTGCGTAGAGCTCGCGCGCAGCACCTCGGCGAGGCGCTGTGCCGGATCCCAGCCCCATGCGGCGGAATAGGCCTGGCTATCTGCCGGCCGCAATCCTTCCCCTTTGAAAAGCTCCTCATCGATCATGTAGAGCAATCCGCGCTCGGGTTCCTGCTCGAAGAGCAGTTCCATCAACCGCGGATGGTGGAATACATCGAACCCGTACCGCCCGACGTCCACCGACCTTTGAATTTCCGGGGGAATCTCGAACTCGTTGTCGATGAAGTGAGCAAAGGCCCGTTGCTCACGTTTCAAGTTCCGCCCGTACTCTTCCCACGCATCGTTCGTGTCCGTCTGCACCGGCATTTTGCCGGCCTCGCACGAGAGCAGCAGGATCTTGTTGGCGAAATCGCTCGACATCGGTGGAAGCGTCCGAAGCTTATCCACGTTGTCATTGATCGAGAGCGAGCCCCGCCAAAACACCGGCAACATAAACCCATCCTGGTACATTCCTCGCCACCGATGATACCGGTTCACGGCGATTTGCTTCATCTTCTCCCCGAGGTTCGATCGGCTCGCGTAATCGATCCCGCTCGGCAGCTCGCCCATGATGAGATGCTCAGAGCCGATCAAATCCGCGTTGTGCTGCGTACGATCGAGCATCCATTGCAGGGGCTCCCCCACCCTGCCCAACATCGGCGTCAGAACGGCATTCTGTAGAAAGCTCTTCCCGCAATTGGAAGGCCCTGCCAGGACGAGCCAGGGCGCCGGGCGCGCCACTTCTGCCAAGAGCGCGGCGCGCGAGGTTTTCAGCCAGGCGTAGAGGTATTTCGTTTGATCCTCCTCCTTCGTCACCAGCAGGCTTTCGCAGAGCGCTCTGTGTAGCGGCCATTCGCCGGCCTCTGGCTCCACAAAGGGATAGGAGCTCGTGACGACGATCGGGCGGCCGTCCTCCAAGATCAGCACCCCGGCTTTGCGGCCGGCGACTGGCCCGGCAAACTCAACGTGGCGATGATCGTGAATGTACTGAATCACTTCATCGGCCTGGCTGTGACTTTGGCCATGGTCTTTTGTGAAGACGCCATTCAACCGCAAAATGCGGGTGATGGACTTTCCCCCCTCTGGCAGCCACTCCTTGCCCGATGGCGCCGGCCGGACGTATTTGTCCTGCCCTTTGAGCCACCAAACGTTCAGCTTTTCCGCCATTGCTTGCGGATTGAACGGAATCCGAGGGGCTTCCTGAGCTTCCTTTTCTGCCGCCTTACCCTTTTTCCCTTTCGCTCGCCGGCGGCGTTTGCTCGCTATCACCTGCGACTCTTCGAGGAGTCTCTCAGCAGCCGAAAATGGGTTGTCGGCGACGTCGCTGTCTCCGGGCTTCATTGCGCGGAGAGCTCGCAGTGAGCCCAGCCCGCTTTCGGGGTTTTCATCTTCCGTTTGCCCGGTCGCTGGAGGTCAGGTTTCTGCTTTATCCGAGACTCGAGGTAGAACGCGCGAACCATCGCCTTGCGCTTACGTTGGCTCATTTCACTTTCCCCCACTCAACGAACTCTTGAATCTTCATCGGGCAAAACCGCCACTGCCGACCGATTCGGCGAGCCCCCGGGATCTGCTTGAGCCGGGCCATTTTATTTACGAGCCATCGCGACTGGCTGATTAACACCGCTACTTGATCGGAAGTCAGCATGGGCTGAATGCCGGTGGAATTCTCTGGCGTTTTTGTACTCATCCGTTGCGGGGAAGTGTCAAATGCAACTGATCGGTGTAGCCAAGTGCGGCCAAGTGCGACGGAGTTTAAAAAAGAGAAGGCACGCACATCGAATCCGATGTGCGTGCCCGCTTCCCCTGCCGCTGCCTGGTGATTCATTTAGGCCTATTCGCTGCCCGTTGCGGGATTGCCCCGCACACCACACCCAGCGACCAGCGGCAAGAAATTTAATCGACCTCAGCGAGTGCCATTGGCACGAATGGCGGCAAGCTCACCCTGACTCTGCTCAGGGGACCCTCGATCGCCGGCGGATTTCCGCGCAAGTTTTGCAGCGTTGCCACTTCGTCTTCCAGCCGGCGCACGTTCTTTTCGAGAGCGCGGCATGTGTCGCTGGGCATGAAGGGAACGCAGTAGTGCTCTGCCCACTCTTTCTCATGCGCGAGGTGGCTTTCACTCTCCAGCTTGGCCTGCGCAATGCCTCGCTGTAAAATGCAGATGACGAGCGGCGCCGCCTTGGCCTTGAAGATTTCCTCCATCGTCTGTTTTACCACATGACGCAGCCGGGTGATTGTCGTGCGACGGCTGTCGGAAAGAACCGAGTCATTCATTTGCTCCAGCGCTCTGGCATACTCAGCCAGGTTCGCATGGGTCGGGCTGCTATTGAACACCGTGCGCCATTTCCGAAGCTCTTTGCTCGCGGCATCCCCTGAAAGCGTGGCGAGCAGAACGTTCCAAGTTTGCAGCTCATCGCGGACTGCGGCGAGCTGCGCAATCTCGTCCTCAGTTGCCACGCAGCCAGGATCTACAATGGCGGTGGACCATTCAGTCCGGGCAGGCCGATCATGCTTTGAGGCAGGAGCGCCGGCAGTTGTGAAGGTTCGAATCCGAGGGCTCTGAGTGGACACGAGTCCATTCGCGCGCGGGGTATTCCAGAATTCCTTATCGATTCCCCGTTCGTTCACTTTTGCTCCTTTGTTAGGCGGCCTGCTTTTACCGCTTCAGAGAAGGCGGTGCGGACATTCGCGCGCTCGTGCGGGGTCTTAGTAACCTGAAAGGCGGCTTCGAAATCTTCCACACGGGTTGCCGTCGCGAGGTTGACCGCGGCGGCTGGTTTCTCCGGAGCAACCTGCCCAGCTTTAGCTGCGACCTCAAACTCCTTTACGACTGCTCTGCGGGCGGCTGGGGTTGACGCCGCCACATAGGCAGCTTCGAAATCAGATGACGTTTTCATTTTTTAAGCAAGCTGCGGAAATTGATTAAGGAAATCGTTCACCTTTGCGGAGAAGCCCCTTGGATCAGCTAAGGCGTCTTCACGGTTAAAATCAGGGGCGGCGAGGCCCTTAATCCGCGCCAGACCCAGAAGGAGCATCACGTTAGAAACCGAAAGCTGCGTGGCGTTTTTAAGCTCCAACTTTTCCGCTCTGATCGTCTGGATCTGGCGCCCCACGTCAGAGTCCTCCATGGCCTTGATTTCAGATTTAACCCGGGCGATTCCCGCTCGAAGCTCCGAGTTTTCAGCGTGGAGGTCGTTGATTTGCTGAAGGACGGCGAGGTGGCGGACTTTGAGCGCAGCGGTTTCTGCGTTCACTTGACCGATGCGAGCCTCAAGGGCTTTCGCGCGGACGGTCTCCGCATCCGCAAGCTGGCTGTCCAAATTTGCGACCAATGCGGGATCTTCCGCGATCCGCCCGGCTTCCTCCATCCGAGCCACCCCGAGCTCGTACAAGTCAATCGGAGAGCGAACACGTTCCGTCCCATATTGGTCGGTAAATGTGCAGCGATCAGCTTCGGAGACGATGCCTTTTGCCATCATTTCTTCGAGGCGGTCTTCCCAGCTCAATAGTTTTTTCATGGTTCCTAGTCAGATGACGCCGGCACGCTGGAGGCGGGCGGCGATGGTGCGGATTCGGGATGCATTGAACAACCGGGTGTTGCCGGATGTGTGATCTGGGGTCAGAAGCCCTTCGTTTAGGAAACGAGTGGCTCGTGAATGGGGGAGGTCCAAGCGGCGAGCCAACGCGGCCAGGGTGATCAATTCGCGGTTTTGTTGCTTCATTGCATCCGAGCCGTTCTGTCAAAACGTCGGATTCCGGAAACGCGCTTCGCTCAGCTCATAGCGGTCCAAGTAGCGCCGTCGCCATCCTCGGCGGCGTCGATGAATATTGAGCGGAGATCTATTCGCTTGCCATCGGGGGCGTCGATCGTGAAGGAGGCATCCGGCTTGATGACGCGGAGGTTGGCGCCGGGAGTAGCACTGAATCCGACGAAGATGTTGCCGGTGTTCGCGCTGGAAACGCTCTTGCGGGCGTGAATCTCGACGCTGCCGACCGCGTTGTATTGAGCGACCAGCGGCACAGGCGTGCCCGCAGCGGCGACGAGCTTGGAACCTTGAAAGAATTCAGAGAGCTTGGACACAGTTGGCCAGGAAGTGTCAAAAATCCCCCGAGATGAAAGCCCAGTTCATTTCCGGAAACGCGCTTCCGGGCTACCCGTTTCGGGCTACGGGAAATTTCCGTAGTCAGGTGCCGTCTTGCGCGTTACAGTACGGGAAAAGTCCGTAGTTCTTATGCCTGACCAATCGTTTTCATTGCTCCTCAAACAGAAGCGCAAACAGCAAAAGCTCACGCAGGCGGCGGCGGCTGAGTGCTGGGGGGTGAACCTTCGTACTTTGCAGGACTGGGAAAGTGGGAGAGCTCGCCCGGCTGGCGAAAATCTAGAACGTATGCTCAAGCTCGTGAGCGAGGTCAAAGTTGTGGAATTTGTTCCCCGCGTGCCACGAGCCTACCAACGGCTGACAGACGAGCAGAAGGCTAGGATTGAGGCCGAGCGTTGGGAATCGATGAGCGCCGAACACAGGGCCGCAGAAGCGCGCTTGCGGCTTGCTAAGCCGTTGACTCATCAGCAGGATAAGGCGCGCCTGCGCCGCGAGGATGAGGAGGCTTGGCGCAACTCCAAAAAAGATGCTGAACGCGATCTAAAGCAGCGAGAGAAAGCTCTCGCCGAGCGGGAGAGGAAGCTGCTCGCCCGTGAAAAGGCACTATCCCAGCTTACGTTGCAGGTTCGCGAGCAACGGCTTCGACTGCGGCTGAAGTAACTCTCGATCGACACGCGGTTGATCGCGCGCACGATCATCGGGCCCATGATGGTGCGCTTTCCCCCTCAAAATTTGGTGATTGACATTCTGAGGCGGAGACGCGTTGCTCGCGATCGTTGCCACGTAGAACGGCGACACGCACTTCTCAAACTCGTGGCATAATCACCCACGGGCGCGAAAAATCGAAACAGAGAAATGAGTCCGTGTTCTGGATAGCGCCTTGGTGATTCTTGGCGCGATAAGCTTCTACGGCTTTCGGAACACGGACTCTTTGTTTCCACATGAAAAACAGACAGCACTCCGACGGAAAAAGCGCCATGGCGGTGGCGACGAAACGAAACGCGAGACACGCCCGAAGCGGGCATTTCAGGGCCCTCCGTGCGATCATGGAGGCCGCGAGCGAGCTTCCAACGCCATCGCGAGCACAAGCCCAAGCCCTTGATGGAGCGATCCATCTCCTCGGGCTGGCCGAGGGCGAATGCGACTTGATTGTGTCCGATGGCGCCGGCGGCTTCACCGGCTTCCTCCTCTCGCCGTACTGGCGCCACCGCTTGGCGCTCTACTCGAAAGCGAACGAGCTCAGCCAGGCGGCCACCATCGCGGGCGCGCTCCGCTTCGCGATCGGAACGGAAGGCGACTCCTCCGACATGGACTGGCGCGGGCCAC
>JAZKBC010000200.1:1722-4391 GCA_040388825.1 Acidobacteriota bacterium | reverse complement strand
CCACGCTGGGAAACGAAACCACCAGCCGACGCGGGGGAAATCTCAGAGGTAAAAGTCACCATCCGCCGCGAGCCCCGGGCGCTTGGGGCCAATCTGAGACCCCTCGTCCGCGTAGAACTCTCCAAGCAATGAACCGCTCAATCTTAGGATTCCACCGCGACTTGAAAGCGCTCAGTCAGGCGCTCAAAAAGGGCGAGATGGAATGGTTCGCGGAGACGCTGGAGGAAGCGAAAATCATCCTGCTAACGATGAACAATTGTGAAAGCCTCACGATCGGCGAGGAGGAAGAGCTGGCGGTGCTGGTGTATCGGGCAGTCTTCCGCAAGCCGCTGACAGCGCCCAGGTGCCCCGAGCTGGAGCAGTGGCTCGCGATCTGCCGCAAGCGCGGCCAGAGGTCCGAATAAACGCCGCAAGCTGCTCTGAATAATCCCGGGATTATTCGCGGCAAGATCCGAAGATCGCCCCGGTGATCCGCTACGAGTGGTGGCCCGTTTATTCAGTCACCTTGGGAGCCAAAAAAAGGGAGGCTCAGTGAGCCTCCCTTTTTCGTTTTTAGCGAAAGCGGTACACGTCGGGCGGGAATCCATGCCGGCCGGACTGGAGCCACGACATGCTGATTCTCCAGATATTGCCGCGCCAGTCGGCGCGAACCCGAACAAGGATCCATTCCCGCCCGGCTGGGGGGCGCTGCCCGTTCTTTCCGACCTGCGCAGTGCCGATCGTTCCGAGCTGGCGAGAGGTTCCCTCCGGGAAATCTTTCGAGAGAAAAGTGCGAGTCCAAACGACGCTGGGTTCCAAATAGGTTTTCACGCCGAAAAGCGGATTCGGCACGCTATCGCTGTCTTCGCCGATGTCAGCAGTTAGAGCGTTGCCCAGCCCACCCGAAGAGAGTTGGCCATAGATCTGAGGGCCGGCCACGAACTGATTAACGTTCGCGGACGCGGTGCCGCTTATGGTCGCCGGGAAAATGATATCCCCGTTTTCATTCTGCGCGGTTTTGAGGGTCTTGCCAGGGTAGTACTTTTTTACGAGCACGCCGATCTCGGGATGGGCCTCAATCTTCTCATCGTTCGTTGAACCTTCCAAACTGAACTCCTCCCCATCCGCGGAATCGGGGTTGAAGTGGCCATCGAAATGAAAGTCCACATCGAATCCCCCGTCATTGCGTTCTTTCGCTTCCCGCTTCACCATCGGCAATCCAATTTCATCCAAATCGGAAGGAAAAAAGGTGAGAGCGTGTTTAAGGGTGGCCATTTTACTGTCACCCGGAGTGACGGTGAATGGAACCTTGACGGCGACGAGCCCGAGCTTTTCGTCAATCGCCGCGTCGGTCTGATTGGTCCAGTCGTGTAGAAGAGGCATACAACCGAAGAGCTGGCGTCAAACGGAAAGCGGCCGGCGCGGAGCTGGCGGGGCTTTGCCGCTGCCATCCACAAGCCGGGCAAGCTTGGAGTCCATGGAGGATAGCAAGTTGTTCGTGCGGTCGATGCGATCGGAGACGGGATCGCGACCGATGACGACGCCGCCGACGCCATTGAATGCGGAAAGACCGCGAGCGGTCATGCTGCCGACGCCCAAAGGTGTCATGCCCGAAGACTGACCTCCCGGGGATGAGAGTTGTGGAGCAAAAGCCTTTTTTATCCCCTCGAACGGATTCGCATCAACCGTCTTGTGAAACTTCGTCCAGAGATATGTGAGTGCGGCAACCGCAAGCCCCAGAGGACCAAGCGCGGCAAAAATACCGCGGATCGCGGTAGTCGTAGCTGCATAAACCGCTTGAACGGCGGCGATGATGCCGACAGAGGCGATCTGCGAGGCAGCCATGCTGACGAGCCAGCCAGCGCCGAGAGAGAGGACGATCGGCACAAGCTCCTTCATCGCCTTGCCGGCCGCCACGAAAGCACCGGCGATCTGGCCGAGTTTTTCGCCGATGCCGGTAAGGTCGATCTTATTGAGCGCTTTAGAGAATCCATCGGTGAGACCGATGCCATCGATGAAACCGGCTGTGAGCTGCTGAAACTTGAGGGTGATGGCGCCGAGGGCATCGCCGATATTATCGAGGATCGGCGCGATCTTCTCCATGACGGCACCGAGCCCGCCGACCTGATCGCGAGCGGTGGCGATGGCTTCGTCGTCGCGGAAGACGGCGAGCAGTTCCTCCCCGCTTTTGCCGAATAGATTGATTGCCACCTGGCCACGATCGGCGCTGTCGGTGATCGATGAAAAACCTTTACTGAGTTTCTGAACCTGATCATTGACGGATAATCCCTTGAGCGCCTCCGCCGAAGTCCCGAGCGCAGCGAACGCCGCGGCGGTGTTCTTGCCCTCCTCATTGACGCCTCCGAGGGCCTTGTGGAGCTTCGAGATAAACGGGCCCACGGAATCGGCACCCTTGCCCGCATTCTTGAAAGCCTGCTCCAAGACGAGCAGCTCGCCCTTTGTTTCGCCGGTCGCGGCGCTCAGATCCGTGAGATGCCCACCGAGCTCGAGGGTGCTTGCGAATTTCTCGAAGACTTGGCTAGCCATCTCCGCCGCATCGCGCAAACCGGAGAAGAGAGAGGCGATCGCGGTGATCTTCCCCTGAAACTTATCGACGGCAGCATTGACCGACTTTAGGGTTGCGACGAAGGGGTTCGCTTCGAGATCGAGAGTCGTGGACAGCATTTGCT
>JAZKBC010000200.1:1292-1712 GCA_040388825.1 Acidobacteriota bacterium | reverse complement strand
TGCCCACTGATTGTCAAAACGCGGAGCAGGGTGAAGGCGACCCGGCGAAAGTGAAGGCGGTGAAGGCCCTTTCCCTTCAAATCAGTGCACCCTTCACCAGTTTAAACCATTCTCGAAAAGAGACTTACAGCCGAAAGGTGAAGGCTATGGCCATTTTTCGGCTGTAAACCTTCTTTCTTTCTCAGCGCATCAACTTGCGTACCTTTGCTGGCGTGAGTGCAAACCACTCCTTGGCCGCTGCCTTCGTCGTCGGGATTCGGTACTTAGCGAAGGTTGTGCCGGCGTCAGTGTGCCCGATCACGGAAGCGGTCTTGGCGCCGTCCTGGTAGAACTCCAAATGGTAGCTCGCGAAGGATCGGCGGAGCACATTCTCGGACCATGGAGCGCCGGCCGCCGTCGCCGCCAATTTCCGCGCATCGC
>JAZKBC010000200.1:0-1282 GCA_040388825.1 Acidobacteriota bacterium | reverse complement strand
CACCCGGGCGCCAGGCTCGCCAGGCGTAAGCGTACGCATCCAAGCGCGAGCGGCCGGCTCAAGGTCAACGTAGCGTCCGCGCAAGCCCTTCTTGCGGGTGGTAATCCGATTCAAGCTGACGCGGCCGGCCTTTAGGTCAACCTGGCCCCACGTGAGGCGCTGCGCCTCTGCCGTGCGGAGGCCGGCGAGCCCGCCGAGAATGAAGGCGGCAAGCAATGGCTCCTTTCGCGCGTGTCCGTCTTCGAGCCCGGCGGCGATCCGCAGGAGCTTTGCGAAGTGCCCGGGCTCCATCAAATCCTTCGACTCGCCGTCCGACTCGCGCGCCTTGCCCATCTCTTCGAACGGAGTTTTCGCAATCCAGCGATGCCGGCGGGCGTGCGAGAAGAGCGCGCGGAGTACCCGGTGGTAGTTTCCGGAACTGCCGTTCTGAGCGCTCACAAAGTCCTCTAATTCGCCGGGGCTCACTTGTCCCATGATCCGCTTGCCGAAAACTTCCACAAAGCGCTTGAGGCGCGAGCCCGCGGGCTTTTCCTGCTCCTTCGACCAAGCGCACTTCCCCCGGTCATCTGGCTTCGTCTTGGCGGCGACGTAGTCGGCAACGCATTCGCGCACCCGGCGAGTGCAGCCTTGGGCCTCCTGGTACGCGACGAAGGCGGCAACCATCTGCTCCGGCGTCAGCCGCTCGCGCCATTCGACCATGATGGAGCGGAGCGTGGGGGAGATCGAAGATTGCGCGTGGCCGTGCTGGCGCAGCTCGTCGAATTTGTGCTCCGCCCTGGCAAGGGCCTCCTCCTTCGTGGACCCGAAGACGCGCACGCGCCTTCCAACCTGCTTTTTGCCAAGCGGGACTACCCAGCAAGATTCCCCTCGGACTTGGACGCGGCGGGCTTTCATGTGCCAACGTTGGCATTCTGTTGGCACGTTTTCAATGGTGTTTCACACTTCTACGCACTTCTACGCACTTCTACGCAATTCCTCAGCTTTTACTTGCAGCACTGTAAACAAGCCACTTTGGAGGTTTTCCAGAGTGTGCGCCCGGCGGGGGTCGAACCCACAACCTTTGGCTTCGGAGGCCATCATTTTACTCTGTTGGGAATCGCTGTTGGCGATTTGTTGGCACTTTTTCGCGCCCCTCTCCCAATTCAGCCCCCTTCCCCCAAGCCTCTGGTTCCTAAGAATTTTCCCTTCAAGATTACGACAACCGGGGGATGGGAGCGAACGCGGCGGCATTGGCGCGAGCGACATGGCAACAAATCAACGCCCAAAGTCAGGTGGCCACGCG
>JAZKBC010000199.1:19145-29280 GCA_040388825.1 Acidobacteriota bacterium | reverse complement strand
CAGTTGTTCACGGCGCTGCAGTTGCTGGGTGTGCCGTCGCGGATGCTGTACTTCCCGGATGAAGGGCACTGGGTGCTGAAGCCGCAGAACTCGCAGCTTTGGTATGAGACGGTGGAGGATTGGTGCGACCGGTGGACGGGGATGGGTAAGTATGCGGGCGTGGGGCCGGAGAAGAATCCGATGGCTGCGGTGCCCGTGAAGAAAACCGCGGCGGTCAAGTAATGGTGTTCAAGACGAAGAAGGTGCGGGCTCCGATGGAGGTGGGGGAGCTGATGGACTATGCCGTGAAGTCGCTGGGGTCGAAGATGAAGAGCGAGCGGGATCTGCGGCACAGGATGAAGGAGCGCGCGGAGCCGGGGGAGGCGGGTGAGGTTGCGATTGATGCCGTGATTTTGAAGTTGAAGGGACTGGGATATCTGAACGATGAGCGGTTCGCGGCGGACTACACGCGGATGCGGCAGGAGAATGAGAAGTTTGGACGGCGGCGGGTGCAGCAGGGGTTGATGCAGAAGGGGATTGCGCAGCCGGTCGCGAACGTGGCGTTGGGGGCGGCGTATGACGAGCTGGATGAAGTGGCGCTGGCGCGGGAGTACATCGCGCGGAAGCGGATGAAGAAGCCTGAAGGCGATCGGGAGAAGAAGCAGAAGGAGACCGCGAAGGCGATGCGGCGGCTGGTGGGGGCGGGGTTTTCGACGGGGGCGGTTTGGAAGGTGTTGAGGGAGTGGGGCGCGGAGGTGGAGGAGGTTGATGTTGTCGAAGGCGAGTGATAAGTGGTAAGTGGTAAGTGGTAAGTGATAAGTGAGTGGGGTGGATGAGTTGATGTTGCCGGAGCGGTTGGTGGCGGTGGATTGGTCGGGGCGGGTGGATGTTGCCGGGCAGCGGCGGCATATCTGGGCTGGGGTTTGGACGCGGGGTGAGGGTGGAGTGGCGCGGGTGGAGTTGGAGGCGGGGCGGACTCGCGAGGAGTTGGGGGAGTGGCTGGTGGAGTTGGCTAAGGAGACTCCGCGGATGGTGGTTAGCGTGGACTGCTGCTTCAGCTATCCGGCGTGGTTTTTGAAGGAGCATGGATGCAAGACGGTGTTTGATTTTTGGAAGCTGGCGGCGAATGGAAAAGCTGAGGAATGGCTGCGTGGGGAGTGCGAGGGGGTGGAGAGGGATGAGCGGTTCTGGGGTAAGCCTCATCCGCGGCCGGAGTGCTTTTGCGGGGCGGGGATGCGGCGGATGTTTCGCGAGACGGATTTTGACAACAAGATTGCGCAGGGAATGAAGGGCGGCGACGCGGTGCGGGCGGCGAAGATGCGGGGGATTACACCGAAGTCGCCGTTTCAGATTGGCGGGAGTGGGACGGTGGGGACGGGGTCGCTGCGGGCGATGGGATTTTTGCTGCGGCTGCGGGAGGCGGGGTTTCGGACGTGGCCGTTTGAGGATGCGGCGCTGGATGCTGCGAAGCCGAAGCCGTTGCTGCTGGAGATGTATACACGGCTGATGACAGGAGCGGTGGCGAAGAGCAATCCAGAGGCGCGGAAGAAGTATCTGCGGGACAAGGTGCGGGGGGATGCGGTTTACAAGGGGATTTCGCGCGGGGTGCTGCGCAAGGCCGAGGGGTCAGAGGATGGGTTCGATGCGCTGGTGAGCACGATGGAGATGGTGCGGCATGTGGGGGAGTTTGCGGGGTTGCGGAAGACGAAGGATGCGGTGCTGCGGCTGGAGGGGATTACCTGGCGACCGGGCATAAAGAGCAGAGTGTAGAGCGTAGAGTGTAGAGCGTAGAGTGTAGAGCGTAGAGTGTAGAGCGTAGAAAAACACTCAGGGTGCGAGGATGTTGAGGGTGGGAAGGGGAGGGAGGGCGTTGATTTCGGCGGCGTAAGCACGGAAGAGCTGGATGGTGCGGAGGCAGCCGGCGTCGAGCTTGTAGTGGATGTTGTGGGTGAGATAGGTGTGGATGGTGGCCGGCGGGATCTGGAGACGGGGGGACCATTGGGCGACGATCTGGTCGACGTGGGCGAGGCCGGCGTCGCGGCTGAAGGTGAGGTCGGCGATGAGCTGGTGGGGAGGGATGTTGGCTTCGGCGAGGGCTTCGGGGCGGATGGCCCAGACGGCGGCGACCCAAGGGAGGCCGGTGTGTTCGCGCCAGAGCTGGGCGAGGTCGAGCCAGAGGAGTGGGGTGCTGGCGGCGGCTTCTATGGCGGCGCGGTGCTCGCGGGCCAGGAGTGCGGGGTCGCCGATGAGGAGGGCGGCGTCGGCTGCGGCTAGCTGGGCGAGGGGGTCGGCGGCGAGTTCGAGGAAGTCGGGGCGGTTGTCGTGGAAGCGCTCGAAGAGGATGCGGGCGTAGGCGTTGGAGCTGCGCGAGGCGGCGTCTCCGGCGACGGTGCGGACCTGCTGCAGGGCTTCGCGGGGAGAGAGGTTGTTGGGATTCTTGACGAGGAGGAGGATGCTGCGAACTTCGTCGAGTGAAGCGATGGTGCAGCCGGGAACGATGGCGAGCGCGGGCGTGAGCGAGGCGATGGGGATGAGGCCGAGGTCGGCGACGCCGGAGTGGAGCTCGGCGGCACAGTTGGCGGGAGAGGTGTAGTGGAGGGAGTAGTAGTTGCGGAGGGTGGTGGCGGTGGGCTCGTGCTCGAAGCTGTAGAGCAGAGGAGCGGGGTTGAGAAACGAGATGGCAGCTACTCGGAGGGGCACAGGTTTGATTGTACGGGGAAGACGGGACAGGCAGGTTCTATTGGGGTGTGCCGGGATGGGAAGCCGATACGCGAGGAGCTGAGGCCGGAAAGACAAATGACAGAGCAAATACGGTAGGATGCGAAGCACACTCAAGCTGAGAGGTCGGGCATGATGGTCGATGGGGCGGTGGAGGAGGCGCGGCTGGGATGGCTGGCGCTGGTGTTGACGCCGCAGATGGGGCCGACGCGATGTGGGCGGGCAGTGAAGCGGCTGGGTGGAGCGGAGCGAGTGTTTCAGGCATCGCTAACGGAGCTGGAAGGCGTGGGCATGCCGGCGGAGGCAGCGCAGTTTATCTTCGATGGGCGAGCGCTTGCCGCGGCGATGGATGAAGCGAAGAGAATTGTGGAGCAGCAGGCGGTGTTTCTGACGCCGGCGGATGCGGCGTATCCGGGAAGGCTGCTGGAGATTTATGATCCGCCGCCGGTGTTGTGGGTGAGGGGAGATGTGGCGCAACTGGATCGCGCCGGGATTGCGGTGGTGGGAACGCGGCAGCCGAGTGCATATGGAACCGGGATGGCGGAGATGTTGAGCCGGGATCTGGCGCGGCGCGGGATCGTGGTGATGAGTGGGATGGCTCGCGGTGTGGACACTTGCGCGCACAAGGGAGCGCTGGAAGCGGGTGGAAAGACTGTCGCGGTGTGGGGGACGGGGATCGACGTGATTTATCCGAAGGAGAACAAGAAGCTGGCGGAACAGATTGTGGCGCAGGGAGGGGCGATCGTGAGCGAGTTTCCGCTGGGGACGTTTCCGGCTCCGCAGAACTTTCCGATTCGTAATCGCACGCTATGCGGGATGAGTGTGGGGGTGCTGGTGGTGGAGGCGGCGGAGTATTCGGGGACACGGATTACGGCGCGATGTGCGCTGGAGCAGGGGCGTGATGTGTACGCGGTTCCGGGGAATGTGACGAACAAGAATAGCTGGGGGCCGAATACGCTGATCAAGCAGGGAGCGAAGCTGACGGCTACGTGGGAGGACATCTGGGAGGATCTGCCGTCGCAGGTGAGGCTGGAGATGGAGGCGCGAATGGAGGCCCAGGCGGGGGGCGATGAATCGCGGAGTGGGGGAGCTGCATCTTTATTTGCTGGGACCGATTCCGCAGCGGCTCCGATGGGAGAGCATGAGCGGCTTGTGATACAAGAGTTGCGGCAGGATGAAACGCTGCAACTGGATGAGCTGATCGAGCGGCTGGAAGCGCGGATGGTGTCGGGAGAAATATTTACGGCACTGTTTGAGCTGGAGCTGGCGGGACGAGTGAAGCAGATGCCGGGCAAGAATTATGTGCGTTGTTTTTAGGCGCATAGTGCTGTCGAAGGCGCGGATTCCGCAGGGATGAACGGTAAATTTGCGTAACCAAAAGATTGCATCCTGGTGACTCCGATGGACGGGAATCAACGTCCAAGGGAACCAGTAAAGTCGTAGTGCGTATGGATGGTCTGGGGCAGGGGCGTTTGACTTGCACTTGGCAAAACGTGATAGGTTGCAAGGGAATTGGAAGTGAGGGGACGGTTTCGGCCGGCGACCCGCTCCATCGATGTACGGAATTTTTATAGGTGTAAGGAATGGCAAAGAACCTGGTGATCGTGGAATCGCCCGCGAAGGCGAAGACGATCGGAAAATATCTCGGCAGTGACTACGTGGTGGAGGCCTCGATTGGCCACATCATGGACCTGCCCAAGAACGATATCGGCGTGGAGCTGAAGCATCGGACGTTTGAGCCGACGCTGATCGTGTCCCCCGGCAAGGAGAAGGTGGTTGAGCGGCTGAAGAAGCTGGCTGCGAAGAGCGATGCAGTTTTTCTGGCTCCCGATCCTGACCGCGAAGGCGAGGCGATTGCCGCGCACCTGAAGATGCAGTTGCTGCCCGCGGTGCGCAAGGGGACCACGGTCCGGCGGGTGACGTTTAACGAAATTACGAAGAAGGCTGTGAAGGAAGCGTTCAACCACACACGCGATGTGGACGAGAACCTGATGTATGCGCAGCAGACCCGTCGGGTTTTGGACCGGCTGGTGGGTTATCAGATTTCCCCGCTGCTGTGGGACAAGGTGAAGCGTGGGCTGAGCGCGGGGCGTGTGCAGACCGTGGCGCTACGGCTGATCGTGGAGCGCGAGCGGGCGATTGCGGCGTTTCCGCAGACCGAGTACTGGAATATAGATGCGGTGCTGACGCCGAAGGGCGACGGCACGGAGTTTGTGGCGCGGATGGTGGGCGTGTCGGGCCAGCCGATTCGCGTTGTGGATCGGTCTGAAGACGGCAAGTTCATTGCAAACGCGCTTCCGGACAAGCCGGCGGTGGATGAAGTGATGTCGCAGCTGGAGAAAGCGACGTGGCGTGTGCGGTCGGTGGAGAAGAAGGAAGTTCGCCGCAAACCGAAGGCTCCGTTTACGACGTCGCAGTTGCAGCAGCAGGCGGCTGGGCGGCTGGGTTTCAACGTGCGGCGCACGATGGGTGTGGCGCAGCGTTTGTATGAAGGCGTGGACATTGGGTCGGAAGGCACGGTGGGTTTGATCACCTACATGCGTACCGATTCGACGCGGATTTCGCCGGATGCGATTGAGGCGATTCGTGGGTACGTGAAGAAGAATGTGGGGCCGCAGTTTCTGCCGGACTCACCGAATGTGTACTCGTCGAAGAAGGATGCGCAGGATGCGCACGAAGCAATTCGTCCGACGAACGTGGACTACACACCGGCGTTTGTGCGGAAGTATGTGAGCGACGAGCAGTTCCGGTTGTACACGCTGATCTGGGAGCGGGCCGTGAGTAGCCAGATGGTGCCGGCGGTGTTCGACCAGACGACGGTGGATATTGAAGCGAAGGCTGACCTGAGCTACGACTTCCGGACGACGGGATCGATCCTGAAATTTGCGGGCTTCCTGCACTTTGAGGAGGAAGCGAAGAAGGCCAAGGCTGCGCGCGACGCGAAGGCTTCCGAAGAGCAGGCGCGGATCGAGGCCAAGGCTGCGGAGAATGCGGCGGATGGCGACGGCGGCGATGCGAAGGATGCGACGAGCGAAGAGAGCTCGGCTGACCGGCGGCTGCCGGCGCTGGAGGACGGCCAGGCGCTGAACAAGGTGAAGATCGATTCGCAGCAGAAGTTCACGCAGCCTCCGCCGCGGTTCAACGAAGCGAGCCTGGTGAAGACGCTGGAAGAGAATGGGATTGGGCGGCCTTCGACGTATGCGTCCATCATTAATACGATCCAGGAACGCGACTATGTGAAGAAGATCAAGGCGCGGCTGGTGCCGACCGAGATTGGCATGGTGGTGACGGATCTGCTGGTGAAGAACTTTCCGTACATCTTCAAGGTGGAGTACACGGCCGGCTTGGAAAGCGAGCTGGATGCCGTGGAAGACGGTACGGAGAAGTGGACGGATCTGCTGAAGGGCTTCTATGGGCACCTTGAGGAAGAGCTGAAGGTGGCTGAAGGGTCGATGGAAGACATCAAGGCGTGGGAGAAGCCTTCGGACGAAATCTGCGAGACGTGCGGAGCTCCGCTGATTTTGAAGTGGGGCAAGTTTGGGAGCTTTTATAGCTGCTCGAACTTTACGAAGCTCAAACCGATGGCCGTGAGCGGAGCGGCGTGGAAGAAGTCTCCGAAGGAAGTGGTGAAGAAGGTTGCGGAGAAGTTTGGACAGCCGCAGATGAAGCTGCGTGGGCTGGACGAGACCGGAGCGGAGCAGTCGAGCGAGGTGTTCGAGCCGAAGCAGCTGCAGGCTGAGCTCGGCAAAGTGATGCCGCTGTGGAAGAAGGTTACGGTCGAGGCCGATAGCTGCGACTTTACCAAAGAGAACTTCGCCGCGAAGCCGGACCTGGCGGCCACCGATGGGCAGGAAGAGGAGCAGGAGGAGTTCTGCGACAACTGCGGACGCGTGATGGTGCTGCGCAATGGGCCGTGGGGACCGTTCATGGCGTGCCCGGGGTACAACGAGGATCCGCCGTGCAAGACGATTCGGAAGCTGACGCAGAAAGTGCAATCGAAGCCTCCGGTGCAGCTGGAGGAGCCCTGCCCGAAGTGCGGCAAACCGTTGCTGCAGCGCGATGGACAGTATGGCGAGTTCATTGCGTGCTCGGGCTATCCGAAGTGCAAGTATGTGAAACAGGATCTGCTGGATGTTCCTTGCCCGAAGTGCGGCGGCGAAGTGGCCGTGCGCAAGAATCGGCGCGGAGATACGTTCTATGGGTGCACGCGCTATCCGAAGTGCGACTTCACGAGCAATCAGAAGCTTGTGAACCAGACGTGCCCGAAGTGCGACTCGGCGTATCTGGTGGAGTATGCGAATGCGACGGGGACGTACCTGGTTTGCCCGAACAATCGCGAGATGCTGCCCAAGCGGCGTGCAGCGAAGAAGGGCGGGGAGGTGGAGGCAAATCTTCCGCCGGAGTGCGGGTATGAGAAGAAGATTGGACCTCCGAAGGCGAAGGAAGAGCCGGCGGAGTTGAAGAAGCCGGACCCGGAGAAGACGCGGCCGGTGGTTGAGGCTGTGGCTTAGAAGCAGAGCGTAGAGCGTAGAGTGTAGAGCGTAGAGAGAAAAGGATAGGGCAGGAATGGCTACAGCGGCAGATGCGGAGATTGTGCTCAAGCTTTATGAGTTGAGGCGTGAAGAGACGATGCGTAAGGCGCGGAACTTTGTTGGGATGGAGTTCCAGCCGAAGACCTTTGACGAGTTTCGCGCGGTGGGAGCTGCGCGCGGGACGGTGGAGAACGCGTACTGGCGGCAGGTGCTGAGCTACTGGGAGATGGCAACGTCCCTGGTGCTGCGCGGCGCGGTTGATCCGGACCTGTTCGTGGATACGAACGGCGAAGGAATCTTCCTGTACGCGAAGTTCCGCCAGTTTCACGAGGAGTACCAGCAGGCGACCGGGCAGCCGTTCATGCGGAAGACGGTCGAGCTGATCGAGCGGTATCCTGCGGCGCGCGAGACCTATGAGCGTCTGGTCAAGATGATGGATGCTCGCAAAGCATAGTAGGAATCTACGTGCTTTGGTAGGAATACCAATGGGGACTTCCCATTTCCAATAGACTGTGATACAAAGGTAGAGGACCGTGGAGCGGCTGTAGGCTCCGGGACTCGCCTGTAGCGCCCGTGTCTTTGGGAGCTGTGGCTGCGTATCTCACTGAAAACATTGGAAGGGGAATATGGCAAAGGCGATTTGGAATGGTCAGACGCTGGCCGAAAGCGACAAGATCGAGACCGTTGAAGGGAATGTGTACTTCCCGGAAGAAACGGTGAACCGGGCGTTTCTGCGTCCCAGTTCGACGAGTTCTTCCTGCCCCTGGAAGGGTCTGGCGCGCTACTACACCGTCCTGGTGGACGGACAAGAGAACCCCGATGCTGCCTGGTACTACCCTGACCCGAAGCCGGGCGCGAAGACTGTGAAGCATCACGTTGCGTTCTGGCGCGGCGTGGAGATCACGACCAACTAGTGTTCGCGAAAAGACAAATGTGATGGAAATCGCCCCCGGTTGGGGGCGATTTTCTTTTGCGGTGGAATGGCGTCTTAGAGCTCCGGGGAGATCATCTGGTAGCGGAGCTGGATGCCGGGGCGGGCGTTGAACCAGGTGAGGGAGATGGCCTGGTTGTCGCCGCGCCAGGTAACGATGCAGTCGGAGTTCTGGTTGGTGGCGCTGCAGTCGAAGTCGCGGAAGACGGGGTGACCGTATTTGGCGGCGAGGGTCTGGGCGAGGTGACTGCCGGCGAAGCTGAGCGAGCCGGCACCGACTTCGGGGAAGTTGGAGCGCATGGCGACGGCGTCTATGGCGAGGTCGACGTTGGTGAGATGGTTGTTGACGAAGCGGAGATTGACCTTGAAGGGGAACGGGTGGATGAAGCCGGGAAGATAGAGGTCGTAGTCGGCGACGGACTGGAGCATGCCATCCTGGCTGACCTCCATTGCGAAGCTTTGGGAGGCGAGCTGGGCCTTGGCTTCATCGCGGGTTTCCCCGAACTGCAGGCCTTGCCAGGTTGCTTGAGCGTGTGCGGTGGTTGTGGCTAATGCGAGCGTGGTGATGAGGGCTAGGATGGCGATTCTCACGGGACCTGCCTTGGCGGATTGGATATGCGTGAGACGTTGGGCGAGGCTCTTGGTAATCGGGTGGGGCGTTGCAAGTGAAGCCACTGGCTACTTTTGCTGAGATAGCTGGCCCAGGGTGCGCTTGAGGTCGTCTAGCTTTTGGCCGGCTTCGGAGAGCTTGCCTTGCGCGGTGAGGCGCTGGTAGTCGTCGAAGTCGTGGCTGGCTTGCTGGATGAGCGTGTGCTGGTTCGCTGTGGGATTGGTGGCCGCGGTGTTGGGCGCGGGTGTGGTCGCCGGTTGAGATTGGCTGGACTGGCTCGATGTGCCGTTGCCGGCGCTGAGGGATGAGGGCTGGCCGCCATAGAGTGAGGCTAGCGCGGACTCGAAGGTGGGACCGTAGGCGAGGCGGTCCTGCAGTGCAAGGACTACCAGGCGGAGCTCGGGCATGGGGCTTTGCGCGGCTTTGAGGTAGATGGGCTCGGCGTAGAGCAGGGCCTTGCCCATGGGGATGACCAGGAGGCTTCCGCGGACGACGTGCGAGCCTTGCTGGTTCCAGAGCGTGAGCTGGCCGGAGACCTCCGCGTTCTGGTCGATGCGGGCTTCGATCTGCTGCGGGCCGTCGACGAGGCGGGTCTTGGGGAAGTTGTAGACGATGGCATCGCCGTAGTGGCCGGGGTCGCAGCGGCCGGCGATCCAGCCGATGAGGTTGTTGCGATTGGCGGGCGTGAACGGAAGGATGGAGATGAACTCGGGCTCGGCTTCGCCGGGCAGCTTCATGAGGACAAAGTTGGGCTGCATGGGCATTGAGGTGGTGCCGCCGTCGGCGTCAGTGGCCTGTTCGGTCGCGACGGTCCAGAGGTCTTCGCGGTTGAAGAACACCTCGGGATTGGTCATGTGGTAAAGCGCGTAGGCCTGCGACTGCACCTGGAAGAGATCTTCGGCGTAGCGGATGTGACGATGCAGGTCGGCGGGCATGAGCGAGGCGTCGCGGAAGAGCGCGGGGAAGATGCTGCGCCAGGCCGCGAGGATGGGATCATGGGTATCGAAGACGTAGAAGTTGTAAGCGTCGACGACGGCCTTGACGCTGTTGCGCGCGTAATTGACGTCGTTGTTGTTGAGGTTGTAGCTGGTGGACTCGGGAAAAGTGGAGGCGGAGGTGAAGGCGTCGATGATCCAGTAGAGATGGCCGTTGTCGCCGACGGTGATGTAGGGATCGTGGTCGAAGATGAGGAACGGAGCGAGGGTGGCGACGCGCCGGCGAATGTTGCGGCGCATGAGCAGGCGGCTGTCGGAGTTCACGTCGTCCGAGAAGGGGAGCTTGGAGAGGTCGCTGCGGTCGAGTGCGATGAGCAGGCGGCGGAAGAAGCCGTCGATCGGAATGCCGCCGGCGCCCTGGTAGGTGGTG
>JAZKBC010000199.1:0-19135 GCA_040388825.1 Acidobacteriota bacterium | reverse complement strand
GCGTGTTGTTCTGGCCTTGTGGGTAGTCGAACTCCTGCTGATGCGTTTTGACGTAGACGTCGGTATCGGTGAGCAGGCCGAAGTAGACCTCCGGGCGCGAGACATTGAGGCCAGCGACGGTGGACTGGACGGGCATGTTACTGAGCAGCAGGTTGGGCAGGCCTTCCGGTGTGAAGCCGTTGACGGTGTTCATGGTGACACCGTAGCCGTGGGTGTAGATGAGGCGCTCGTTGATCCAGTTGCGGCTGCTCTCGGGGAGCTTTTCGACGTTGAGTTCGCGGGCGGCGAGCATTACTTCCTGCGTGTTGCCGTTGAGGGAGTAACGATCGATGTCGATGTCGGGAAAGTCGTAGTAGGTGCGGATCTCCTGGTTCTGGCGGAGGGTGTCCTGCAGTGCGTGCCAGTCCCAGAGGCGGATGTTTTGCAGCGTGGCCTGATTGTGCGCGGGGTCAGAGGCTGCGATGGTGGTTTCGGCGGGGAACTCCTGCTGTTGGAAACGGTCGAGACCGAAGGCGCTGCGGGTGGCGTCGATGTTGGCGGCGATGAAGCTGCGCTCCTTGGTGAGCTCGTTGGGCTTGACGATGAAGCTGCCGACGTAGGCGCTGACGAGGTTGACGCCGAGGAAGCAGACGATGGCCGGAGCGAAGGCGATGAAGATGCGACGGAGGGTCGGTGCGCGGAAGGCGTTGATGAGAGCGAGAGCGGCTCCGAGCAGAAGAGCGAGGCAGATGAGGATGGAGCCGGGGAGATAGATGTGGGCGTCAGTGTAGGTGGCGCCGGTGAAGATGGTGTGCGAGGTGGTGAGGACGTCGAAGCGGCCGACGTAGGTTTCGGCGGCGATGGCGATGAGGAGGATCGCGGCGGCGATGGAGATGTTTCGCGCCGGTGGTGTTGACGCTGGGTGGGATTTGTCGAGAGCCTGGGCTCCGCTGGAGATTACGGTGAAGACCACCGTGGCCGCAGCGATGATGATTGCCAGCAAGAGGATCCAGCCGGCAAGGATCTGCCATGCGGGCAGGGTGAAGAGATAGAAGCTGAGCGGGCGATTGAGGATGGGATCGACGAAGGAGGTGTCGCGTGGAGCGTGCATGAAGAGCGCGAAGATGGGCCAGTCGTCGGAAGCAGAGGATGCGACTGGAAGAGCGACGAGGATGGGGAGAGCGATGGTGATGAACTTGAGGATGGAGCCGATCTTGAGCTGAACAGGCTGGCCGTTGAGCAGGATAGAACGTGTTCCGGTGAAAGACTGCGAAGCGGACTTGCGGAGCGTGGAGAGCGCAAAGGCAAGGATGGCCCAGGTGGCGACGGCGGCTGCGAGGACCATGGTGGCCTGCATGGCGAGGGTTCGCGTGTAGACGCTGCCGAAGCCGAGCGTGCGGAACCAGAGGAGGTCGACGAAGATGGAGGGTCCGATGGAGAGCGCGGCGATGGCCGCCACGACGAGAATGACAAGCACGATGAGCTTGCGGGGGATGGATCGGCTGGGTGATCCAGAGGCATCAATGAGTGGCGGCACGCGAACCTCGGCTGGTGAGACTGAGACGAATTGTACTCCGCGACGGCTGCGGCTCTATGCTGGAGGGATGAGCGTGAACTGGCTGGTTGTGGGCATTGGCGATATTACGAGCAAGCGTGTGATTCCGGCGATTCAGGCCGAAGAGCGGAGCACGCTGCGTGGTTTGGTGACGAGAGATCCGGCGAAGGCGGAGCCTTACAAAGGTGTGAGGGCTTGGGCGACGTTGCAGGAGTCGCTTACGGACTGTGGGATTGATGGGGTGTATGTTGCGTCTCCGGTTGTGTTTCATGCGGAACATGCGATCGCCGCGCTGCGAGCGGGGAAGCACGTGCTTTGCGAGAAGCCGGTCGCGATGAATTTTGCGGAGGCTTCGCTGATTGTTGATGAGGCGGAGAAGGCTGGGAAGCTGTTTGGGGTGGCGTACTATCGGCGGGCTTATCCGAAGCTGCTGCGGGCTAAGGAGCTGATTGCGGCTGGAGCGATTGGGCAGCCGGTGTTTGCTGAGGGGATTTATCACGGCTGGACGGAGAGCGCAGCGCGTGGATGGCTACAGGATCCGAAGATGGCTGGAGGCGGGCCGCTGTACGACGTGGCTTCGCACCGGATCGATGCGCTGAACTTTTTGTTCGGCAAGCCGGAGCGGGCGGTGGGGTTGCGGTCCAATGCGGTGCACCAGCTTGGCGTCGAGGATTCGGCGAGTGCGGTGATTGGGTACGCGGGCGGCGTGCAGGCCGTGGTGGATGCGCGGTGGAACTCGCAGGTGAGTCGCGATGAGTTTCGGGTTGTGGGGACGGAGGGAGAGATTGCTTTGACTCCGCTGAATGGGCCGGTGATCAAGTGGCCGGGCGGCGAGGAGTCGCTGCCGGTTGCGGCGAATGTGCATGCGCCGTTGATTGCTAACTTTGTGGATGCGATTGAGAATGGGGCCGAGTTGATTTGTCCGGGGCGTGAGGCGGTGTGGACGGATTGGGTGACTGAGCAGGTTATGCGGGGTTAAAGGTTGCAGCCCCATCACGCGGGTGGCGGGATGGGGCTGGGGTTTGTGGCGGGCCTTAACAGCAGGTCCTCTCCGAGGATGACAACCAGAAAAGCAAGTGCAACGGCAAAAGCAAGTGCAACGGCAAAAGCAAGTGCAACAGCGGTCCGTTGCTGAGTGGGCTATGCCTTGACGACGGTGCCGTTCTCTACCTTGACGGGGTCGAGGAAGGGCATGGCGGCGCGGAGTTCTCCGCCTACCTTTTCGATGGGGTGGTTGCGGTCCTGGTTGCGGAACTTCTCGAACTCCTTGCGGCCGGTGTTCTGGTCTTCGATGAAGCGCTTGGCGAAGGAGCCGTCCTGGATGTCGGCGAGGAGGCCCTGCATGGCCTTCTTGGTGTCGGCGGTGACGATGCGGGGGCCGGCTACGTAGTCGCCCCACTCGGCGGTGTCGGAGATGGAGTGGCGCATGTACTCGAGGCCGCCGCGGTACATGAGGTCGACGATCAGCTTGAGCTCGTGGAGAACTTCGAAGTAGGCGAGCTCGGGCTGGTAGCCGGCCTCGGTGAGGACTTCAAAGCCGCACTTGACGAGGGCAGCGGTGCCGCCGCAGAGGACAGCCTGCTCGCCGAAGAGGTCGGTTTCGGTCTCTTCGGTGAAGGTGGTTTCGAGCACGCCGGCGCGGGTGCTGCCGATGCCTTTGGCGTAGGAGAGCGCGTTGGCGAGAGCGTTGCCGGTTGCGTCCTGCTCAACGGCTACGAGCGCGGGAACGCCGCCGCCTTCGGTGAAGACTTCGCGGACGCGGTGGCCGGGGGACTTGGGAGCGACGAGCGAGACGTCGACATCCTTGGGCGGCGTGATGGTGCGGAAGCGGATGTTGAAGCCGTGCGCGAACATGAGGGTCTTGCCGGCGGTGAGGTTGGGTTCGATTTCTTTGTAGACGGCTGCGGCGGTCTGGTCGGGGACGAGGACCATGATGACGTCGGCCCACTTGGAGGCGTCGGCGACGGAGGCTACTTCGAGGCCGGCGAGCTCGGCTTTCTTGGCGTTGGCGGAGCCGGGGCGGAGGCCGACCTTGACGTGGACTCCGGAGTCCTTGAGGTTGAGGGCGTGGGCGTGGCCCTGGGAGCCGTAGCCGATGATGGCGACCTTTTTGGACTGGATGAGGGAGAGGTCGGCGTCTGCGTCGTGGTAAGTCTTTGCCATTGCGAGTTCGATCCTTTGCGGGGGGAGGGGTACCCCCGGTAGTTTTGGCCTAAAGTCTTCGGAAGAAGCGGGTTAGGTCCGGACTTGTGGTGTTGTCAGGGAGTAAAGTCCTGAAAATGCTGGACCCTTCGTACGTAAAATCCTGAAAACATTGGTGGTTCGTTAGGATGTTCGTGATGCGGTTTTGAAGCGAAAGTTCGGGCTTAAACCCTGTCTTTATTTTACTCGCTTGGATGGGGCAAGAGGGCCAAAGTTTATTGGCTTGGATCTCGTTGTGACGAGCGGGTTTAGGGGTGTGGACGAGGTTTAGGGGGCTTGACAAGATTTTGGGTGAAGGTGAGTTGGGGTGCAGGGTGCTCGCAGCGGTTGCGAATGACGTGGAGGATGTTGGATTGCATGTCGTGCATTACGGCGTCAGACCAAAGTGCGGCGTAGGCATTGAAGTCGGTGGAGAGACGCTCCTTGCTGCTGAGATGGAGGAGCGTGTCTCCGTTTGCAAGGGTGTGAAGATCGTACTCGCCAGTGAGGACGTCGAAAAAGCGGCCGCCGACAGTGACGTGCTCGTCGAGGGTGGAGCGAGGCAAAGTGCGCGAAAGGATGGGCCACCCCGGGTTGTTGTGGGCTGGAGCTAGTCGTTGTCTTCGAACTCGGTGGGGAGGGCTTCGTCGTCGGGGAGGTCGAGGATGGGGGCTTCGGTGCCGTCGGCGGGTTTGGTGCCGAGGGCCTGGAGGACGCGGCTGGTGTGGTGTCCGCGGCGCATGGCCATGCGGCCGGTGCGGGAGACTTCGAGGACTTCGTAGGCGGACTCGCGGAGGACCTGGAGGAGGCCTTCGATCTTGGAGGCGGAGCCGGTCATTTCGAGCATGACGGATTCGGGGGCGAGGTCGACGACGCGGGCGCGGAAGACGGTGGCCAATTCAAAGATTTGGGAGCGGGAGTGGAGGCCGTGGGGCTGGTTGGGGCCGGCGGCTACTTTGACGAGGCAGAGCTCGCGGACGACGGCTTCGGTGCGGTTGACTTCGTCGACGTGGACAGTGGTTTCGAGCTTGTAGAGCGAGGCGCGGATGCGATGGGCGGCGTGCTCGGGAGCGTCGCAGACGATGGTCATGCGGGAGGTGTCGGGGCGTTCGCTTTCGCCTACCGTCAACGAGACGATGTTGATGTTCAAGCGGCGGAAGAGGGAGGCGACGCGGGTGAGGACGCCGGGTTTGTCCTGGACGAGAGCGACGAAGGTATGGAGCATGAGGTTTCCTTCTTTGTGTGGATGGAGCATGAAGAGCGCGGTGCCATTGGGGTGGAGAGGTGAACCTCAGTTGGCGTCGAGAGGTTTGCGGAGTATGAGGGTTGCGTAGCTGCAGAGCAGTGGCGCGGGATGACGGACGAGAAACGCGGCCTTGGCTACTTCAAGCGGTTCGAGCAGGCCGAGACGGAGCCGATAGTAGCCGTGGCCGAAGTAACCGGTGTAGTTGAGCACTTCGAATCCGATCTGCTGGAAGCGCCGGATCATGGCTGGGCTGGGGCCGCGGCTCCAGCTATAGTAGGCGGGAAACTTGCCCTGGCCTTCGCCGCGCGGGCCGAAGATCTCGAGCAAGGGGCCGGTGAGGGTGTCGGGCAGGAGGCGATTGATGATGAAGGGCACGGCGTAGAGGGTGGAGAAGCAGTGCGCGGAGATGCCTCCGGGAGCGAGCATGCGATAGATGTTGCGGTGATGCTGGCCGCCGTCGCGGACGTGCTCGCCGACCATACGGGAGAAGACGCAGTCGAATTCGTCGATTGAGGCGGGATCGAGGTCGCCGCTGGAAAGGTCGAGGACGCGCCGCTCGAAGATGGGATCGGTGCGCTCGAGCTCGCGGGGATCGCGGTCGGAGGTGACGTAAGAAAGGCCGGCGCTGCGTACGGCATCGGGGGAGAAAGTGGGGCGGCAACCGGAGCCGACTTCGAGAACGCGGGTACAGTTGTGCTGCTGGAAGATGTTCGCGAAGAACTCAGGGGCCGCGGCCCATCCGGGAAATACTTCAAAGGATTTGTACTCGACAACCATTGGGCCGTTACTCCGGGGAAAGATGGAATTTTATGCGCTGCGTAGGGATCTTAATGGCGTGGATGGGACGAAGGGTTTGGGATTTTTGAGCTGGTAGAGGGTGTGGCGGGCGTAGAGGTGGCTGGGCGGCATGCGGGGATGGAGGAAGTCGAAGTCGGTGCGGTGCTTCATGCCGAGCTTTTCCATGACGCGGCGGGAAGGGGTGTTGGCCATCGCGGTGATGGCGACGACCTCGTCGAGGAAGAAGTTTTCGAAGGCGAGCTTGATGATGGCGTGGCCGCCTTCGGTGGCGAGGCCGCGGCCCTGGTGCTCGCGGTTGAGACGCCAGCCGATTTCGAAGGCGGGTTGCGCGAGGTTGGGAAGGATGTCGGACATGATCTGCAGGCCGATGACTCCGGCGAAGGCCTTGGTGTCGCGCATTTCGGCGACGAGGAAGCTGAAGCCGTCGCGATCGAAGGCGGCGAGGTAACGGTCGACGGCTTCGTCGGACTGCTGGCGGCTCATGGGGCCGATGAAGTAGCGCATGACTTCGCGGTCGGCGTTCATTTCGGCGAAGGGGTCGCGGTCTTTGCGCAGCCAGGGGCGGAGGAGAAGGCGCTCGGTCTTGAGCTGCAGCATGGTGGGCGGGCGGACGGAGGGAGCTTCGAAGCCGTGGGGTGGACCGCAGATGACGTTGACGTTGCGCTTGGCTTCGCGGATAAGCTTGCGGACTTCGGTGGAGTACTTGTCTTCGTGGAGGGCTTCTTCAATGTCGTCGCCGCGGACGACGGTGAGGCCGAGAGTGTGGAGCGCGGAGGCGACTTGCGATTTGAGAGTGAGCGAGTCAGCGGCGCGGGCGGCGATCCAGAGAAAGGCGTGGGTGTATCCAGCCAGGTGCTCGTTGCCGCGGGCGGCGGTGACTTCGAAACGGCCGACCCAGACGGGGTTGAGCGGAGGTCCGTGATCTGGGTCGGCGGCGGGTTTGAGGGGTGGGGGCATGGGGATCAGTTTAGTGCGTTGCGGGGGCGTCGGGGTTCCAGAGCTCGGTGGACTGGCCGTTGTTGTGGAGGAGGAGGCCGTCGTCGTGGTTGGGGTTCTTGAAGCCGCCGAGAGTGTAGTCGGCGGCGGCGTGGTAGGCGTTGCCGCAGGGGAGTTTGCCTTGCGTGTATTTTTCGGACGCGCATTTTGTGCCGCGGTAGAGGTGGAACCAGATGTAGGGGGAGCGGGCGTCGATGAGCTTTTGCGGGAGGTGGAGGGCGTCGAAGGTGTGGGACTGGGCGGCGTCGTGGAGTTGGTAGACGATGGCGGCGATCTGGTCGTCGGTGGCTTGTTCGGTGGTTGTTAAGGTGATGGAGTCGGGGGTGGTGTGGAAGAGTTTGAAGGGAGGTGGGGTGGTGGTGGGGCGGGCGGGGTAGGTGAGGGTGGGTTGCGTGGGTTTGGGCGCGGACGGCGTGGGGGTGGAGTTGCAGCCGAAGGTGAGCAATAGAGCGCACAGGGCGGCTGGTTTGTCTCGACGCGCTTCAATGTGACGTTTAATCGTTTGGTACATGACAAGTCCTGAGAATGTCGGCGGCCCACGTGAACGAGATATCTTTCACATGGGCCAACCAGTTTGGCTTATGGACGAACGTTCGGTGCGTGAACGTAGCGCAGGCAATCGTGATTAGCGAAGGCTTCCAACGCCTGTTCCCGGTTGCCCTTGGGGACGTCAATACCCTCCCAAGTGCATGCATCGCAGTCATAGTGGTCGTGTGTTTCGGTCGAAACGGCGGAAACAAGCCTACAGTACTTCTTGAACATAGTTTATTGCTCCAATTGAAGTAGAGTTCGGCGAACTCTCTCTACCTAATACCGAGCTTTATTCAAAGACCGCGCTAATCCTTTATTCGTCCTCCGCGGTTTCGAGGAGGGGGTCGTGGACGGGGCGGCGGACCATTTCGTGGAGGGCGGCGCCGGGGGCGATCATGGGGTAGACGCCGTCTTCTTTTTCTACCTGGAAGTTGATGAGGAACGGCTTGCCGCTGGTGCGGGCCTTGGTGACGGTGGGGGTGACGTCTGCGCGTTTGTTGACGTGGGCACCGTCGATGCCGTGGGCGGCGGCGAGCATGACGAAGTCCGGTGAGAGGATGGGGCTGGCGGAGTAGTTCTTGTCGTAGAAGGTTTCCTGCCACTGGCGGACCATGCCGAGGAAGCCGTTGTTGATGACGGCGATGTTGATGGCGTAGCCCTCCTGCTGGATGGTGGAGAGTTCGGAGGCGGTCATCTGGAAACCGCCGTCGCCGGCGATGACCCAGACGTCCTTTTGAGGCTGTGCGGCTTTGGCGCCGATGGCTGCGGGGAGAGCGAAGCCCATGGTGCCGAGGCCTCCGCTGGTGACGAGTGAGCGCGGGGCTTCGTGTTTGAAGTACTGGGCTTCCCACATCTGGTGCTGGCCTACGTCGGTGACGATGATGGTTTGTTCGAGGCGGCCGGCGGCCTGGGCTTCGCGCCAGATGTCGTGGATGACGTGGGCGGCGTAGAGGTGGCCGTTGTCGGGGAGGTTGATGATGTCGCGGACGGCGGCGTTGCCCTTGCTGGCGTTGATCTCGTCGAGCCAGGGTGCGTGAATTTTGGAGAGTGGATAGATGTCCGTGGTGAGCAGCGGAAGGAGCAGGCGCAGGACTTCGCGAAGGTCGCCGATGAGGGCTACGTCGACTTTGACGTTCTTGTTGATTTCGCTGGGGTCGATTTCGATGTGGATCTTTTTGCTGTGAGGCGAGTAGCTGGCGAGGTTGCCGGTGACGCGGTCGTCGAAGCGCATGCCCAGGGCGATGAGGAGGTCAGCTTCCTGGATGGCGTTGTTGACCCAGCTCTCGCCGTGCATGCCCATCATGCCGAGCTGCAGTGGATGCGCGGCGGGGATGCAGCCGAGGCCGAGGAGCGTGGTGGCGATGGGGATCTGTTGAGACTCGGCGAACTCGAGGACCTCGCGTTCGGCGCCGGACTCGACGATGCCGTGGCCGGCGAGGATGACGGGCTTTTTGGAGGCGCGGATGAGAGCGATGGCGTCGCGGATGCTGGAGGACTCGGCCTTGAGCATGGGGTGAGGACGATAGGCGCGCGGGGCGGCGGCGTCGAAGTCGAAGGTGGCGGAGGCTTGCTGCGCGTCCTTGGTGATGTCGATGAGGACGGGGCCGGGGCGTCCGGAGGTGGCGATCTGGAAGGCTTCGCGGACGGCGGAGGCGATGTCTTCAGCGCGGGTGACGAGGAAGTTGTGCTTGGTGATGGGGAGCGTGATGCCGGTGATGTCGACTTCCTGGAAGGCGTCGGAGCCGAGGACCTTGGAGGAAACCTGACCGGTGATGGCGATGAGGGGAATGCTGTCGAGCATGGCGGTGGCGAGGCCGGTGACGAGGTTGGTGGCTCCGGGGCCGCTTGTCGCCATGCAGACACCCGGTTTCCCAGATGCGCGTGCGTAGCCGTCGGCCATGTGGGAGGCGCCTTGCTCGTGGCGGACGAGGACGTGATGGATGGTGGGGAACTTGCGCAGGGCGTCGTAGATGGGGAGGATGGCGCCGCCGGGATAGCCGAAGACGGTGGTGGTGCCTTCGCCGGCGAGGGTGGCCCAGAGGATTTCGGAGCCGGTGAGGGTGGGGTGCTGGTTTTTGGTGGTCGCCATGGTTTGCTCCTTACGATGGTGCGAAAGATTGCCCGAACGAATTGCCGCTATTGAATACAGCCGTAGATTGTGATTCCGAACATCAAGATGTAGAGACTGCCAAGGGTGATCATGCGTTCTCTTGGCAGCATTTTGTAATCCTTATTTCCCCAGAGCCAAGCATCTCCGTTGCGCCGGAACCATATCAGGCCAACGAGGATTGGCGGAGCCAATAGATCAATCAGCAACTGTTTCCATAGGGCGAGCGAGGTGAAGTTGCGAAACATTGAAATGTTGACCTCCAGGGCGTGAAGCAGGTCCAACGGATTGCGGAAAATCAGATTTCGATGGTTGGGGCTGCGGTTGTGGCATCGCTGGTGTTGAGTGTGCCGGTGGGTTCGATGAGGAGGAGGTGGACTTCCTCGGCGGCGCGGGGGCAGTGTTCGACGCCGCGGGGGACGATGAAGAGCTCGCCGGGGTTGAGGGTGATGGTGCGGTCGCGGAGCTGGAGCTCGAGCGTGCCTTTGAGGACGAGGAAGAAGTCGTCGGCGTCGTCGTGCTTGTGCCAGACGAAGTCGCCCTGGGCTTTGACGACCATGACGCTGGAGCCGTTGCAGTGCGCGATGGTGCGCGGCGACCAGAGGTCGGTGAAGGTGGAGAGCTTGGCGGCGAGATTGATTTTGTCGGTCATGCGTTTGGTGTTGTGGAGTGCATACCCCGGGAGCAACGGCAAGTGCAACAGCAGGTCCTCTGCGAGGATGACAACCAGAAAGGCAAGTGCAACAGCAACCCAACAGCAAGTGCAACAGCAACAGCCAATACGGAGGTCCTTCGCTGCGCTCAGGATGAGGGTTGGTGGAAGGCTGTTGCCTCATCCTGAGGTTGGGGTTAGGTGGTGACGGCTCCTTTGCTGGCGCTGGAGACGGTGTTGACGTACTTGGCGAAGACGCCGCGTTTGTAGCGGGGCGGTGGGGCCTGGAAGTCTTTCAGGCGGGTGGCGATTTCTTCGGCGGGGACGTTGAGGTTGAGTTCGCGTTTGGGGATGTCGAAGGTGATGGTGTCGCCTTCGCGGACCGCGGCGATGGGGCCGCCGAGTTGGGCTTCGGGGCAGACGTGGCCGGCCATGAGGCCGTGGGTGGCGCCGGAGAAGCGGCCGTCGGTGAGGAGGGCTACGGTGGTGGAGAGTTCGGGAATGCCCTTGATGGCGGCGGTGACGGCGAGCATCTCGCGCATGCCGGGGCCGCCGCGGGGGCCTTCGTAGCGGATGACGAGGATGTCGTTGGGGTTGATCTTCCCGCTCTCTACTGCCTTGAAGCAAAGATCTTCGCTATCGAAGACGCGGGCGGGGCCGGTGTGGTGAATGCGCTCGTGGCCGGCGACTTTGACCACGCAGCCTTCAGGGGCGAGGTTGCCCTTGAGGATGACGAGGCCGCCGGTCTGCTTGAGGGCGGTGTCCCAGGTGTGGATGACGGGCTGGTTGGGAGTTTCGACGGCGTGGCCGGCTTCTTCGCGGAGGCTCTTGCCGCCGACGGTGGGCGTGTTGCCGTGGAGGATGCCCTTGTCGAGGAGGCGCTTGGCGAGGAGGCGGCTGCCGCCGGCGTCCTGGTAGTCGCGGGCGACGTACTTGCCGCCGGGCTGGAGATCGCAGATGAAGGGAACCTTCTCGCTGATGGCGTCGAAGTCGTCGACGGTGAGAGGGATGTTGAGTTCGTGGGCGATGGCGATGAGATGGAGGACGGCGTTGGTGCTGCCGCCCGAGGCGCAGACTGCTGCGATGGCGTCTTCGAGGCTCTCGCGGGTCATGATCTGCGAAGGCTTGAGGCCCGCGCGGGCGAGGTCCATGACGAGAGCGCCGGCGGCTTTCGAGGCGGCGTGCTTTTCGGTGGACATGGCGGGGACGCCGGTGAGCTGGATGGGAGAGATGCCGAGGAACTCGCCGGCCATGGCCATGGTGTTGGCGGTGAACTGGCCGCCGCAGGCTCCGGGGCCGGGGCATGCGGTGGCTTCGACTTCTTCGAGCTGCGCGTCGGTGTACTTGCCGGAGGCGTGCGCGCCGATGGCTTCGAAGACCTGCTGGATGGTGATATCGATTTCCTTTTTGCTGCCGGGCTCGGGGGTTTTGCCGTCGGCGGCGACGTGGAGGTGGCCGGGGTTGATGGAGCCGCCGTAGAGCATGAGGCCGGGGATGTCGAGGCGGGCGAGGGCCATGATGGCACCGGGCATGTTTTTGTCGCAGCCGGCGATGCAGACGAGGCCGTCGAAGGCGTTGCCGCGGGAGACGAGTTCGATGGAGTCGGCGATGAGATCGCGGGAGATGAGCGAGGCTTTCATGCCTTCGGTGCCCATGGTGATGCCGTCGGAGATGGTGACGGTGTTGAACTCCATGGGTGTGCCGCCGGCGGCGCGGATGCCTTCCTTGACGGCTTCGGCGATGTCGCGGAGGTGGAAGTTGCAGGGGCCGATCTCGGTCCAGGTGTTGGCGATGCCGATGATGGGCTTGGCGAGGTCTTCGCGGGTGAAGCCGACGCCGCGGAGCATGGCGCGGGCAGCGGCGCGGTTGGGGCCTTCGGTGAGTGCGATGGAGTTGGTCTTGCCTGCGGTGCTCATAATCTTCCTTCTATTTGCCGTGAATGTACGAAATGATTTTGCCGGTGCGTTGGTCGATACGGATGATGGCTACACCACCAACCCAGCCGTCGGGAAGCGAACCGCTGACGGTCCAGATGCCGTTCTCCAACTGAGCGTGAAAGGGCCGCTCCCCAATGATTTTGTCTTCTCCGTAGATGGGGGAGAGGACAGCTTCGGCGACCCTGATTGCGGTTTTTTCGTCGGGGATGAAACCGTTCGTAGGCGTGGGCCCCTGTGCAAACGTGATGGTGCAGATGGACGTGAGCAATGCGATTTGTAGCTGCCTCTTCATCTGTACCTCAGCGGCTAAAGCCGGGTTTGTTGCGGGTGTTGAATGTCACGGCTGAAGCCGTGACCTACCGTTTGTGCGGCTGCGAGCAAAATACAGAGGTCCTTCGCTACGCTCAGGATGAGGGAGGGAAAGAGTTAGGTGGTGGTTGAGACTTCCGCTGATTTGGGCGCTAGCCAGAATTCGTCGTTGTGTTTGGATTCGAACTGGTTGAGGGCGTCGGCGTGGAGGAGGGTTAGGCCGATGTCGTCGAGGCCGTTGAGGAGGCAGTGCTTGCGGAAGGGGTCGATGTCGAAGTGGGCGGAGAAGCCCTCGTCGTCGGTGACGGTTTGTTGTTCGAGGTTGATGGTGATTTTGTGGTTGGGGTTCGCGGTGGAGCGGGCGAGGAGGGTTTGGGTTTCTTCTTCGGTGAGGCGGACGAGGATGATGCCGTTCTTGCCTGCGTTGGAGTAGAAAATGTCGGCGAAGGTGGGAGCGATGACGGCGCGGAAGCCGAACTGGTTGATGGCCCAGGCGGCGTGCTCGCGCGAGGAGCCGCAGCCGAAGTTGCGCTCGGCGATGAGGATCTCGGCGTTGGCGTACTCGGGCTTGTTGAGGACGAAGTCGGGGTTGGGCTGGCCGGTGTCGGGGCCTTCCTGGATGCGCCTCCAGTCGTAGAAGAGGAAGTCGCCGTAGCCCGTGCGCTCGATGCGCTTGAGGAACTGCTTGGGGATGATCTGGTCGGTGTCGATGTTGGGGAGGGGGAGCGGGGCGGCGGTGGAGGTGAGGATGTTGATGGGGGTCATGTGGTTCCTCGGTAGTTCATTTAGGTCGGGCCTTCAGCCCTCTGTGCTTCTTTTAGCGTTCGTACCTGGGGCTTCCGCCCTAGGCTGGGATATGTCGCGCTTTCAGCGCTTGGATTCTGCGAAGTCCCAGTTGCGGACATCGGTGAGGTGGCCGGTGATGGCGGCGGCGGCGGCCATGGCGGGGGAGAGGAGGTGGGTGCGGCCTCCGCGGCCCTGGCGGCCTTCGAAGTTGCGGTTCGATGTTGAAGCGCAACGCTCTCCCGGAGCAAGGATGTCGGGGTTCATGCCGAGGCACATCGAGCAGCCGGGCTCGCGCCACTCGAAGCCGGCGGATTTGAAGATTTCGGCGAGGCCTTCTTCTTCGGCCTGCGCTTTGACGGCTTGGGAGCCGGGGACGACCATGGCGCGGACTGTGGTGGCGACGTGGTGGCCCTTGATGACTTTGGCGGCGGCGCGGAGGTCTTCGATGCGGCCGTTGGTGCAGGAACCGACGAAGACGGCGTCGATCTTGATGTCTTCGAGCGGCTGGCCGGGGGTGAGGCCCATGTACTCGTAGGCACGGGTGAAGGATTTTTGATCGGCTTCGGTTTTGGCGTCGGCGAGGGTGGGGACGGCGGCGTCGATGGTGGTGACCATGCCGGGGGAGGTGCCCCAGGTGACGGTGGGGACGAGCGTGGCGGCGTCGATAGTGAGCTCGCGGTCGAAGGTGGCGCCTTCATCGGTGACGAGGGCGCGCCATTGTTCGACGGCGAGGTTCCAGGCGGCTTCATCGTTGCTGGTGGTGGAGCCGAGGTTGGGGTTGGCGGGACGCGCGTCGGGCGAGACGAGATTGGTGGGCGCGGTGCCGGGGGAGAAGCGGCGGCCTTTGAGGTAGGCGAAGGTGGTTTCGTCGGGAGCGATCATGCCGGCGCGGGCACCGGCTTCGATGCTCATGTTGCAGATGGTCATGCGGCCTTCCATGGAGAGGGCGCGGATGGCGGAGCCGGCGTACTCGATGACGTGGCCGGTGGCTCCGTCGGTGCCGATGCGGCCGATGATGTTGAGGATGATGTCCTTGGCGGTGACGCCTTCGGGGAGTTCGCCGTCGACCTGGATGAGGAAGGTTTTGGGCTTGTCCTGCGGGAGGGTCTGGGTGGCCATGACGTGCTCGACTTCGGAGGTGCCTATTCCAAACGCCAAAGCGCCGAAGGCCCCGTGGGTGGAGGTGTGGGAGTCGCCGCAGACGATGGTCATGCCGGGCTTGGTGGCGCCGAGTTCGGGGCCGATCATGTGGACGATGCCCTGCGAGCGGTCTTCGGTGTCGAAGAACTCGACGCCGAAGTCGGCGCAGTTTTTGCGGAGAGCGTTGATCTGCGCGTTGGCGACTTCGTCGACGATGACGAGGCGGTCTTTCACGGAGGTGGTGGGGACGTTGTGGTCGACGGTCGCGATATGACGTGCTGGACAGCGAAGTGCGCGGCCGGCGAGGCGGAGGCCTTCGAAGGCTTGCGGGCTGGTGACTTCGTGGACGAGCTGGAGGTCGATGTAGATGATGGTCGGCTCGCCGGTGGGGGCGACGACGACGTGGTTGTCCCAGACTTTTTCGAACATCGTGCGGGGCGTGAGGGCTTGGACGGTGTTTGTGCTCATGAGTGTGTTCCTGGGGTGAGTGGGGTGCATGGGCCTTGCGTGAGGCCGAGGGTCATGGGTGTTTCGATGTGGGGGACGCCGTTGGGATCGACGACGAGGACGCTGGTGATGTTGAGCGGGTGGCAGTGCCCGGGTGCGAAGAGCCAGGTGCGGAGAGCGTGCGCGATGGGCTCGGGGAGTTGCTGGGGGTTGTCGAGCGTGCGCGAGGGGAAGAGCCAGAGGGTGAAGGGGGCGTTGGGGGCGTCGGAGGTTTGCGACTGCTCGTTCCAGCGGAGAGCAGCGAAGAGGAGGAGCGGGTCGCGGGCGCCGAGGTCGGCGTAGAGGAGGCCGCGCTGGGCGCATTGGTCGGGGACGCAGCCGGTGATGGCGACGTAGCGATTTCCGGTTGAGGTGATGGTGCCGGGGCCGGAGAGGAAGAGCTGTGCTGCGTCAGAGAGCGGCGTGCCGATGTGCCAGAAGGCTTGCGGGGCTTTCAAGTTGTCGGCGAGGAGGTGCTTGAAGCGTTCGTCGGTGAGGAGTGCTTGCTTGTCGCCGGTGGTGAACTGCCAGAGCCATTGGAGGTCTTGGGTTGATGCTGGCTTGTGGATGGCGGGGTTGCGTGGGGGTGGGGCGACGAGGGTGTCGGGATTGGTGATTTGCGCGGGGGTGGCCGTGGCTCCGGTGAGGAGGAGAGTGGCGGCGAGTTGGAGGAGGGTGCGCATTTGGTTGTGGTGGTGGTTCCGGGTGAAGCAGGTCCTCTCCGAGGATGACAACCAGAAAAGCAAGTGCAAGTGCAAGTGCAAAAGCAAAAGCAAAAGCAAAGCAACGACAACAACAACAACAACAACCAATACAGAGGTCCTTCGCTTCGCTCAGGATGAGGGGGTGTGGAGGACCTCGCTGCTAGACGGCGTGCATGGATTGGTGGCGGTCGATGGTTTCGGAGAGTGCGCTGAGGATGAGCTTGCCCATTTGTTGCGTGCTGGTGTTGGCTGCCGTGTTGCCACGGGCTATGTCGGCGGTGCGGTGGCCGTCGGCGAGGACCTTGTCGACGGAGGTTTCGATGGCGCGGGCCTCCTGCTCGAGGCCGGCGGAGTAGCGGAGGACCATGGCGGCGGTGAGGATGGCGCCGATGGGGTTGGCTTTGCCCTGGCCGGCGATGTCGGGCGCGGAGCCGTGGACGGGCTCGTAGAGGTTGACCTTGCCGCCGATGGTGGCCGAGGGCAGCATGCCGAGCGAGCCGGAGATGACGCCGGACTCGTCGGAGAGGATGTCGCCGAAGAGGTTCTCGGTGAGCACGACGTCGAAGTTGCGCGGCGTGTTCATCAGGTGGATCGCCATGGAGTCGACGAGCTGGTGTTCGACGGTGACGTCGGGGTATTGCGGCTTCAACTCTTCGACTGTGGCGCGCCAGAGCTGCGAGCATTCGAGGACGTTGGCCTTGTCGACTTGCGTCAACTTTTTACGCCGCTTTTGCGCGAGCTGGAAGGCGATGTGCGAGACGCGGAGGACTTCGTCGCGGGTGTAGACCATGGTGTTGACGGCGCGGCCGGTCTTCTTGTCCCAGCTGCGCGGCTGGCCGAAGTAGAGGCCGCCGAGGAGCTCGCGGACGAAGAGGATGTCGACGTCTTTGGTGACTTCGGGGCGGAGCGGGGAGTTCTCCGCGAGAGGTGCAAAGGCGAGGCATGGGCGAAGGTTGGCGAAGCCGCCGAGGACCTGGCGGATCTGGAGGAGGCCGGCTTCGGGGCGCTTGTCGGGGGTGAGGGCGTTGAACTTGTTGTCGCCGACGGCGCCGAGGAGAACGGCATCGGAGTCGAGCGCGATGTCGATGGTCTCTTGAGGAATGGGCGTGCCGTGGGCGGTGATGGCGACGCCGCCGAGGAGGGCTTCGGTGAAGGTGAAGTCGTGGCCGCCGGCTTCGGCGACGGCGCGGAGGATGTTGACGGCTTCGCGGGTGACTTCGGGGCCGATGCCGTCGCCGGCGAGGATTGCGATCTTCAATTTCATTTAGTAATCCTTAGTTGGTGACTCTGGGTTTTGCCTGTGGCGTTCCATCCAACGCTCAATTTCAAATCTTTGGAGAAGCATGATCGTCCGATCTGCTCGTCCCCAAGCTTCATAGTTTTTCTCGCGAAATGCTGACCGTCGGGCCTTATAAATGAGTTCCATGGCTTCAATTAGAGTCTTGGTACTTCTATTTACTGAATTCTGCTTATCCATACTTTTCTCTCTGCTAATAGTTTTGATCTTCGTAATCAGCTTTTTGCGATTCAATTGATTCTAAGGATCGCGTTTCGCCGTGACGTAGGCCAGAGAGTGTGCGGGTAATCGGTTCAAAATGCAACAGAAATCTGTAAATGGGTTCGGATAAAGCCCACCATCCAGTAACTGCGACGGTAAAGCACCCGTAAAACATTCGGTCGTGCTCGTGTGTTAGCAGCACCATCGCCGTAGCGACCACGACGACGAAGAATCTTGCGATTGAAGATTTTTTGATTGCCTCCGGCGTGAAGGAGTACATAAGGATCGTTCCGATCGCTCCGATCCACCAAGTGCCGAGGATCATGATTGTTACGAAGAGCGCGGTTTTGAACGAATCTTCCATCATCTTTCCTTGCGTTCGCTCGGCGTGCTTACAGCGTGGTCGAGGTCAGGTGCGAATCCTCTTGCAATAGCGCGATGATGTCCTGGTCGTAGATGGACTTCTTGCGGTCGGCTAGTTCGGTGAAGCGTTCGTAGACCGTGTTGAGGTCTTCCTTGGAGAGCTTGTGGCCTAGCTCGGTGAGGCGGTGTTCGAGGGCGCGGCGGCCGGAGTGTTTGCCGAGGACGATGTTCTGGCCCTTGTAGCCGACGGAGACGGGGGTGAGGATTTCGTAGGTGAGGGGGTTGGCGAGGACGCCGTGCTGGTGAATGCCGGAGGCGTGCGCGAAGGCGTTGGCGCCGACGATGGCCTTGTTCGGAGCTGCGCCGAAGCTGATGCACTGGGTGAGCATCTGGCTGGTGGTGAAGAGCTCGGTCATGACGATGTCGTTGGTGTAGGGCATGCGGTCTTTGCGCACCATCAAGATAGCCGCGATCTCTTCGAGGGCGGCGTTGCCCGCTCGCTCGCCGATGCCGTTGATGGAGCACTCGACCTGGCGGACGCCGGCTTCGACGGCGGCGAGGGAGTTGGCGACGGCGAGGCCGAGGTCGTCGTGGCAGTGCGCGGAGAAGATGATGTCTTTCGACTCAGGCACGCGCTCCTGCACCATGCGGAACATGGCGGCGTAGTCGGACGGGATGCAGTAGCCGACGGTGTCGGGGAGGTTGAGGGTGGTGGCTCCGGCCTGGATGGCGACCTTGCAGACCTGGACGAGGAAGTCGGGGTCGGTGCGGGTGGCGTCCTCGGGGGAGAACTCGATGTCGTCGCAGAAGGTGCGGGCGAGGGCGACCATCTCGGCGATCTGGTCGATGGCCTGCTCGCGGGTGATGCGGAGCTTGGCGGCGAGGTGGAGATCGGAGGTGGAGAGGAAGGTGTGGATGCGCTTGGACTGTGCGGGCTCGAGGGCCCTGGCGGCGGCTTCGATGTCCTCGCGCTTGCAGCGGGCGAGGGCGGCGATTTTGGGGCCGCGGACTTCGGTAGCGATGGCGCGGACGCTTTCGAGGTCGCCGTGGGAGGCGATGGGAAAGCCGGCTTCGAGGATGTCGACGCCGAGCGAGGCGATCTGGTGCGCCATGCGGAGCTTTTCGGCGTGGTGCATGGTGCAGCCGGGGCTCTGTTCGCCGTCGCGGAGGGTGGTGTCGAAGAAGACGATGTGGTTGCTGGTGGCCATGCGCGTGAGACCTTTCCCTGCTGATGCCTCTGGACAGTAGCATAACGCGGTCTTATGCTCAGATCGAGAGGTATTCGAATTTCTAATGCCGGCATAGGTTGGCGGCGTTGGGGTTAAGGATAGGCCGGAGGGTTGGGGGATGGCAATGGTTGGAGAGGTACGAGGTTGAGGTTGGTGAAGCAGGTCCTCTCCGAGGATGACAGACAGAAAAGCAAGAGCAACGGCAAAAGCGACAAAGCAAGAGCAACGGCAAAGCAGGGGCAACGGCAAAGGCAGGGTTCATGGATTTGTTTCAGTTGGAGACGTTTTTGGCGGTGGCGGAGGAGCGGAGTTTTTCGCGGGCGGCGGCGCGGCTGCATAGGACACAGCCGGCGGTGAGCCAGGTGATTGCGAAGCTCGAGGCGGAGCTGGGAGAGACGCTGCTGGAGCGGACCAGACTTACGGATGCAGGCGAGGTGTTGCGCGATCATGCGCAGAAGATGCTGAACCTGCGCGCGGATGCGGAGGCGGCGCTGGTGGAGCTGCGGTCGCTGCATACGGGGACGCTGCGGCTGGCGGCCAATGAGTACACCTGTCTTTATTTGCTGCCGGTGCTGGATGCGTTTCGGAAGCAGCATCCGCGGATCAAGGTGGAGGTGCAGCGGGCGCTGGCGAGCCGG
>JAZKBC010000198.1:0-3324 GCA_040388825.1 Acidobacteriota bacterium | reverse complement strand
GCCGGATCCGTCGTCAACGCCGCCCTCCCGCTGGTCAACGGAGTCGCAACCTACAGCTTCTCCTCCGCCACCGCGGCCTCCGACCAGATCACCGCAACCTACTCCGGCGACTCGGTCTACAACTCCTCCATCGGCAGCATCAACATCAATGTCGGCGCCACGTCCTTCACCTTGACCGCGCCCAACCTCACCATCACCTCCGGAGCCTCCGCAACCCAGACCCTCACCATCACTCCGGTCAACGGTTATAGCGGAAGCATCTCGCTCAACATCTCCGGTGGCACCGGCCTCACCAACACCTGCGTCTTCGGTCCCACGTACATCACCGTCAGCGGAACCGCTCCTACCACCGCCACCCTCACCTACTACACCAGCGCCGCCGCCTGTCAGGCCCGGGGAGCCGTCACCGGAACGAACGGATCGGCCCTGCTCAAGCAGTTCCCCATCACCACAACCAGCGCCTCCAACTCCACAACTCCGGCTCACACCCCGTGGCAGCGCGCTCCGCTGCCCGTGGCGGCTCTGGCTGGTGTTCTCCTCATCGGCACCTTCCGCCGCCGCTCGCATCTCCTCCGCGGCATCCTCGCCCTCGCCTTCGTAACCGCACTCTCCCTCGGCGGCCTGGCCCTCACCGGCTGCGCAGGGAGCGTCACCACCAACACCGGCGGAGGAGGTGGAGGCGGAACTACCACGGGCAACGCTCCCGCCGGAACCTACAGCCTCACCCTCACCGGAGCGGACACCGTCAACTCCACCATCACCGCCTCCACCAACTTCACCATCACCATCCAGTAATCAGGCCCACCCAAAAGCGCCCCCGGCGGAACCTCGCCGGGGGCGCTTTTTCCTGGCCCGCAACCCGCCCCGCTTCTCCACATTTCCACCCCTAAAACCGGCCCAACCAGGCCGGTTTTTTCGTCTCCACCCCCTTGCCCCCACCCCCCACCGGGTCTACCCTTGAAAAGTCGGTTAACACTGCATTCACAAAACCCAGAAAAATTGCACCTCTCCAGAGCTTTCCACACAAAAAACCCAGAAAAACAGAAGTACATACGACGTATCCCCGCTATTAGGGAGTATCTACTTCAGCACCACAATATCTAGTTGTTTTATACTTGACTCGTACCACATGCGGCGGTACTTTCAACTTCACCGAAAGTCCTGGTGAAGCGCCCGTCCCTCCGGCCACACCGCTTGTCAGTGAGCTCCCCACAAAGGCTCCGGTTTCTGTTCGTCGGAACCGCAAGCGTACCGCTGCGAACGAGGGCTTCCGCCCAGGCATCCAGCACGTGTACGAAAACGCTTTTAACCCCGACCGGTGCCCGCATACGACTGGCGATGCACAACTGTCTTTATCCTGTCTCCGTTTTCTCCACTTTTACTTTTTGAGAGGCTCCACCACCATGGCCGATACCTATACCTCCCCCTTCACCACTGCCGCCACCTCTCACCCCGCCGAGACCGCAGAACCCACCTCCTCAGCCCCCGGCCTCAAAAGCGCCCGCGGCCTGAGTTTCGACCGCCACTTCACCAAGCCCGGTGTCTCCCCCTTCGACGAGCTCACCTGGGAGCTCCGCGACGCCGTCATTCAGGACTTCAAGGGCAAGCTCATCTTCGAGCAGAAGAACGTAGAAGTCCCCTCCGACTGGTCCATGACCGCGACCAACATCGTCGCCTCCAAGTACCTCCACGGCCAGGTCGGCACCCCCGAGCGCGAATCGGGCGTCCGCGCCCTCATCTCCCGCGTCGCAGAGAGCATCCGCGACTGGGGTATCCGCGACGGCTACTTCGCCTCTGCCGAGGACGCCGACATCTTCTTCGCCGAACTCGCCCACCTCCTCCTCAACCAGAAGGCCGCCTTCAACTCGCCTGTCTGGTTCAACGTCGGCTGCGATCGCCTCGAGCCCAACTCCGACGCCCAGAACTGGCACTGGGACGCCACTCTCGGCAAGGTAGCCTTCTCGCGCACCGGCTACAGCCGCCCGCAGTGCTCCGCCTGCTTCATCAACTCCGTCGACGACTCCCTCGACAGCATCCTCACCCTCGCCAAGACCGAAGGCATGCTCTTCAAGTGGGGCAGCGGTGCAGGTTCGAATCTGTCAGCGATTAGAGGCAGCATGGAAACCCTCTCCGGCGGCGGCACTGCCTCCGGCCCGCTCAGCTTCATGCGCGGCTTCGACGCCTTCGCCGGCGTCATCAAGAGCGGCGGCAAGACCCGCCGCGCCGCAAAAATGGTCATCCTCAACATCGACCATCCAGACATCGAAGACTTCATCCAGTGCAAAGTGAAGGAAGAGCGCAAGGCCTGGACCCTCATGCAAGCCGGCTACGACGGGTCCGGTCCCGATAGCGAAGCCTTCACCAGCATCTTCTTCCAGAACGCCAACAACTCCGTCCGCGTCACCGACGAGTTCATGCACGCCGTAGAAACCGACGGCAGCTTCTCCACCCGCACCGTCAAGGGTCGCGAGCCCGTCAAGGACTACACCGCCCGCGAGCTCATGCACCAGCTCGCCGAAGCCACCTGGCAGTGCGGCGATCCCGGCATGCAGTTCGACACCACCATCAACAAGTGGCACACCAGCAAGAACACGGCTCGCATCAACGCCAGCAACCCCTGCTCCGAGTACATGTTCCTGGACGATTCCGCCTGCAACCTTGCATCCTTCAACTTGATGAAGTTCCGCAAGGCCGGCGGCCAGTTTGACGTCGACGCCTACCGTCACGCCATCGCCGTCGTCACCACCGCCATGGAGATCATCGTCGACGCCGCCGGCTACCCCACCGAGCAGATCGCCAAAAACTCCCACGACTACCGCCCGCTAGGCCTCGGCTACGCCAACCTCGGCGCGCTCCTCATGGATCTCGGCCTGCCCTACGACTCCGACGCCGGCCGCGCCTTCGCTGCCACCGTCACCGCCATCCTCTGCGGCGACGCCTACGCCCAGTCCGCCCGCATCGCCGCCGACGCCCCCGCGCTAGGCGCCGCAACCCCCTTGACTCAATCAGCCACCATCGAAGGCGGCGCCTGCCCCGGCTTCTACATCAACCGCGAGCCCTTCCTCGACGTCATCCGCATGCACCGCGCCGAGGTCAACAACATCGACAAGCACCTCAAGTCCACCGACAGCGGCGCCTTCACTGACAACGCCGGCTTCGTCACTCCGCAGCTAGCCGAACTCAAGCAGGCCTCGCAGGCCGCCTGGGACGAAGCCCTCGTCCTCGGCGAGAAGTACGGCTTCCGCAACTCCCAGGTCACCGTCCTCGCGCCCACCGGCACCATCGGCTTCATGATGGACTGCGACACCACCGGCATCGAGCCCG
>JAZKBC010000197.1:22256-26889 GCA_040388825.1 Acidobacteriota bacterium | reverse complement strand
GACAAACAAAAGGGGCTGCGGGATGACAAACAAAAGGGGCTGCGGGATGACAAACAAAAGGGGCTGCGGGATGACAAACGAAAGGGGCTGCGGGATGGCAGGAATGGGCAGTGGAGTCTTACTCGGCTAGCTGCTGGGGCTTCTTGTAAAAGTCTTCGCCGAAGTAGAAGCTTTCGACGAGCATGCAGAGGATGTGTTCGAGGGCGAGGTGGGATTCCTGGATGTTCATGGTGACCGATGAGGGGATGATGACGTTGATGTCGGAGAGCGGAGCCATCTTGCCGCCGCCGTTGCCGGTGTAGGAGACGGTGTGGATGCCCTGAGATTTGGCTTGTTCGAGGGCTTTGAGGCAGTTCTTGCTGTTGCCGGAGGTGGAGATGCAGAGCAGGACGTCGCCTTCGAGGCCGAGGGCTTCAACCTGGCGGGAGAAGACGTTGTCGTAGGTGTAGTCGTTGCCGATGGCGGTGAGGATGCTGGTGTCGGTGGTGAGGGCCACCGCGCGTAAAGCCGGGCGGTCGACGGTGAGGCGGGAGACGAACTCGGCGACGAGGTGCTGGCTGTCGGCGGCGGAGCCTCCGTTGCCGCAGACCATGAGCTTGCGGCCGGACTTCATGGCTTCGGCGGTGAGTCTGGCGGCGGCGATGACGGCTTCGTGGATGGACTCGTCGTTGAGGACGGCGGTCATGGTGGCGATGGATTGCTTGAGCTGGCGGTGGACTAGGTCCTTCATGGTGGGTCCTGGGGTGGTGCGGGTTGTTAGTTGTTAGTTCTTAGAGGTTGGGGGATAAGGGTCATATTCGAAGCCGATGCGTTCCTGTTCTACGGCGTAGGGGCGTTGCTGGACTTTGGTGTAGATGGCTCCGATGTACTCGCCGAGGATGCCGAAGAAGAGCAGCATGACGGATTGGGCGAAGAAGACTCCGATGAGCATGGGAGCGATGCCTACGGAGAACGTGTGCCAGAAGAGAAGCTTGAGGATGAGGTAGATCATGCCGATGGCGAAGCAGACGATGGCGCCGATGAAGCCGGCGAAGGTGGCGAGGCGGAGCGGCACCTTGGAGGTGCTGATGATGCCGAGCATCGCGATGTCGTAGAGGGTGTAGAAGTTGTTTTTGCTGATGCCGCGTTTGCGGGCGGGCTGGTCGAAGTAGATGCGCTTGTTGGGGAGGGAGATTTCGGCGATGATGCCGCGGAAGTAGGGGTAGGGATCGTCGAAGGAACGGACGAGGTCGATGACCTCGCGGGTGTAGGCGCCGAAGCCGGTGTAGTTCTGAATGGTTTCGACGGAGCTGAGGCGTTCGACGGTTTTGTAGTACTGCTTGCGGGCCCAGTAGAAGAGGCCGTTCTCGCCGGAGGAGCGTTTGACGCAGAGGATCATCTTGTAGCCCTCTTCCCATGCGGCGATCATTTCGGGGATAAGGTCAGGTGGCTCCTGGAAGTCGGAGGCGATGCCGATCATGAGGTCTCCGCGGGCCTGCATGAGGGCGTGGATGGGGGAGCGGATGTGGCCGAAGTTGCGGGCGTTGACGATGACCTTGACGTGGTGGTCGGCGGCGGCGATGCGCTTGAGGATGGCGGCGGTGGAGTCGGTGGAGTGGTTGTCGATGAAGATGTGCTCGTAGGCGTACTGGGGGTAGGCCTGCATGATCTCGCGGATACGGAGATAGAGGGCCTCGATGTTGTCCTCTTCGTTGTAGGCGTGAGTGACGATGCTGACGGTCTTCAAGGGAGGGCCTCTCGGGTTGAGATGCGTAAGTGGTTTGGTGGTTTGAGTTTACTAGAGGGTGGTGAAGGAGGTCGCGGAAGAGGCCCGCCAGGTTGATGCCTAGTTGGATGCTCGGTGCGGCGGAAGGAATGCCCGGGGCTGAAGCCCTTCTTTCGGCGTGGCCAGTTACCCGCGGGCTAAAGCCCGCTGCTAATCCAGTTCGCGGTGGGATCAACTTCGATGGTGGAGAGGTGAGATATCGCCGGTGGCCTATTTCTGCGGGGCTTCGTGGGTCTTCCAGGCTTCGATGGCTTCGGTGGTGGTGTGGATGTGGAGGTGGGGTAGCGTGGAGCGGAGCTTGTCGATGAGCAGGCCGGAGGCGAGGGGGCGGGGGGCTTTCTGGTTGAGAGCGGAGGTGGGGATGGCGTGGAGGTTGGTGGTGTCGAGGCCGAGGAGGGCGGCGGCCTGGAGGGCGAAGTCGTAGCGGGAGAGGAGGTCGGGGCCGGCTACGTTGAAGATGCCGGAGTGATGGGCGGCGACGAGAGCGATGGCGGCGTGGGCGAGGTCTTCGTTGTAGGTGGGCGTGGAGATCTGGTCGGAAGGGACGCGCATGGTTTGGCCGGAGGAGAGGAGGCGGCGGAGGGTGTAGAGGAAGTTCTTCTGCTGCACGTCGGGACCGTAGACGCCGGTGGTGCGGAGGATGAGGGCGTCGGGGCGGGCGGCGAGGACGCCTTGCTCGCCCAGGAGCTTGGAACGGCCGTAGACGCTGATGGGGTTGGTGGGGGCGGTTTCGTCGTAGGGACCGGAAGCGCCGTCGAAGACGTAGTCGGTGGAGAAGAAGACGAAGGGGATGCTGCCGGAGGCCTGGGCAAGGGCGATGGGGCCGTGGCAGTTGGTGTCCATGGCCCAGGTGGGGTCGGTTTCGCAGCGTTCTACGTCGGTGGCACCGCCTACGCAGTAGATGGCGGAGAGGTTCAGGGGAGCGAGGGCGGCTGCTGCGGCTTCGGGGTTGTGGGCGAGGGCGGCGAGGTCGATCTGGAGCCAGCCGTCTTGTTCGGGCTTGCGACCGGCTTTGAGAGCGGTGGGGCCGAGGGCCGTGGTGAGGGCTTTGCCGACCTGGCCGGCGGCGCCAATGACTAGGGGGCGAGCGGTCATGCGCGGGACTCCAGCGGGGGTGGCTGCTTGCGTTCGCGGAAGGTGACGTTCTTATGGCCGAAGAAGCCGTAGACGATGGTGAAGCAGGTAAGTGCTAGGCTGGCGACGTAGGGGGCGGCGTCCTTGCCAGAGATGCTGCGGTGGAAGCCGGAGAGCTGGTGCGGAAGGATTCTGGCGAAGAGGTGGACCAGGAATGGGAGCGCGACCAAGGTGGGAATCATGGCTGTGCCGTAGACGCCCATGGCTTTGATCCACTCGCGCAGGTAGTTGCCCTTGGTGCGGAAGACGAAGAACTTGTAGCCGAGGTAGGCGACGGTGATGCTGATGAGGTTGGAAAAGACCGCGGCGTACATGTAGGAGGCCGGGATGTGGCGGCGGTTGATGAGGTAGTTGAAAACGAAGAAGAGGGTGGGGCCGAAGATGGTGTTGAAGATACCGACGCAGAGATAGCGGAAGAACTGACCGGGAGGAAAGTGGTCCAGCAGACGGCGGTGCCAACCGATCGCGGCGATTGCGGGTTCGAGGTCTGGATTGGGTTCTTCGGCCACGATGCCTCGCTGGTTAAGATGCAGTTCTGTGGGACCGACGATTAGGCCTTGTTGTCGACGATGGCCTGGAGGTATTGACCGTAGGTGCTTTTACCTAGACGTTGGGCGAGTGCGGCGAGTTGCGAGACGTCGATCCAGTGCTGGCGGAAGGCGATCTCTTCGGGGCAGCCGATCTTGAGGCCCTGGCGCTTTTCGAGGGTGTGGATGAAGAGCGAGGCGTCGAGCAGGGAGTCGTGGGTGCCGGTGTCGAGCCAGGCGAGGCCGCGGCCGAGGATTTCGGTGCGGAGCTGACCGCGCTGGAGATACCAGGAGTTGACGTCGGTGATTTCGAGCTCGCCGCGTGGGGAGGGCTTGAGGGACTTGGCGACATCGACTACCTGCGCGTCGTAGAAGTAGATGCCAGTCACGGCGTAGTGGCTCTTGGGGGCTTTGGGTTTCTCTTCGAGGGAGATGACCTTGCCGTCGGGACCGAACTCGACGACGCCGTAGCGTTCGGGGTCGTTGACGCGGTAGGCGAAGACGGTGGCTCCGGTGGTGAGCTGGGCCGAGCGCTGGAGGGCAGTGGAGAGGTCGTGGCCGTAGAAGATGTTGTCGCCGAGGACGAGGCAGGAGGGCTGGCCGTTGAGGAACTGCTCGCCGATGAGGAAGGCCTGGGCGAGGCCGTCGGGTGATGGCTGGACGGCGTAGTGGAGTTGGAGGCCCCACTGCGAACCGTCGCCGAGGAGCTGGCGGAAGAGCGGCGTGTCCTGCGGGGTGGAGATGATGAGGATCTCGCGAATGCCGGCGAGCATGAGAGCCGAGAGGGGGTAGTAGATCATCGGCTTGTCGTAGACGGGCAGGAGCTGCTTGGAGACGGCTTGCGTGACCGGGTGGAGACGTGTGCCGGAGCCTCCGGCGAGGATGATGCCTTTCATGCCGTGGCTCCTGTTGTCTCGCGGGCAGAGTAGTTGTCGTCGATCCAGTTGGCGTAGGCTCCGCTGACGATGTGATCGACCCACTGCTGGTTTTCGAGATACCACTGAACGGTTTTGCGGATGCCGGTGTCGAAGGTTTCTTCGGGGTGCCAGCCGAGTTCGTTGGTGATTTTGGTGGCGTCGATGGCGTAACGGCGGTCGTGGCCGGGGCGATCGGTGACGAAGCGGATGAGCTGGTTGTGCGGGACGTGGGTGCTTGCGGGGACGAGCTCGTCGAGCATGGAGCAGATGGTTTCGACGACGGAGATGTT
>JAZKBC010000197.1:21429-22246 GCA_040388825.1 Acidobacteriota bacterium | reverse complement strand
GGTGCGCTGGTTGTTGCCGCCGATGTTGTAGGTCTCGCCGGGGCGACCGTTATTGAGGACGGCGATGATGGCCTTGCAGTGGTCGACGGCGAAGAGCCAGTCGCGGACCTGGAGGCCGTCGCCGTAGACCGGGAGCGGCTTGCCGTGGAGGGCGTTGTGCAGGATGAGCGGGATGAGCTTTTCGGGGAACTGGAAGGGACCGTAGTTGTTGGAGCAGTTGGTGATGAGCGTGGGCAGCTTGAAGGTGTGGAACCAGGCGCGGACGAGGTGATCGCTAGCGGCTTTGGAGGCGGCGTAGGGGCTGTTGGGGGCGTAGGGTGTTTTCTCGTGGAAGGCGGGGTCGTCAGGCTCGAGGGTGCCGTAGACCTCGTCGGTTGAGACGTGAAGGAAACGGAAGGATTCGCGGTCGTCGCCAGTGAGGGTTTCGTAGTAGGCGCGGGCGGCTTGCAGAAGGACGAAGGTGCCTTCGACGTTGGTGCGGAGGAAGACGTCCGGGCCGAGGATAGAGCGGTCGACGTGGCTTTCGGCGGCGAAGTGGAGGATGGCGCGCGGCCGGTGCTGGTGGATGATGCTGGTTACGAGAGCGGCGTCGGCGATGTCGCCATGGACGAAGACGTAATCCGGGGAGTGGGCAATGGAAGCGAGATTTTCGGGGTTGCCGGCGTAGGTGAGCTTGTCGAGGTTGACGAGCGGGCCGAGACCGGAGGCTAGCCAGTGGTGGACGAAGTTCGAGCCGATGAAGCCGGCTCCTCCGGTAATGAGAATGGGACGCGGCAAACGAGATCCTCCGACTGAACAGTGCGGTCAGAGTCGCTGG
>JAZKBC010000197.1:16669-21419 GCA_040388825.1 Acidobacteriota bacterium | reverse complement strand
CTATCGTAAATGGTATGGCGTGATCGGGTTAGAGGTGATGACGCTGCAGTAAGTTACTGCTCGGGCGGTTCGATCTGGAAGACGTTGCGGCCGCGGAGATTGCGGGAGGCGAGGACGGCGTCGGCGAACTCGCGGACGGCGCCTTTGCCGCCGTCCTTGGTGGAGACGAAGCCGCGTTCGCGGACGTAGTCGAAGACCTCGGCGGCAGCGTTGGCGGGGCAGGCGCAGACGCCGGCGATATCCATGGCGAAGAGATCGTTGATGTCGTCGCCGAAGAAGCAGGTCTGGGATAGCGGGACCTGGACGCTGGCGGAGAGGGCGCGCAGGGCTGCTGCTTTGTCGCGCGTGCCTTTGACGACGAAGGGGATGTGCATCTTCTGTGCGTAGCGATCGACGTGCGGTGAGGCTTCTCCTGAGATGAGGGCGAGCTTGATGCCGAGGCGGCGGAGCAGGGAGATGCCCATGACGTCGGCGAAGCAGAAGGTCTTGTACTCGTCGCCGGTGGGGGACCACATGAGGGTGCCGTCGGTGAGGCAGCCGTCGACGTCAAAGGCGATAGCCTGGAGGGTTTCCAGGCTATCGCGGAGTTTCTTGGCTGCACGGAGTTGTTCGGTTGAGGCGTCCATGCTTGATTAGACGGCTGCGCCGACGCGGCGGAGCTTCTTCATGACGGGAATCTCTTCTTCGTAGACGCGCTTGACGCCATCGCCCATGGATTGCTCGACGAGACGAATGTCGCGGACGAGGCGGGAGATGCCGTTGGGCTCGAGCGAGGCGGCCTGATCGGAGCCCCACATGGCGCGGTCCATGGTGATGTGGCGCTCGACGCAGCAGGCGCCGAGAGCGGCCGCGGCGACCGAGGTGGGGATGCCGGTTTCGTGGCCGGAGTAGCCGACGGGGATGCCGTAGCGCTCGATCATCGAGGGAATGGCCTTGAGGTTGAGCTGTTCGTACTTCGCCGGGTAGGTCGAAGTGGTGTGCATGAGGATGAGGTTCTCTTTGCCGAGAACTTCGACGGCGTGGTCGATTTCGGCGTAGGTGCTCATGCCGGTGGAAGCGATGATGGGCTTGCCGGTGGAGCGCACATGCTTGAGGAGGTGATCGTCGGTGAGGGAAGCGGAGGCGATCTTGTAGCAGGGCGGGTTGAACATCTGAATGAAGTCGACGGAGGCTTCGTCCCAGGGAGAGACGAACCAGTCGATCTTGAGCTGCTTGCAGAAGCTGGCGATCTCGGCGTAATCCTCCTCGTGGAACTCGAGGCCGCGCTTGAGGTCGCCGTTGGTTTCGCCGAAGGGATTGGGGCGTGGGGTGGCGAGCTCCTTTTCGGTGTAGACGACTTCGACGGTGCGCTTCTGGAATTTGACGGCGTCGCAACCGGCCGCGACGGCGACGGAGATGAGGCGCTTGGCCAGATCGATGTCGCCGTTATGGTTGATTCCGACTTCGGCAATGATGTAGCAGGGCTGTCCTTCGCCAAGCTGTTTGTTGCCAATCTGTACGGTGCTCATGAGTGGGCTCCTGTGGGCCATGCGGTTGCGATTTGTTGATGGATTGAAAGTGCTTCGCTGGCAGCACGCTCTCAAGGGGATTGTTACAGGAAGGATGCGCGAACGTCCAGCAAGGTTTGATGCTGCATTGGATGCCGTCCGGTATGCGCACGCGTGGCCGCGCGGAAGGTTCGCGACGCGACGCTGGAGCCTGTCTGACCAATGCAAATTGTGGGCCGCTTGCTAGCGGAGATAACTGTCTTCGCGGTTGATCCAGTCGTGACGCGGCGGAGCGAAGAGATCGAAGTTGATGGTGTGTTCGAGCGCTTCGGCGGAGTGAGGAACGTTGCCGGGAATGACGAGCACGTCGCCGGCACTGAGGATGTACTCCTGCGTGGCGCCGTCCTCTTCGAGCAGGAATCGCATGGAGCCGGAGACGAGGAAGGCAATCTGCTCGTTGGGATGGGCGTGGCGGGGGACGAGGCAGCCTTTCTTGAGCTCGATGCGCGAGAGCATGGCCTGGGTGCCGTGGACGAACTGGCGGGTGAGCAGAGGGTTGAGCTCTTCGGGCGGGATGCTGGACCAGCTGGTGTAGTGCGCGGTGATGGACATAAGGACGATCTTAATGCCGAATATTGTAGATTTGTGTTCGACGGATTCAACCGCAGGCGATTGGTCTACTTTGATGGTGCAAGGTGTGCGTTTTGCACACGGTGCGCTTCGGGGTGGAAGCGTTGCGGGTGGATTCTGGCAGACGGCGGGCTCGTGTGAATGCAACGGGCGAGAGGAATCTCGCAAGAAGGTGAAGGCAACGTGTTCCGGACAGTGAAGACAGCAGTTAGCAAGGTTGTGGAGTGTAGCGGCAGGAGCCGGTGGGGCTGGATGCTGGGGATGCTGTTAGCGGCTGGAACTGCGGGGGCGCAGGTTTCGGCGGACCGGATGGCGGTGCTGGAAAAGGCTGCGACGGATAACGCAACAGCGATTGCGAAGGCGCAGAGCGCGGGTGACAACGCGTGGATGCTGACCAGTGCGGCGCTGGTGTTACTGATGAGCGGACCCGGACTGGCGCTGTTCTACGGCGGGCTGGTGCGCAAGAAGAACGTGCTGGGGACGATGATGCAGACGTTCGCCATGATGGCCGTGATCACGGTGCTGTGGGCGGTTTGTGGGTACTCGCTGGCGTTCGGGCATGGGACGGCGTTTCTGGGTGGGTTTGAGCATCTGTTCCTGCGTGGTGTTGGGCTGGATCCGAACCCGGCGTATGCGGCGACGATTCCGGCGCAGACGTTCATGGTGTACCAGCTGATGTTCGCGATCATTACGCCGGCGCTGATTACGGGAGCGTTTGCGGAGCGGATGAAGTTTTCGGCGATGCTGGTGTTCCTGTTGCTGTGGGCGATTGTGATCTATAGCCCGATGGCGCACATGGTTTGGGGTGTCGGCGGGTTTTTGAATTTGAATGGAGCTGCCGGCGGTGGCTTGGGTGGACGGTTTCCGTGCCTGGACTTTGCGGGCGGGACCGTGGTGCATGTGACCTCGGGCGTGAGCGCGCTGGTGACGGCAATTTACCTGGGCAAACGGCTGGGGTATCCGCAGAAGGCAATGCCTCCGCACTCGGTCGTGCTGAGCTTTGTGGGAGCGTGCCTGCTGTGGTTTGGGTGGTTTGGATTCAATGCGGGGTCGGCGCTGGGAGCGAGCGGGCTGGCGACTTCAGCGTTCGTGGCGACGCAGTTTGGAGCGGCGGCAGGTGTCATCGGCTGGTGCGCGGCGGAGTGGTTGAGGAGTGGAAAGCCTTCGGCGCTGGGCGGGATTTCGGGAGCGGTGGCGGGGCTGGTGGCGATTACGCCGGCGGCTGGGTTCGTGTCGCCGATGAGCGCCCTTTGGATCGGGCTAATCGCAGGCGTGTTCTGCTTCTGGATGGTGGTTCTGGTGAAGAACCGCTTTGGCTACGACGACGCGCTGGATGCGTTCGGCGTGCATGGCTCGGGCGGGACGTTGGGAGCGATCCTGACGGGGATTTTTGCCACTTCCAAGGTGAATGCGGTCTTTGGCGAGGGCAAGGCGGTGGGGTTTCTGGAAGGGAATCACCGTCAAATTTTGAATCAATTCGCCGGGGTTTTACTGGCATGGGCGATTTCCGCCGTGGGAACGCTGATAATTCTATTTGTAGTTGATAAGCTGATTGGCCTGCGCTTGAATGAAGCGGATGAGCGGGAAGGCCTGGACGTATCCCAGCACGGCGAAGAGGGATATGACTGGGAGTCCCACTAGAAGCAGAGTGTAGAGCGTAGGGAGTAGAGCGTAGAGACGGCGGAAGATCGGGTCGAGCTTTGCGTACGAAGTTGAGAATTGTGAGAGATAGAAATGCAGAAGATTGAAGCGATCATTCAGCCTTCGAAGCTGGATGCGGTGAAAGAAGCATTGGTGGAAGCGGGCGTATCGGGCATCACGATTTTCGAGGCCCGTGGACATGGACGGCAGAAGGGTCACACGGAGTTCTATCGCGGACGAGAGTATGCGGTGGACCTTCTACCCAAGGTGAAGCTGGAGCTGGTTGTTTCCGACGAGATGAAGGACAAGGCGGTGGAAGCGATCATCAACGCCGCACGAACGGGACGGATTGGCGATGGCAAGATTTTTGTCTCGTCCATCGATGAAGCGATCCGGATCCGCAACGACGAGCGTGGGGAGATCGCGCTGTAAAGGGGGGTGAGCGCAACGGAACACGAGACGAAAGCACGAGGTGGGAAATTGGACGAGACGCTGCGCGCGGAGTATGAGCGCCGTATCGGTGGAATTCGCCAGGCGTTTGAGGCTACGGGCGATGGGCTGGCGTGTGCCCATGCACGGGCCGCGCTGGTGGATGAACTGGTGATGCGGTTGTGGGATGCGGAGACGGCTGCGGACCCGAAGCTGCGCGAAGGTGTCGCGGTCACGGCAGTGGGCGGGTATGGGCGCAGCGTGCTGTTTCCGTGCTCGGATGTTGATCTGCTGTTCTGCGTGGAGAAGGGGCAGATGGCGCGGGCGAAGGATCCGATTCGGCGCGTGTCGCAGGGGATGTGGGATTGCGGTTTACAGCTGGCGGCGACGACGCGGGCTCCGGGTGAGTGCGACAAGTTCGATCCGAACAATGTGGAGTTCACAATCTCGCTGATGGACCTGCGCCGCATTGGTGGCGATGCGGAGACGTTCGAAAAGCTCGCTGCCAAGACCTCGCCGAAGCGGTGGATGAAAGAAGCGAAGGCGATCGGCTCGGAGCTGGC
>JAZKBC010000197.1:15422-16659 GCA_040388825.1 Acidobacteriota bacterium | reverse complement strand
CATGTGAAGTATGGCAACACGCTGTTTCACCTGGAGCCAAGCATCAAGGATTGTCCGGGCGGGTTGCGCGATGCGAATGTCTGCCACTGGGTGCATAAGCTGCGGACAGGCGAGGATGCACCCGAGGCCGACGGCGACTTGCTGGAGGGGCTGACGTTCCTGGCGGCGGTGCGTTGCTTTCTGCACTACAGGCATGGACGCGATGACAATACGCTGGACTGGCGGGCACAGGACGCGGCGGCGGAGCAGGGGATCGGGCTGGGACGCAGAGCTGCGGCGGTGGCGCAGAGTGTCGATCCGGCCTATTGGATGCGGGCGTACTTTCGCCATGCGCGGCTGATTGAGCGGCGGCTGGTGCGCGAGATGGAGGCTTCGGGGTTGCAGTTGAAGCCCGGAGCGCAGAAGAAGGTGAAGCTGGGCGCGACGGAAGGCTTCCGGCTGAAGAACGGGCGGCTGGAGCTGGATGAGGCGCGCGGCGGTGAGGATCCGGCGCATGATCCGGAGATTGTGCTGGCGGTGTTTGGAGCGATGGCTGCTACCGGAGCGACGCTAGCGCCGGAGACCGAGGAGCGGATTGGAGACGCGATTCCGCAGCTTTCAGCGATGCTGGAGGAAGGGCCGAATCTGTGGCGGATGCTGTCGGCGATTCTGACCGGGCCGGAGGCTGCCGATGCCCTGCGCGCGATGCACGCGCTGGGTGTGCTGGAGCTGATCCTGCCGGAGTTCCATGGGATCGATGCGCTGGTGATTCGCGATGCGTATCACCGCTACACGGTGGACGAGCACACGTTTGTGCTGATCGAGACGCTGCACGAGCTGGGCAAGCCGGCGGCGGCGGGTGCGCCGGAGTGGCGGCTGAAGTTTGGCACGATGGTGCGGGAGCTGCAGAATCCGGGGCTGCTGATGCTGGCGGCGATCCTCCACGATACAGGCAAGGGCAGGGCGAGCGACGATCATGCGGCGGAGAGTGGGCGGCTGGCGCGTGGGGTGCTGGACCGGCTGGAGATGGATGCTTACGACGCGGCGATTGTGATCCGGCTGATCGAGATGCACCTGGAGATGTCGTCGGCGTTGCGGCGAGATATTTTTGACGTGGAGGCGGTGCGGGCGTTTGCGGGCAAGGTGCAGACGCATGAGCTGCTGCGCATGCTGACGCTGCTGACCTATGCCGATATTCATGCGGTGCATCCGGATGCGTTGACGCCGTGGAAGGCAGAGAACCTTTGGCGGCTTTCGA
>JAZKBC010000197.1:3857-15412 GCA_040388825.1 Acidobacteriota bacterium | reverse complement strand
TTCGATGCGTACGGCGAATCAGTTGGACCGCAACGTGGACGAAGAGCGCGTGCATGCGACGGGGCAGGGCGGAAGGGCTTCGTGGAAGGGAAGCAGCGAGAAGGTGGCGGCGGTGCTGGCGCAGGCTGGGGCCAAGCGTGCAGACGTAGAGCGGTTCCTGGAAGGGTTCCCGGAGCGCTATCTGCAGACGCGCAGCACGGGGGATATCCTGCGGCATTTTGAGATGACCCAGAAGTTTGGGGAAGAGCCGTTCCAGATGGAGCTGCGGCAGGGAGCCTCGGTCAACGAGATTACGCTGGTGACCCGTGATCGGCCGCGATTGTTTGCGGGCATGGCGGGGGCACTGGCGGCCTGGGGTATGAACGTGGTGACGGCGGACGCGTTTGCGAACGACGACGGCGTGGTGGTGGACAACTTCCGGTTCTCCGACACGTTCCGCACGCTGGAATTGAATGCGGGGGAACGGGCACGGTTTTTGGACAGCTTGCGCGAGCTGATCGATGGTCGTGCTTCGGCTGAGCAGATGCTCCGCAGCCGACGCCGTGGACGTCGCAAGGCGGTGCGGCGGGTGGTGGAGACCAACATCGAGTTCGACGATGCGGCTTCCGCCCACAGCACGCTGCTGCAGGTGGTGGCGCAGGATGTCCCCGGGCTGCTGCGGGCGGTAAGCGCTACGCTGAGCGAGCAGGGGCTGAACGTCGAGGTAGCGCTGATCGACACCGAAGGCGAGATGGCGATCGACGTCTTCTACCTGACCAAGGAGGGCGTGGGGTTGAACGAAGCACAGGAGAGCGAGCTGCGGGAGGCCTTGTTGAAGGCGATTGAGGAGAACGCCACCGATGGCCGATAAGCGCGAGGGATCCCGGAGACAGAAGCGGCTGGGGTACGCCCTGGTGGCGCTGCTGCTGGCTTCGTCCGGGGTGGCGCAGGCTCCGAAGCGTTTGCCGGTAGCGAAGGGGCGAACGTGTTCACGGGTGGTGATCGACGGCAAGGTGAAGGCGGGCGAGAGCTTCGTTCGGCTGTTTGCCGGGCAGCCGGGCGCGGGAATGGAGCTGATGCTGGAGGCGCTGCCTTCGGGGTGGATTGTGCGGGTGCTGCCGGCCGGAGTGGCTCGCGGACAGCATGACTATGCCGAGCTGGCGACGCCGCCGTATCGGTCGGTGAGCCCGCTGCTGATCAGCACAGACTTTTCGTTCCGGGCGCAGGATGCGGTGGCGTGGAACCCGCGGAGGTTCCGTTACGCGGCGAATGCGGCGGAGTTCGACCGGCTGGCGCGGCTGTATCCCGGGGTGATGGGCAGCGACGCGAAGGCCGAGGCCGAGGTCGCTGGGCTGGTGGGATCGGAACCCGAGGCGGAGCTGGACATCTTGAGCTCGGCGATTGCGCCGGGAACCGCCGACCAGTGGCGGATGGCTGCAGCGGTGGCTTTGCACCTGGCTGATACACCGCACGAGGTTGTGGCCGGAGCGAAACCGACGCCCCTGGGGCGGATCGAGTCGCTGGAGTTCCGGGTGAAGCTGGACCTGCGGGCTGGACAGCGACCGGCTTCCGGTCTGGCAGTGGAACAGATTCCGTGCAACGCGCTGCCAACCAGCTGAAGCAGCCGTGCATCCTACACGGCATACGAGTAGTGCACCGAAGTTCGTTCAGAAACCGAACAAAAGCTATTGGGACACAGTACCAGCGGCAGTACGGATGGACCGTATACTGAAGTCATGAGCACAGATTCCAACCAGACGACCACCAACGGACGGCCTGCGGCGAGCGGGCACAAAGATCGCTACATCTTCGGCACATTGGACAGCTTCGGCAAGAACCGCGAGAAGCTGGACGAGGTGAACTGGGGAGATGAGCAGCCGGAGGGTGTTGTTCTGGCTTCGATGGACGCGGCGATCAACTGGGTGCGGAAGAACTCGGTCTGGCCGATGACGTTTGGACTGGCCTGCTGCGCGATCGAGATGATGTCGATGGGTGGTTCCCGTTATGACATTGCACGGTTCGGGGCGGAGGTATTCCGGCCGAGCCCTCGGCAGAGCGACCTGATGATTATCGCGGGGCGCGTATCACAGAAGATGGCACCGGTGATTCGTCGGCTTTATGAGCAGATGCCGGAGCCGAAATGGGTCATCTCGATGGGCGCCTGTGCGACGTCGGGAGGAGTTTTCAACAACTACGCGTTGCTGCAGGGAGTGAACCAGGTAATTCCGGTGGACGTGTATGTTCCGGGTTGCCCGCCGCGTCCCGAGCAACTGTTATACGCAATTACGCTTCTACAGGAAAAGATTCAGGCGTCACGAGGCACAGTCCGGCAGACATTGAACCTGGACTGAGCTTTGAAATCAGGATTCGCCGGCGGGAGGTATCGCCGGTGGTACAGCCGGAGGAGGAAGCGGGTATCGCCCGAATTACTCCCGAGGTTCGCGGTTGAATAGGATGTTGCAGCACCAGATGTGAGCGGTAAAGTTGGAATATTGCAGGTTGCTACGTTTTTTGTGCTGGACACGCGAAGCATCTGCTGTACACTTTTGTGGAATCAGCAACAGTAGAGCGGATCCGGTTGTAAGAGGAATCTGCGGAACATTTTAGCAGTAAGTTTTCTTTATTGAGTGGAGGATTGTCGAATGTCTTATCGCCATTTTCGCAATATCGGCCGGCACATCATGCTGGCTGCATGTGCGGTCAGCCTGGGAGCCGTGAGCCTGAACGCGCAGACGAGTGCCGCGTCGAGCGCGCCCAATCCTTCGCGCGTTGATATCTTCATGGGCTATTCGTACTTTGGAGCGCATGGTCAGGTGAAGCCCGCCAACATCGCTTTCTCGTCGATTGACGAGGGTGCGGCGCTCAGCGGAGCTTACTACTTCAACAAGTATGTTGGTGGAGAGATCGCATCGTTCTACGGCCCGGACGGACAGAATGATGCAGTGTACGGCTACTATGCCGGCCCGATCTTCCGTGCGCCGATGCAGAACTTCACGCTGTTCGCGCATGGCCTGGCCGGCGCAACCTACAGCGCGGGTCCCAACAATGACGCCCCCGCGGCGTTCGAGCATGAGCCGTTCACCTGGGGCTCCGGCCTGGTCGTAGGCGGCGGCATGGACTATGACCTGCCCTGGTTCGACCACCGCTTCGGTATCCGCCTGTTTGAGGCCGACTATCGCTACATGCACGTGGACTATGGCCCGACGGCCCCGATTCCTGTGACCGGGACCCCCTGGCTGGGTGGACGCGGCAACGTTGGCGCGGCTGAGCTGAGCACCGGTATCCTGGTGCACTTCGGCCACATCATCCCGCCGCCGCCGGTTACGTATGCCTGCTCGGTGACCGCTCCGACCGGCGATATCTATCCGGGCGATGTGGTGACGGTGACTGGAACAGCCACCAACCTGAACCCCAAGAAGACCCCGACCTACACCTGGGCCTCCGAGGGTGGCGTCACCCCGTCTGGCACCTCGAACGTCGCCAGCGTGGACACCAAGGTTCTTGCAGCCGGCACCTACAAGGTGACGGGTCACATCACCGAGGGCAACAAGCCCGGCGAGATGGCTGACTGCTCTGCTGCCTTCACCGTGAAGGCCTTCGAGCCGCCGACCGTTGGCTGCTCGGCGAACCCCTCGACCGTGAACCCGGGTGATCCTTCCACGATCACGGCGAGCGGCATGAGCCCGCAGAACCGTCCGCTGACCTACAGCTACTCGGCAACTGCTGGTTCGATCAGCGGCAACACCTCCACGGCGACCCTGTCGACGGCGGGTGCGGCTCCTGGCACGATCACCGTTACCTGCAACGTGGTGGACGACAAGGGTCAGACTGCATCGCAGATGACGACCGTGACGGTTACGGCTCCACCGGCACCGGTTGCTGTGGTAACCAAGTCGCTCTGCACAATCGCATTCGATCGCGACACCAAGCGTCCCACTCGCGTGGACAATGAAGCCAAGGCCTGCCTTGACGACATCGCCCTGAGCGCGCAGCAGGATGTTCAGGCCAAGCTGGCGATCGTCGGCAACACTGCTCCGGCCCCCGATATGGTGGGCAAGGGCAAGCGGGCCGAAGCCAAGCACGAGTGGGAAGTGAAGCAAGCCGCTTCTTACGCCGCAGAGCGCGCCGTAAACGAGAAGGCTTACCTGGTTGAAGAGAAGGGTGTCGATGCTTCGCGCATCTCGGTTTACACCGGGACTGCCGGAACGAACACGTCGGCGACCACCCTGATCCCGGCCGGTGCAACGCTGGACATGACCGGTCTCACCCCTGTGGATGAGTCGGCTGTGAAGGCTGTTCCCCGGAACGCCCCTGCCAAGCCGATGCACCACCACCACAAAGGCTAAATAACCCGTACTTCAAACCGCAACGGCTGGCCGGGAGCGATCCCCGCCAGCCGTTGTTCCATTTGCGGCCTCGTTAAGCCAGCTCTCGGTGAATGTGGCCAAGACGTAGCCGGCTTGGTGCAGTCGGACTCACGGCTGTTCGCCGTTTGCATCCAATGAGATAACCTTGATGTAAGGAGAAACAGGCGAAAGAATGGCGTTGAAGAGTGTGTGCAAGTTGGGTCTGGGAATGTTGCTGGCGGTTCTCGCGGTTCCGGTGCGGGCGGCAACATGGTTTGCGCTGGGGCCCTACGGCGGGGATGCGCGTGCGTTCGCGGCTGACCCCGGCAATCCGAGCCACCTATACCTTGGCACAGACACGGGCTGGATGTACGGTTCGAAGGATGGTGGAGCGAGCTGGACGCGGATCGCACACATCGCGCATCGCAACGACCTGGTGATCGACCATATCCTGGTGGACGCACGGAACCCGAGACGGCTGATGGTCGGAGCGTACTGCGTGGACCGGCCTGATGGCGGACTATTTATCAGCGAGGACGGCGGTACGACCTGGTACGAGCAGGCGCAGATGCATGGGCAGTCGATTCGATCCCTGGCGCGGTCTGAGTCGAACCGCAACATGCTGGTTGCAGGAACGCTGCAGGGCGTGTTCCGCAGCATGGATAACGGCACCCACTGGACGCTGATCAGCCCGTCGGGCAGCATGGAGTTGCACGAAGTGGAGTCGATTGCGATCGATCCGTCCGATCCGCAGGTGATTTACGCGGGCACGTGGCACCTGCCGTGGAAGACGACCGACGGTGGCGAGCACTGGGTGAATATCAAGGACGGCATTATCGACGACTCAGACGTATTTTCGATCATCGTCGATCCGGCTAACCCGCAGATTGTCTATGCGAGCGCGTGCTCGGGGATCTATAAGAGCGTCGATGGTGGAGCGTTGTTCAAGGGTGGCGTCGGCGTCAACAAGGGGCAGGGGATTCCCTCGTCAGCGCGCAGGACCCGGAAGCTGGCGCAGGATCCGCAGCACCTGAATACTGTGTACGCGGGAACAACCGAGGGGCTTTATCGTTCGATCGATGGCGGCGACGGATGGCAGCGGATGACGTCGCCGGACATCATCATCAACGATGTCTATGTTGATCCGAAGGACACCAATCACGTTCTACTCGCAACCGATCGCGGAGGCGTGTACTCGAGCTTTGATGGTGGCGTGACGTTTCTGCCGTCGAACACGGGCTTCTCGGCGCAGCAGGTCGCGGCGTTTGCCTCCGACCCGCGCAATGCGGCGACAGTACATGTGGGGCTGGTCAACGATAAGGAGACCGGCGGCGTATTTACAAGCAGGGACGGCGGCGTGAGCTGGCAGCAGAACAGCTACGGGTTGGGGGGGCGGGATGTGTTCAGCCTGGCAACGACCAGCGACGGCACGCTCCTAGCGGGTACAGGGCATGGCGTCTTCCGGCTGCAGGATGGGCAGTGGACGGACTCGAGCGGGTTGGAGGGCGCAACGGCTGCTATACCAGCTGCACCTTCGCAGGACCCTCCCCCTCCACCGGCGCCACATGTGCGACCGACATCAGGGCGGCGTGGGCGCCCAGTTCCGCACAAGCTAGTGCCGCGCAAGACGGTGCCGGTGAAAGCGTTGCCGGTGGTGAAGCGTCTGGACACAGTAGTGTACGCGATGGTGACCAACGATCACGAGACCTTTGCGGGGACATCCGATGGTCTGATGCGCGGCGACGCGAGCGGGGGCAACTGGAAGCCGGTGGCTTCGCTGCCGATGCCGGAGACGCGGTTTATTGCGCTGCAGAAGTCCACGGTAATGGCGGCTACGCTGAAGCGGATCGAGCTCTCCATGGACGACGGCGCGACGTGGGATCCCGTCGCGCTGCCGGCTGAGCTGACGCAGATTGCGTCGATCAGCATGGACGGGATGAACAACCTGTGGGTTGGCGGGCGCGAGGGCGTGTTCTACTCGACCGACTATGGGATGAGCTGGAAGACGCTGCATAACCTGTTCGTTACGCAGGTGGATGGTCTGTTCTACGACGCGCTGGGACACCGGGTGCTGGTGACGGCATCCAACTCGACGTTTGCTTTCGTGGTGCGTCTGCCGGACTACCATGTGAGCTTTTTTGACGCGGGCTGGAATCTGCGCTTCGTGCGTCCGGTGGGTGACCATTTGATTGGCGCAACGCTGTACGATGGCATGGTTCTGCAGCCGCGCATGGTTGACTCGGGTTTCGGCGAAACGGCGGCTGCGAAGTAGCCCAAGCAGGGCTGTGGCCGTCGGCGGTAGAATAGGTAAGTATGGAAGCCAACGGATTGAGCTCACGGCCTCGGCACTCGTTTCAAACAGACGACGCGGCGCTGGTGCCGATTGCGGCAAAGGTGGAACGCGGCGAGCGGCTGACGTTTGATGACGGCGTGGCGCTGTATCGCTCGGGTGACATTCTCGCGCTGGGCTGGATGGCGAACTTGGTGCGCGAGCGGCTGCATGGCGACATTGCCTACTTCAACGTCAATCGGCACATCAATCCGACGAATGTCTGCGTGGCGAGTTGCCGGCTGTGTGCGTTCGGACGCAAGAAGGGCAGCGCCGATACCTACACGATGGCACTCGAAGAGGCGTGGGAGACCGCGGGCAAGGGACTGACCGAAGCCGTGACGGAGTTTCACATTGTGGGTGGGCTGCATCCCGATCTGCCGTTCCAGTACTTCATGGACCTGGTAAGCGGATTGAAGGAACGCTATCCGCAGGTGCACATCAAGGCGTTCACGATGGTGGAGATTTCTTTCCTGGCGAAGATTGGGAAGATGTCTATTGCCGAGGTGATTGAACGCATGAAGTTGGCGGGTGTGGATTCTTGCCCGGGCGGCGGCGCGGAGATTTTTGCGGACCGCGTGCGGCACATCATCTGCGATCACAAGATTGACGGCGGCGAGTGGCTGGAGACAGCGCGGCTGCTGCACAAGGCCGGGCTGAAGTCGAACGCGACGATGTTGTATGGGCACATCGAGAACGATGAGGATCGCGTGGACCACATGCTGAAGCTGCGTGCGCTGCAGGATGAGACGGGCGGCTTCCAGACGTTCATTCCGCTGAGCTTTCACCCGGAGAACACGGCGCTGGAGCACCTGCCAAAGTCGACGGGCATGCTGGACATCAAGCAGATCGCGATCGGGCGACTGTTGCTGGATAACTTCGCGCACATCAAGAGCTACTGGCAGATGGTGACGCCGAAGATGGCGCAGATCTCGTTGCGGTTTGGCGCGGATGATATTGACGGAACCGTGGTGGAAGAAAAGATTTATCACGATGCCGGAGCGAGTACGCCGCAGGGATTGCGCAGGCAGGACCTGATGCGGTTGATCACCGAAGCAGGACGTGTGCCGTTCGAGCGCGACACGCTGTATCGCGCGGTGACCCGCACGGAAGAGAGCTTCACGGTTGCGGTTTAGGCTTTCTGGGATGACAACACGCGCTTCGTTAGAGGAAAGTGGGCGTTGAGTGATTTTCTCGATATCAAATGGATTCGATACAGCCGAAAAAGTGGAGTCCAATAGCTTCGCCGGGTTGAATATTTGGGAACGCAAACATATCCAGGAATGGGTTCAGCAGAATCCGGAGATGCTTGGCGAAGAACTGCTGATTGTCACGACTGAGTTCGACCGTTTCGTGAATAGTGATGATCGTCTTGATCTCTTGGCTGTTGATCGCGATGGAAACCTTGTAGTTGTCGAGCTGAAGCGTGACCCCATCGCTGGCTACGCTGATTTGCAAGCTGTTCGGTATGCTGCGATGGTTTCCTCAATGACCGTCGATAAGGTGTTGCCCTACTTTGTTGTATATCGCCAAAAGCATTATGCCGAAGAGATCAGCCTAACCGAAGCACGGAAGAGGATTTTCGATTTTGTCGAAATGCCTTCCTTTGCGGAGTTTTCTTCTAAGCCAAGGATCATCCTTTGCGCGGAGGGCTTCTCTCAAGAGATAACCACCACGGTTCTTTGGCTCCGTGGTTTTCAGGTGGATTTGAGCTGCGTTACCATCACGCCCTACAAAATTGGCGAGAGAATTATCGTGGTCCCGAAGGTTGCGATTCCACTGGAAGAAGCGAAGCAGTACCTCATCGACATAAAGATCAAAGAAGAACAAGTCGAGCAATCAGAACGCAAACAGAACCGAAGGACATTACATGTTCTTTTGGATGAAGGACTTGTCAAAGCAGACGAGCCGATCTTTCTCAAAAATGCACTGCCCTCATATCTTGAATTCAAAGAGGGAGATCCAACTTTTGATGCTTGGATCACCGGCAAGACGGGAAGAAGCGATTCCGTCCGGTGGAAGAAGGACTCGGAGGAATATTCGATTTCCGCGCTGACTGAGATTATATTCAACCAGTTTCACCCGAGTGGAAAATATCCAGGCGGCATCAATGGTAACTGGCACTGGGTAACTGCCAGCGGCACACCGCTTTGGACACTAGCTGCAGAGTTTCGGGCGAAATCCTCGAATTAGATGAAGCAGATAGTCGTTCGCGGATACACGCCTGCGGACCTGGACGCGATGTTCGCGCTCGATGTCCTTTGCTTCGACGAGCCTTTTCGCTTTTCGCGGCGAACGATGCAGCGATTTGCGGAAGCGAAGAAAGCTCGAGTGGTGATAGCAGAGCTTGTGGGCGACGTTGTGGGGTTTGCGATTGCGCATGTGGAGCGCGTTGAGGGTGGACGCGTGGGGTATGTGGTGACACTGGATGTGGCGGAGCCGATGCGGCGGCATGGACTCGCAACAACGTTGATGCAGCGGCTGGAGGTAGTGTCGCGTGAAGCTGGGTGCGATGCGATGGTGTTGCATGTGTATGAAGGCAACGAGGGTGCGATTCGGTTTTATGAGCGCATGGGGTATGAGCGTGTGCAGCGGGCACGAGGGTTTTATGGGCCGGGAGTGGATGGCTGGGTCTATCGCAAGATTCTCGGCAAGGCCGCTGTTGAAGGCGGCGCGTAGAGCGAATTTCCGCGATAGACCCGAGCAGGTTCAGTACTTGAAGCGGTAGCGAAGCTCGGCAAAAACTTCGCGCGGGTCGTTGTAGTGAAAACCGCCGAAGGTAAGGCTGTTGTCGAGCAGCACGCGATGATTCGCGACGTTCATCGCGGTGATGGATGCGCTGAAGTTTTCGCCGAAGGATTTACCGACGGAGAGATCGAAAGTGGTGTGCTGCGGCAAGTAGTCGTTCGCGTAGGGCGTGGAGGGATCGGGATTGCCGTTGACGAAGCCTGAGCCGTAGTAGACGTTGGTGGATGCGAAGGCGTGGCGTGGCAGCGTTGCGGTGAAGCCCGCGTTGAGTGTGTTGCGTTGGTCGTGGTCTACGGAGGAGTAGCCGGGGTCGACGTCGCATTGGCCGGTGTTAGCGGGGTCGTAGCAGATGAGGCCGCCGGTGATGGCACCGCGCTGCTCGGCGATCTGGTTGGAGTATGCGATGTGCGCCTGGCCGAACTTCCACAAGCGCGGACTACGCAGTGAGAGCTCCCAGGCGCGGATGAGTGCGCCATCCACGGTGACCGGGAAGTAGATGCTGGACTCGCCAACGTTGGAGTGGTCGAGGAAGTTGTTGACGCGGGTTTTGAAGGTGCCTGCGTCAAGCAGCCAGCCGCGGAAGGGAATCTGCACACCAAACTGGTGCTCTTCATCGCGCTCGCCGTGCAGTGGAGCGAAGTCTGCACCGCTGCTTTGAGCGACGTTGACAACGCTGCAGCCGCTGGCTCCCGCGCTGTTGCAGCTTACGCTCACCAAGGGTGGCGGTTGATAGAATCGGCCGTAGAAGGCGCGGAAGACCCAGTTGAGTTTAGGCACGAGGACAGCAATGCCGAAGCGTGGGTCGACTTCGTTTTCTGCGAACGAGCCGCGGAATTGCGTGGAGCGCAGGCCGGCGATGAGCGTGAGCCATGATGTGGCTTTGAAGTTGTCGGAGACGTACTCCTCGACAACTCCGCCGTTGGCTGTATTGCGTGAGGAAAAATTGGTGGCGCTGCCGTCGTTGAAGATCGCGCCGAAGAGGTTGTTGTCGTGCTGGCCGAAGGAGTAAACGCCAACCTGGATATTGTTACGCGCGACGACGGTGTTGAGTGAGAGTTGCGCGCCGCCGTAGGTTGACGAGCGGTCGTAGGTGGTGGCTACAGGTTGATCGTGAGGGTTGGAGTTGTAATCGACCTTGTTGTAGTGGACGAAGGGCGATGCCTGCAGAACAGTGGATGCGTTGAAGGTGTGCAGGTAGCTAAAGGCTGTGGTGATGTCGGTTTCGTGTTGCACGTCGCGCAGGCCGCTGGAGTCGTATTGCTGGTTTTCAAAGCTTGTGGGGTCGGGGTCGTAGGGGATCTGGAAGAAGTCGCGGCGGGCTTCGGCAATGAGGCGGAGCTGGTCCTTCGGTGTGGCGTTGTAGATGAGCGAGGTGAAAGCGCCGGTGCCGTTAGCTGCGTCGTGGTGGACGGCAGTGATTGGTGGAGCAAGGCCGTAGTCGCTGCGATTGCCGGTGAGGCTTGCGTAGTAGGCAAATTTTTCTGTGTGGTCACCGAGGTCGAGCTGGTCGTTTGTCTGGTTGAAGTTGCCGAAACCGACGACGAGTTCGGCTTCGCGATTGCGCTCGAAGCCGGTGCGGGGAACGACGTTGAAGACGCCGTAGGTGCGGTCGCCGATGTCGGCGGTGTAGCTGCCGCGCTGGATTTCGACGTAGTCGATGTCTTTGGGGTCGATCTGCGCGCCGAGGTTCGAGGAGATGTTGGTGTTCGGAATTTCGACGCCGTCGATCTGCCAGTTGACCTGATGGCCGCCGCGCATGTGGAGCATGTCGTGGGTCATGTAGGCGCCCGGGGTGTAGTCGGTGATCATGGCGAGGGAGTTGGTGCGGGTGGCGCCGGGGGTTTGGGCGATGAGCTGGCGGTCGACGAGTGTGGTGGGTGTGACGGTGTTGAGGTTGGCGGTTTCCGGGATCGCCGTGACGGAGACGGTCTGCTTGTCGGAGGCGACTTCGAGCCCGATGTGCAGGATGGGTGAGGTGTCAGAGGCGAGCGTTAGCGTCTGCTGGTGGGTGTCGAAGCCTGGTTGCGAGATGGTGAGCGTGTAGTCGCCGAGGGGGACCTGCGTGATGGCGAAGCCGCCGTCGGCGCCGCTGCGGACGGTGATGTGGAATGAGGAGTGACCGGCGCGGAGCTCGACGGTGGCTCCGGCGATGG
>JAZKBC010000197.1:0-3847 GCA_040388825.1 Acidobacteriota bacterium | reverse complement strand
TCTCCGAAGATGCTGGCGTGGGCAGTGATGGCGGCGAAGAGGAGGGCTGCGAAGCCCAGGAAGAACGTACGCATGATTCTCCATCGTCAGAGGGCTGACGGCGTTCAATGTCAGGGACAGGCAGAACGCATTGCTTCGCTTGAAGCGCGTTGCTGCAGTGCTTTGACTAGATGGAGATTTGCGGAGGGCCGCGTTTGTGGCGGCTGCGTTCGCGGGTGAGGCGGCGCGGGGTGGCAGCACGTGGGGTCGCTGCGAGTGCGAAGGTGTGCGCGAAGGTGGCCTGCGCGGAGATCGTTAGGCCGGCGTTGGTGCCGACGGGTGCTGTCGCCGCTGTCCGTGGGAAGCTCGGGCACTGGATGCTGAACGCGGGCGCGTTTTGAGTGCGGCCCTGGTTCATGGTGCAGTGGTGGGCTCCGTGGCGGCGGCAGCAGATGGGGAGATTGGCGTCGGGGTCTCGCGTGAGCGTGAGCGCCTGCGCAACGACCGGGAGGCCGAAGGTGGCGAGCAGCAGCAGTGCGAGGAGACGACGCATCAGGAGCAGTGTAGCAGCGTTAATGTTTTGGTTGCGGCTTGAGGGCTGCCGGGTTGAGGATGCCGATGCGACCGTGCGGGCCGGAGACGAAAGGGAGCGAGAGGGCGTTCCAGTTTTTGTCGGCGTCTGGCGGCTCGGTGGATGTGGGTGTGAGGGCGCGCCAGTTGCGGCCGTCGTCGGTGGAGATGTCGGTGCCGTTGGGGCCTACGGTGATCCAGGTTTTGGTGGTGGGGTCGTAGGCTACGGAGCTGCGGTAGCCGTGGGGTTGGGTCTCCGCGGCGTACCAGACTACGCCGCCCCATCCGGGGTCGAGGCTTTTGCAATATGCGGCGACCGACGTGGCGTCGTCCGGCTTCTTGTAGTCGCCCCCCACGGCAACGGCGCGTTGGGTCGTGTATAGCTCGTTGACGTCAAAGTAAGGTTTCCACCAGCGGTGAAGGGTCTTTCCTGTTTCCGTCTTGATGGCAATGCTGAAGATGCCTGAGCTGACCGTTTCATCGCCGACAGGCGCAACCGCAAGGCTACTGTGGGGAGCTAATTCGTCGTCGGTGTCGTTATGAATGATGCGGGCTCCTTGAGGCCCTCCTGTGCCGAACAGGTAGTCTCCTCTGGTGTCGAGCACAAGGAGAGATGAATTGCTGGCTGCGAAGATCGACTCGCCGTTCAGGGCGGGCTGCAAGCGGACGGCGGTTGGCCCGGATTTACCGTTCACTGCGAAGGGGTATAGAGCCCATAGGCGGAACCGGCCACGGATGGGATCGCCGAGGAGCATCAGCGAAGGATTTTGAAGGTTGGGACGGAACCGAGCTTGCAGCGCATCGAAGAATCCGTCGGCGTCTGGATCGGTGAAGAAGAGGCTCCAGGTTTGGCAGCCGTTGTTGGTGACATAAAGGCGTGACAGATCGCCGGTCCCTGCGGACATAGCGACGGCTCGTTGGGCGTCGAAGGCCTGGATGCCGCGGAAATCGAGTTTGTCGGCGCCGGGCGGGGTGGTGCAGCGTTGCCAAGTTGCGCCGTTGTCGGTGGAGCGGAGGATGGTGCCCTGGGTGCCGGAGACCCAGACGATGCCGTGGCCGACGTTGTCGATGCCGCGGAAGTCGGCGGTGGAGTGGGAGTCGAGGAGAGTCCATTGCGCGGAGGCGGTCGTTGCGATGAAGAGAGCGGCGAGGAGGATCGGTGTGCGCATTAGCGGTTGCCTCCGAGTGGGGTTGGAGCAGTGAGGCTGGCGTCGTAGCTGCGGTTGAAGCGGAGGACCGCAGCCCACTCGCCGTTCATGTCGGCTTGCCAGACGATGGTGCCGCCAAGCAGAGCTGCGACTTCGTGCGCGGTCAGGTCGCGTTGGGCACCGTACTCGAGGCCTCGGGTGGAGTGGGGGTGGATGGCCCAGTAGCGTTGCAATGCGGGCGAGGCGTAGTGGGTGGCGAAGATGATTGCGGTGTCGTAGTTGCCGGGGGACTGGGCGGCTTGCTGGAGGTCGGCGAGGGTGAAGCCGTCGACGTTGGTGACAGTGAAGGCGTGGGCGGTGTAGCCGAGCTCGGGGCGGGTAAGGTCGGCGGAGACGGGCCAGGCGGTGAGGACGGTGGCGTTGGGGATGTGCTGGTTGAGGTAGTCGATGGCCTGCTGGTGGACCAGGATCATGTCGCGGTAGGCGAGGTTGTCCTCGGGAGCGAAGGCTACGGCGGGGCTGAGCCAGAGGCCGGAGAGGAGGACTGCTGCTGAGGCTGCGGCGAGCCAGGGCCAGCGCGCGGTGCGGTTCTGCCAGACGGCGACGCAGGTGAGGAGGATGAGCGGGTAGATGGGAAGGAGGTAGCGGGTGAGGAGAGCACCGCCGAGGATGGAGAAGGCCAGCCAGTTGGCGGCGATGAGGACCGCGATGGTGAGGAGAGTGCGCGAGGCGAGGCGTGAGGCTTTGGGGCGATCGTGGAGGAAGAGGCAGGCGAGGGCGAGGACGATGGGGAGCCAGATGTTGCGTTGCCAGAAGAGGTGGATGAAGCGGTAGGCGAGGGCGTGGGCAATGTGGGCTGCGGTGAAGTTGGCGGTGGCGTTGTAGCGGAGGTAAGTGGGGTTGCCGAAGGTGAAGCCGGTTTTGTGGTGGTGGTAGGCGAACCATGCGGCTAGCGGGAGGATGGGGAAGGACAGTGCGGCGGTCCACTTGAGGTGCGTGGTGTTGCGATCACGGAGGTAGAGGTAGAGCTCGAGGGCCGCGAGAGCCGCCGGTTGGACGATGGCGGTTTCTTTGCTGAGGGCGGCGAGGGTGAAGAGGAGTGCGGCGAGGATCAGCGTGTTACGGCTGGGTTTGGTGTCAGCTGTGAAGTAGATTTTGAAGGCCCAGAGAGTGAAGGCGGCGGCGAAGATGTCGGCGTGGGCCAGGGTGGACTGGGTGTACCAGATGGGGTAGACGGCGGTTAGCAGGGTGACCGTTGCTGCTGCGGCGGTGTTGAGGAGCGTCTGGGTGAGGCGGAAGATGGCGAGGAGCGCAGTGGCAGCTATGGCGGCTACGGCCAGGCGGGTGGCGAGAATGTGGAAGCCGGTGAGGTGCCAGAGGGTGCCGAGGAGGATGTTGGGAAGCGGGGGGTGGGCGTTGGTGAAGGCGGGGATGAGGGTGCCGGTGTGGAAGAAGTCGAGGGCGGCGGGGATGTAGTAGCTGCCTTCGTCCCAGTAGTAGGGGAGGTGGAGGAGCGTGAGGTGGCCTAGGGCTACGGCGGCGAAGAGGAGGGGCCAGAGGAGCCATGCGGGTTGTTGGGGCTTGGTCATTGTTGGTTTCGATGGAGATTTGTGCTGGTCCAGAATACAGAGGTCCTTCGCTGCGCTCATGATGAGGGGGCACTGAGAGCGGCGGAGGACCTGGGACTTTTGGGTTGTTCGACCACAATACGAGATATGAGGTCGGTGCTTCGATTGACGGTTCGGCTTAGTGGACGGGGCCGGTTTGGGGGATGGTGAAGCGGGGGTTGGTGTTGGGTTGGGCTTCGAGGGAGATGGGGCCGAAGGCCTGCTCGTACTGGGCGAGGTTGTGGGTGAGGACGGAGTGCAGGGCTTTGGCCTGCTGGGGGCTGAGGTAGACGCCCTGGAAGTTGTCGATCTGGACCTCTTCGGCGGACTGCTGCTGGAGGGTTCCGAAGATGAGGAAGAAGTCCCAGACGGAGAGGCGGACCTGGACGCTGTTGGCGTAGGAGTCGCGGTAGGAGTTGATGTGGGTGTCGGAGTTATTGAAGAGGTGGTAGTGCCCGAAACTGTTGTGACATCAACCGTACCAGACGATGTGGATACCGGCGTAGTTATTGTAGGATTCGTGCAATCCCCCGGAAGATTCTT
>JAZKBC010000196.1:22290-22555 GCA_040388825.1 Acidobacteriota bacterium | reverse complement strand
TGTGGCGATGGATCTGTATCGGGAGTTGGAGTTTGAGGAAGTGGGGCGGAGGCGGGGGTACTATCGTGATCCGGAAGAGGATGCGGTGTTGATGGCGCTGGGGTTGTAGGGTGTGTCGGATGGGCGGCGCAGGGAGGGGGTGACGGGTATAATCGCCCCTATGGTTCGGGACGGATATCTCTATGGGTTGACCCTGCTGGTGGTGGCGGCTGTGGTCTGGTTTACGACGCACATGGTGTGGCTGGCGGCGATTCCGGTGGTGCTG
>JAZKBC010000196.1:15062-22280 GCA_040388825.1 Acidobacteriota bacterium | reverse complement strand
ACGCCGAGGCTCGCACCTTCGTCGTACGACGCGTCGCCGAGGCGCACGACGCGCCCCGGCGATTCCGGTGGTGCTGGCGGTGTTTTTTCTGTGGTTCTTTCGGGATCCGAACCGGAAGATTCCGACGGGGCCTGGAGTGATTGTTTCGCCGGGCGACGGCAAGGTGGAAGAAGCGGAGTGGATTGAGACGACCGCGGGCAATCGGGTGCGGGTGACGATCTTTCTGAACGTGTTCGATGTGCATGTGAACCGGGTTCCGGTGGGTGGGACGGTGACGCTGGTGGAGCATCGCGAAGGACAGTTTTTGAATGCGATGAAGGCGGAGTCCGCGGTATTGAACGAGCAGACGCTGATCACGATCGATACGGGCGATTACGAAGTGAGCTTCAAGCAGATTGCGGGATTGCTGGCGCGGAGGATTGTGTGCAATCTGAAGGTGGGCGATAAGGTTGAGCGCGGGCAGAGGATGGGGCTGATCAAGTTTGGATCACGTGTGGATGTGCTGATGCCCGCGGACACGGATGTGAAGGTAAAGCCGGGCCAGCGGGTTAATGGTGGGAGTTCGGTGCTGGGCGTGATGCCGCAGGGCGGGCGGAGCTGATGGCTGAGCCTCAGAAAACGCTGGTGCGGCCACGGCGCGGGATGTATGTGCTGCCGTCGCTGTTTACGGCGGGCAACATTGCGGCAGGGTACTACGCGATTACGCAGAGCATTCGCGGTGCGGGTGGAGATTCGATCGCGTTCGATCATGCGGCGGTGGCGATCGGGTTTGCGGTGCTGTTCGATGGGCTGGATGGGCGCGTCGCGCGGTGGACAAATACGTCGAGCGACTTTGGACGCGAGTTTGACTCTCTGGCGGATGTGATTACGTTTGGCGTGGCGCCGAGCTTGCTCGCGTTCTTGTGGGGCGTGCAACAGGTGGGTCAGTCGGGATACGGGGACCTGCAGAGCAGGCTGTATCAGTTGGGCGGCGTGCTCTGCTTTTTGTTTCTGATCTGCGGCGCGTGCCGGCTGGCGCGGTTCAATATCAGCGTGAATCCGCAGCCGCGCAATCCGGGACTGCCGGGGCGGAAGTATTTTGTGGGGATGCCGATTCCGGCAGGTGCGGGCGTGATTGCTTCGGTGGTGCACTTCGAGTCGGGTTCGCCGATCCATTCGCTGTGGCTGTCGTGCGTGTGGATGGCGCTGGTCGCGGCGACTTCGTTCCTGATGGTGAGCAGTTGGCGGTTCTGGAGCGGCAAGGAGCTGAACGTCAACGAAAAGAAGCCGATGCGCGGTGTGCTGATGATTGCGGTCTTCCTGACGCTGACGGTGGTGTTTTCGCGCTTCGCGCTGATTGCGATTGCGATGTTTTACCTGGTGAGTGGCGTGATGGCTCGGCTGGCTTACTCGTGGGGACGGCGGTCGACGGCTTCGAGTTGAGAGTTGAACTGAGCGCGGCGAAATTGCGATAAACTATTGAAGCGCCGGGATGGCGGAACTGGCAGACGCAGCGGACTCAAAATCCGCCGACCGCAAGGTCGTGGGGGTTCGACCCCCCCTCCCGGCACCACTACTTTAGAATCGACAGCACCTCTACCGCCTTCGGTGGCGGCGTGGACTCTACGCAAGGTGCGGTGCGTATCGATCAAAAGGCAGCTGTGCCGGTGACGCTCTGGCCGATGATGAGGCTGTGGATGTCGTGGGTTCCCTCGTAGGTCTTCACGGACTCCAGATTCATCATGTGACGCATGATGGGGTAGTCATCCGTGATGCCGGCGGCGCCCAGGATGTCTCTTGCCATGCGGGCGCATTCGAGTGCCATCCAGACGTTGTTACGCTTGGCCATCGAGATGTGCTGGAACTGCACCTTGCCTGCGTCTTTCAGGCGGGCGATATGCAGGCTTAGCAATTGCGCTTTGGTGATTTCGGTAATCATCCACGCAAGTTTTTCCTGAATCAGCTGATGCGATGCGATGGGCTGACCGCGAAATTGTTTGCGCTCTTTTGCATACTGGAGTGCGGTGTCATAGCAGGACATCGCCGCGCCGATCGCTCCCCAGCTAATGCCGTAGCGGGCTTGCGAAAGACACATCAGCGGCGACTTCAAACCGTCGCTCAGTGGCAGCATGTTTTCTATGGGGACGCGCACATTCTGCATGGCGAGCCCGGAAGTTACTGATGCTCGCAGCGACCATTTGCCGTGGACATCGGTAGCCTTGAATCCCGGCCGGTTGGTCTCCACTAGAAACCCGCGCACCTTATCGTTCTCATCTTCGACTTTGGCCCAGATCACCGCAACGTCTGCAATCGAACCTGAGGTGATCCACATCTTCTCGCCGTTTAGAACATAGTCGTCGCCATCTTTGCGGGCGCGCGTTCGCATGCCACCGGGGTTCGAACCGAAGTCGGGCTCCGTGAGGCCGAAGCAGCCGAGCTTTTCTCCCGTTGCAAGCTGGGGCAGCCAAAAATTCTTCTGTGCCTCTGAGCCAAACGCATAGATGGGGTACATCACAAGTGCGGACTGGACGCTCACAAAGCTGCGTATGCCGGAGTCGCCGCGCTCCAACTCCTGGGTGAGTAAGCCATATTCGACGTTGCTGATTCCGGCACAGCCGTAGCCATCGATCGTTGCGCCGAAGAAACCCATTTCGCCCATGGGCTTTACCAGCTCTGTTGGGAAACGCCCATCACGGTTGCACTTTTCGATGATGGGAATGAGTTTGTCCTCGATGAAGGAGCGGGTGGTGTCGCGGACCATCCGTTCGTTCTCGGAAAGCAGCGAATCGAAGTCGATGAAATCAACACCCTGGAACTTGAATGCCATTGGAGGTCTCCTGAGTTACCTTGCCGAAACGTGCCGCAGCTTTAGAGTGGCATACGCCGCTTCGTTATTGCTCGATATTGAAGCTGACTCCCTGTGCCAATGGGAGTTCGGTTCCGTAATTGATGGTGTTGGTGGCGCGGCGCATGTATTGCTTCCATGCATCGGAGCCAGACTCGCGACCACCGCCGGTTTCTTTTTCTCCACCGAAGGCACCGCCGATCTCGGCTCCGGAAGTGCCGATGTTGACGTTGGCTATGCCGCAATCGGAACCGGTAGCTGAGAGAAAGAGTTCAGCTTCGCGGATGTCGTTGGTGAAGATAGACGAGGACAGGCCCTGCGGAACATCGTTGTGAATTCGAAGTGCTTCGGTGAAGTCGTTGTACTTCATGATGAAAAGAATGGGTGCGAATGTTTCGCGTTTGATCACGTCAATCTGAGAAGGGGCCTCAACGAGAGCTGGCCTGACGAAGAAGGCTTCGGTTGCCCGATCTTCAAGCACGCGTTCGCCACCCATCACAGATGCGCCGGCGGAGCGCGCTTGCTCGAGTGCGTGCTGCATCGCGACGTAGGAGTGCTTGTCGATCAGCGGACCTACAAGCGTTGTTGCCTCGCGCGGATCGCCCACGACGACGGAGGTGTAAACCTGTTTGAGCTTGGGCAGGAGCTGGTCGTAAATGGTTTCGTGAACGATGAGGCGGCGAAGAGTTGTACACCTTTGGCCCGCCGTTCCCATGGCAGAGAAAGCGATGGCGCGGAGCGTGAGATCGAGGTTTGCAGTGGGGCAGACGATCGCGGCATTGTTGCCGCCCAACTCGAGAATGGCGCGTGCGAAGCGGCCTGCCAGGCGCGGCGCGACTTTGCGGCCCATCGCAGTTGAGCCCGTGGCTGAGACGAGAGGGACGAGTGGGCTGTCCACGAGCTGCTCACCCAACTTACTGCCGCCGATCAGGAGAGCGGCCAGCCCAGTAGGAACACCGCCAAACTTTGCTGCTGCGCGCAGAAAGATTGCCTGAGTTGCGAGTGCTGTGAGCGGCGTTTTTTCTGAGGGCTTCCAGACGACTGCGTTGCCACATACGAGTGCGAGCGCAGCGTTCCACGACCAGACAGCGACGGGAAAATTGAAGGCTGAGATGACTCCAACGACGCCGAGCGGGTGCCAGGTTTCCATCATGCGATGGGCGGGCCGTTCTGAAGGAAGCGTGAGACCGCCAAGCTGCCGGGATAGGCCTGCAGCGAAGGTGCAGATGTCGATCATCTCCTGCACTTCGCCGTGCCCCTCGGAGAGGATCTTGCCGGATTCAATCGTGACCAGGCGGCCAAGAATGGGGAGATGCGCGCGCAGTTCTTCGCCGAGGATGCGGATGAGTTCTCCTCGCCTGGGCGCCGGGACGCTGCGCCACTCAAGGTGCGCCTGGTGGGCCATGGAGATGGCTGAAGCAGTTTCGTCGGGTGTGGTTTGCGGAAGTTGGGCGATCACCTCTCCGGTGATTGGAGTGCGGACAGAAAGAGTGCCAGAGGATTCAAGTTGGACGCCAAGCTGTTCGAGAAGTAGCCGGACTTCGTCTTGAAGCGGAGTGGGGGGACTTGTGGTCATGAGATCATCCTTGGTCGATGCAATGTGGACAGGCACAGATTATGGGCGAGCGGCGGTCGCGAGCTGAATGCACTCTTCGAGAATATTGATGGCAGTATCCGCTTCGTGCTGTGAGACAAGCAATGACGGGCAGAGCCGGATGCTGGTTTCGCCGCAGCCGAGCAGGAGCAGACCCTGTGCAAAGGCGAGATCGACGATGCGATCGCGCAGCTCTGGAACGGGTTTGCGGCTCTCTTTGTTGTCGACCAGTTCGATGGCAATCATGAGTCCACGGCCGCGCACATCGCCGACGTTGGGATACTTGTCCACCCAGTCTCTCAAGCGCGTGGTTATCGCCGTGCCAACCGTGGCTGCGTTCTGCAGGCCTTCGCGTTCGAGAATGTCGAGCGTGGCAAGGGCTGCGGCAATCGAAACGGGGTTGCCTCCAAATGTGCTGGCGTGCGAGCCCGGTACCCAGTTCATGACTTCGGCCCTGGCCATGCAGACGCCAAGCGGCATTCCGGATGCGATGCCCTTGGCCATGCAGACGATGTCCGGGTGCACGCCGGAGTGTTCAATGGCCCACCATTTTCCGGTGCGGCCCGCGCCGGATTGGATTTCGTCGACGATCATCAGAATTCCGTGCTGATCGCAGATGCGACGGATCTCGCGTAGGAAGATATCCGGCGCAACGACGTAGCCACCTTCTCCCTGGATGGGTTCCAAAATAATTGCGGCTACTTCTTCAGGGGGCAGAGTTGTTTTGAATAGCTTCTCTTCGATGAACCGCGCGCAGGCGAGGCCGAGTGCATCCGCGGTTGGCAGAGCAGCGGTGCAGTCCCGGTAAGCGTAGGGATAGGGGACATGCGTCACACCGGGAACAAAGGGCGCGAAGCGGCGTTTCTGTTGGACTTTTGAGCCGGTGACGGAAAGCGCACCCATGGTGCGGCCGTGAAAGCTGCCGAAGAAGCTGATGATGTTCTGACGTCCGGTGTGATAGCGGGCTAGCTTCAATGCGCATTCAACCGCCTCTGCGCCGGAGTTGCCGTAGTAGAAGCGGTGTGGTCCCGGCATGGGAGCAATGGCGGACAGGCGCTCGGCAAGCTGGGGCATTTGCTCGTAATAGAAGTCGGTGCCGGACATGTGAATGAGTTGGCTACATTGGTGCTGAATCGCTTGAACAACTTCGGGATGACAGTGGCCGGTGGAGTTGACTGCGATGCCGGCGGTGAAATCGAGAAAGCGGTTGCCGTCTACATCTTCGATCCAGCTGCCGCTGCCGCTCTTAACAGCCAATGGATAACCGCGGGTATAGCTTGGAGAAATCAGGCGCTCATCTTTCGCGATCATCTTTTGAGCGAGCGGACCAGGAAGGGGAGTAACGATTCTGGGGCCGAAGAGGGCAGTCTCCGTGGCTGTTTCCGAGTGAGCAGAAGGCGTGATAGCGGTCATGGGGAAATCCTCTTAAATGCGCAGCGCCGAAAATCGTTTTGGTGTGCAAATGCAGCCGCCTCCTGCTCGCTGGCAGTGAGGGCGCGATTTACTGAGAGTGGCTTTGCGGGGTGGGAGGGTGAAGCTAATCGCCGAAGAGGCCGGGGCGGGCCAGGCTGGGCGGAACGCCGATACGCGCACAAGAAGGCACGCCGAGTTGGCGTCCATATTGCTTGAGACCGATTGTGAAATCGTTGCGCATAGTGGACAGACGCTTCTGGGTGCAGATTTTACCACTTTCTTATACGTGCCTGTCTGCTCGTACGAGTGATTGAGGCGGTGCAACCTGTTCTACGATGGGCAAGGTTGTGCAAGTTCGAGGAGATTGAAGCGATGAAGCGTTTCCTGACTTTGGTGTTGTTGGTTTCGTGCTGGCCGGTGTGCGCTCAGCAGGCTGTTGTGACTGTTCCGGGTGAGCCCACGAATCTGGACGTGGTCAAGAAACAGCTTCTTCACTATCAGGCCTGCACTGAGGCTGAGTGCTATGTTCCGCAGATTGAAAGACAGGTTGATTTGGCGATGGGGTTTCTGCAGGAGAGTGTGGCCAAGGCGCAGAAGGGGGAGAAGCTGGCCATTGTGCTGGATATCGATGAGACTTCGCTCTCGAACTGGAGCGTTGAGGTGCATGACGACTTTGGGTATATCCCCAATGATTCGAACTGGTGCGTTGCGTTGCGGTGTGGGATTGCGATTGCAGGGACGTTGCGGCTGTATCGAGAGGCGGAGAAGGACGGCGTGACTGTGTTCTTTATTACGGGGCGGCCGGAGACGCAGCGAGTGGATACGGAGGCGAATCTGAGGGCGGTGGGGTATGACCAGTGGGGGATGGTGTATCTGCGGCCGGTGGATCATCCGAAGGGGCAGACGGTGTCGGATTACAAGTCGGGGGATCGGGCGGAGATTATGAAGATGGGGTATCGGATAGTGCTGAACGTGGGGGACCAGTTGAGTGATCTGGCGGGTGAGCCGCAGGCGGAGCATTCGGTGAAGCTGCCGAATCCGTTTTATTTCATTGGCTGAGGGGAGTGGGTTTCTTATTGTGTGCGGGCCACCAGCGGTGTGAGGGTGGCGGAGGCGATGCCGATGAAGACGGAGACGGAGTTGTCGCCGGAGTTTGCCGTCCAGAGATTGCCCGAGGGGTCGACGGCGACTTGGACGGGAGCGTTGAGGGAGCCGAGGGCTTGAGCTGAGGGGACGGCGGCTCCGGTTAGGGCGGTGAATTTGGAGAGCGTGCCGGTGGTTGATCCGGCGGTGACCCAGATGGAGCCGGTGCTGTCGACGGCGACGCCGGTGGGCGTGGCGATCGAAGCGTAGATGGGAGCAGAGGCCAGCGAGGTGCCGGTGGTGG
>JAZKBC010000196.1:4809-15052 GCA_040388825.1 Acidobacteriota bacterium | reverse complement strand
GGCGCTGATCTCGTTGCCGCCCTGGCCGGCGACCCAGAGTTCGCCGAGGCTATCGGCGGCGAGGCCCGCGGGGGCCTGGAGGGCGTTGTCGGTGAAGCCGTTGCCGGTGCTGATGAGGGTGGCGTTCTTGTCGTACTTGGTGAGGGTTCCGACGCCGCTGTTGCTGATCCAGACGCCGCCGTTGGGGTCGATGGCGATGGCGGAGGGGCGTGAGAGAGTGGCGCCCGCGGTGAGGGGAGAGCCGATGATGACGCCGTTGAGATCGATTTCGGTGACGGAGTTGCCGAGGAAGTTCGCGACCCAGATGTTTTTGCGGGCGTCAGCGGCGACGTCGACGGGAGCATTAAAGCTGGCGAGAGTGTAGCCGGCGGTGGGGGAGAAGAAGGTGCCGTCGGATTTGAGCTTGATGACGGAGTTGCCGCCGGTGTTGGCGACGATGATGTTGCCGCCGGGATCGATGGTGATGCCCTGGGCTCCGCGGAAGTTCGGGCTGCCGATGCCGGAGACGCCGGAGATGGGCTTTCCGGTAGGATCGAATTCGGTGAGGGAATTGCCGGTTTCGTTGGTGATCCAGGCGTTGCCGGAGGCGTCGATGGCTACGCCATAGGGTGCGCTGAGGGCGCTGCCGGTGAGTTTGAGGGCGACAGACCAGTCCTGCGGCGTGCTGGAGAGTTTGGGCACAAACGGAGCCTGGGCGACCTGGAGACTGAAGAGCGTGGCGACGTTGGCGGAGGGGTTGGAGGCGATGTTGAGGAGGGCAGAGATGGTGTCGGTGGGCGTGGGCGAGCCGGAGGTGGGGAGAGCGGCGGCGTCGGTGTTGACGCAGTCGGCGACGATGTCGGCGAGGGTGTTGAGCTCGGTGAAGGGGACGGAGGTGCCGGCGGGAAGACCGAGGCCGGGGGATTGTCCGGTGGAGGTGTTGACGAGGGTGTTGATGGTGGCGAAGGCGTTGGTGATTCCGGTGAGGCCGGAGGCGGGGGCGCCGATGTGGGAGTAGTCCGCGGCGAAGGGAGCGAGAGCGTAGGCGGAGGCGACTGTAGTGAGCTCGTTCATGGTGATGATGGTGCCGGCATTGAGCGCACTGCAGGCGCCGAGGCCAGACATAAGCGCGATGGCGGAGTTGTTGGTAGCGGTTCCGACTGTGCCCTGGGTGGCGGTGAGATAGACGAGTGCGCCGGTGGGGCAGTGATAGAGGCCGGTGAGCGTGAAGTAGCCCTGCGCGTCGGTGGTGACGGTCTGGGTGAGTTGAGGAGCGGAGGCTCCGCGAAGCGTGGTGGTGTTAACGGCGTAGAGCTGGATGGTGGAGAAGGCGAGCGGCTGCTGGCCGCCCATGGCGCGGCCGGTGACTTTGGGCGCGGAGGTGAGCGTGGTGGTGGAGGTGGCAGCGGTGGTGAGGCCTGTGCCGCAGCCAGTGATGACGGCCGTGGTGAGCAGGAGAGAAGCAGCGAGAAAGCGCGAAAGAGCGGAGGGGGTCATTGGGGTCATGGCGCGGTGAAGCTCCTGGTGACGGTGGGTGCGCTGCTGTAGTTGGCGTTGCCGGATTGGTTGGCGATGACGGAGACGAGGCCGGAGCCAGTGACGGTGAGGACGTTGTTGGTGATGCTGGCGGGGCCGGAGACGGTGTAAGTGACGGCGAGTCCGGAGGTGGCACGGGCAGAGAGGGAGAAAACTGCGTTCTGGGCGAGGATCGGGAGCGGATAGAAGATGATGGTTTGCGGTGCCTGCGTGACGGTGAGAGCACCGTTGTGGAGCGAGAAGATGTAGTTGGCGGCGGAGAGGGTGCCGGTTGAGGCAGAGATGGCGTACGGGCTGTTGCTGACGGTGGAGATGGGGGCAGCGATGGTGTTAATGAACGGTGCGCCGCTGATGACCGAGGCGTTGTCGGAGTACGCGAAGGCGCCGAAGGTGTAGTGGAGGGCCGGGTTGGGCTGATCGTAGACGCGCGAGTAGCTGGTGGCGGTGACGTTCAGCGTGGCGGGGGAGATGGTGACGTTGGCCTGCACGGATGTGGCAGCGGAGTAGTTGCTATTGCCGGCCTGAGAGCCGAGGAATGTTGCGAGTCCGGCGCCGGTGATGGTGTAGGGGTTGGATCCAGTGGTGGGACCCGATAGCGGGGTGATGGAGACTGTAAGGCCTGACGTGGCGGTTGCCGTGAGGCTGAAGGGGCCATTGCCATATGTGGGTGTGGGCAAAGCGCCGAAGGAGACGTTCTGCGTTGCTGGATTGATGGCGAAGGCGTAGGGCTGGATGCTGGTGTGAGCGGTGTCCTGGGCCTTGATGGTGAAGGGGAAAGAGCCGGTAACGGTGGGCGTTCCGTAGAGTACGGGCTTGCCGCCGGAGGTAGCCCAGGTCATGCCGGCGGGGGCGGCTCCGGTTTCGGTGTAGGTGACGGTGCCGGTGTTGCCGACCGCAGAGAAGGTGGTGAAGGTGTAGACGGTATTGTAGGTGCCGTTGGGAATCGTCGCGGGACTGATGCCGAGAGCGGCGACCACGGAGATGGTGTCCGTGAGATGCGGAGCCTCGGGGACGCTGACTTTCAAGGGCATGAAGGCGAGGTCGCCGTCGTGTATGTGGACGACTTCACTGGTGCTGACGACAAGCGGTGACGGAGGATTGTTCAAGGGTGAGGGGCGGACGACGTTCAGGCTGTAGGAGTGAGTGACGGATGCTCCGTTCACGTCCGTTGCGGTGACAACGACGTCGAAGACTCCGGGTGTAGAGGGGGTGCCGCCGATGCCGAGCAACTGCGCTCCTCCATTGGCGGTGAGGCCGTCGGGGAGTGGGCCCTGGATGGATAGCTGAGAGTTGCCGGATCCGCCGTCTGCCTGGAGACCGATGCGGAAGGGCGTTCCGACAAAGGCATCGGGGAAGGAGATCGCGCGGAGGGCGAGGGGTTTCGCCTGCACCCTCAAGGGCTGCGGGACGACGACGCCCGTGGCCGTCTGCGCATGCCCGCAAATGGGGATGGCAGAGGACAGCAGGGCGAGTGCGACAGTGGTGGCCAGTCGCGGTGCAGATCGGAATCGGAAGAAAGTTTGCATCACTCACCTGGAGTACGGATACGAGGTTTGGAACAAGCGGGGGAGCGGTGCGCTTAGGAGAAGGTGATGGTGACGGTGACCTGAACGATCTGACCGGAGAGAACGTTGAGCTGCGTGAGGCCGGTCTGGGTAAAGGCGGCATAGCCGTAGCCGGATGCGGGGTCCGTCTGGCATGTGGAGGGAGCTGTGGTTGCGACGTTTGCGGTGCCGTTCGAGCAGGTACCCATGTACGTTCCCACCAGGTTGATGCTTCCTGCCTGGGTTGCCGTCATTTGACCGGCCAGAACCATGGAGGGGAACTGCCCGTAGGTGTAGTTAATCGTGAGCCCGGTCACGCAGTAGTAGTAGTTGTTGACGCAGAGAGCAGCTGCGGGATAGACGGCCGAGGTGCGCGTGAGTGCGCAGTACCCTTGCGTTGTGGGGGCGCAGGGTGGCGTAGTGCCGGTAAAGAAAACCATGTAGTCGCTGACAACGAGGGCTCCGGCGAGCAGCTCAACCATTTGATTGTTACCGACGAGGCTGTTCTCGAAGTCGCGGTGCTCGGCGATTGTGCCGTCGGGGTTTTTGACGTCGATGATCCAGTGGCCGTGGACCTTGATGCCGTTGGCGATGCCCGCTGGAGATTCGGATGCGGCGGACGTCATCGGAGGAAGCAGGTGCTGGAGGGGCTTGGCTGCCGGTGCCTGCGATGCGGGGTTCGAGGGTGCAGGAGCCTGGGCTCGCGTGGACGTTGCGAGAGAGGAGAGCAGCAGAGCGAAGCAGGTTGCAGCGATACCGATGGATGAATGGGTGCGGCGGGAGTTGCGGGAATGCATGGACGCCTCCGTGAGGTGGGTGTTGGCTGGAATCGAAGTCGTGAGCAGCGCGGCTGCAGTCAGGTTGAGTGGATGGAGGGAACGATTGGCTCTCATGGCGCGGTGAAGCTCCTGGTGATGGCGGATGCACTGCTGTAGTTGGCGTTGCCGGACTGATTGGCGATGACGGAGACGAGGCCGGAGCCCGTGACGGTGAGCGCGTTGTTGGAGATGGAGGCGGGACCGGTGACGGTGTAGGTCACGGCTAGCCCTGAGGAAGCGCGAGCGGAGAGCGCGAAGGCTGCAGAGCCCTGAGCGAGGGCCGGAAGCGGGTAGAAGGAGATGGTCTGTGGCGCCGGTGTGATGGTGAGCGTGCCGCTTTGGAGAGAGAAGATGTAGTTGGCGGCGGAGAGAGAACCCGTCGAGACCGAGATGGTGAAAGGACTATTGGCGGCTGTCGAAAGTGGGGACGCGATGGTGTTGATGAAGGGCGTGCCGCTGACTACCGAGGCGTTGTCGGAGTAGGCGAAGGCGCCGAAGGTGTAGTGGAGGGCTGGGTTGGGCTGGTCGAAGACGCGCGAGTAGCTGGTTGCGGTGACGCTGAGAGTTGCCGGGGAGATGACGACGTTGGCCTGCACGGAGGGTGCGGCGGTGTAGTTGGTGTTTCCTGCCTGCGTGCCGGTAAACGTTGCGAGGCCAGCGGCGAGGATGGTGTAGGGATTTGATCCGCTGACGAAGCCGACGGGAGGCGCGATGGAGACGGTGAGGCCTGAGGTAGCAGTGGGCGAGAGGCTGAAGGGAGGGTTGCCGTAAGTGGGGGTTGGCAGGGTGCCGAAGGAGATAGTCTGCGACGCCTTCTGGACGATCAGGGTGTAGGGCTGGACGCTGGTGTGGAGGCTGTCCTTGGCGGTGATGGTGAAGGGGAAGGAGCCGACGACGCTGGGGACTCCGTAGAGATAGGGGTGGCCGCTGACGGTGGTGAACGCCATGCCGGTGGGAGCGGCTCCGGATTGCGTGTAGGTGACGGTGACGGTGTTGCCGACGGCGGAGAAGGTGGTGCTGGGGTAGAGGGTGTTGTAGGTGCCGACGGGGACGGTGGAGGGGCTGATGCCGACAGCGACAACGACAGAAGCGGTGTCAGCGGCGTGAAAGGACTCGGGGTCGGTGATCATGAGCGGCTCGAAGGCCAGCGTGCCATCGTTGGCGTGGAAGACGTCGTTGAGGGTGATAACAACGGCAGGCGGATTAACGAACGGACGAACAGCGAGGACGTTGATGCTGAAGTTGTGGCTGACGGAGACGCCGTTTGCATCGAGGGCGGCGATGGTGAAGTTGAAGGTGCCGGAGGTGGTGGGGATTCCGCCGATGGCGAAGGTCTCGGCCCCAGTTTGGGTGGTGAGGCCGTCGGGGACGTTGCCGCTGATCGACATGAGAGCATTCCCGGCGCCGCCTGTAGCCTGGATGCCGATGCGGAACGGGAGGCCGACGTAGGCGTCGGGGAAGACTGTCGCGTTGATAGAGAGAGGCCTGGCGGGAAGTTGTTGTGACTGGGCTCCCTTGATGTGAGTGGGTGTCTGCGCGTGTCCCGCGGGCATGAGGAGCGCCGGCAGCGCGGCGAGCAGAGCCGCCGCAGGGTGGAACCGGGTGGTTCGGAATGGAAAGAGAGGTCGCATCATTCTCCTGAACGGAGGGCACCTGAAAGACGGGCGGCTGAACTACGGTCGGCACACGGAAAGGCGTCGCCAAGAAAGAACGAAGCGTTTAGGAGAAGGTGATGGTGACCGAGACCTGGACGATTTGCCCGTTGAGTACGTTGAGGGTGGTGATACTCGTTCCGGTGAGGCCACCATAGCCGTAATAACCGCCGTTTGTACCGGCCTGGCAAGCGGTTGGCGATGTGCTCGTCACCAGGGCCGAAGTGGTGGAATCGCAGGTGCCGAAGACGGTGTTGACCTGGTTGATGGTGCCGGCCTGAGTGGCGGTGAACTGGCCTGCCATTGTCATGGAAGCGGGCAAACTGTTGACGTTGTAGGTGAGTACGAGGCCTGTCGTGCAGTAGTAATAGTTGGCGTAGCAGAGGGCATAGGCAGGGTTGATGTTCAGGTTCTCGACGATGGCACAGAAGCCGTGGGTGGAAACACAGGGCGGCGTGCTACTGGTAACGCTGATCAGGTAGCTGGACGGGACAACATATCCGGCCATCAGCTCGATCAGGAAGGAGGTTGGCGTGAGGCTGTTCTGAAAGTCGCGGTGTTCGGCGATGGAGCCATCGCGGTTCTTGATGTCGATGATCCAGTGGCCGTGGACCTTGATGCCTTCCTGGGCGCCCTTGTCCTCGGCGGCTTCTGAGGCCTGGGGAGGGGGTGGAGCGTCGGCGTTGAGGAAGACGTAGTTCGCGGATCGCGTTGTGGATTCGGGTGTTTTGAATTGCGCGGAGGCGGAGTGGACGGAGGCGAGCAGGATCGCGGCGGAGAGCAGGGAAAGGCGGAGGCGGGCGTGGTTCACAGAGATCATGGATGGCTCCTGCGTGCGGTGTGGACGTGCTGTCGTGTGCGTAGAGCGGTGCGCGAGCTTCGAAGGTGAACTTCGGTCTTTGGAGCTGAACTTATTTCGCGTGCAGGGCTGAGTGTCCGCTTGAGCAAAGGGCGGTGAACGCAGGCATGGAGAGCCAAGGTGACGGCGGCGCAGATGGAAATCGAGCGTACCGAATCACCATGCGTCGTGGTGGCTCAGCGGAAGAGAGTGGTGTGAACGACAGAGGCGGAGCACAGTGCCGCTCCCCGATGATCGAGCTTCTGTAAGGTATGTGGTCCAAACCATCCACTTGTGACCATTGGGAGAATATTTATTTTCAAGCGCAGGTTTGCGGGGGGAACGCGCAACGCGGAACGGCGAGGCTGAAGGGAGTTACGAGACGCTGGAGGGGCCAGGAACGCGCGGAAATCGGGGCTACATGGGGTGCGAGGCCGCGTCGGCGTTGGGGACGAGCCAGAGATAGGCGTCGCGGGTGATGTGGGTTTGCCAGTGGCCGGTGGCCTTGGCTCCGAGGACGATGCCGAAGAAGATGCAGGCGATGGCGAAGGCGGCGGCTGAGGGTGTGAGGGCTCGGCCGCTCCAGCGCTGGACAGGCGTCGGGGCGTTGCGGGGTGGGAGTGAGAGCTGGAGAGCATCCTGCGCGGGGCAGGCGGAGATGCAGGCCATGCAGGCGGAGCACTCGACGGAGTTGATCTGGACGAGGCTGTCGATGGGGAGGTTGGCGGGGCAGGCTTTGTTGCACTTGCCACAGTCGATGCAGGTTTCGGGGTCGCGGCGGATTTTGATGGGGCTGAGGAGGGATGCGAGGCCGAGAACGGCGCCGTATGGGCAGAGGTAGCGGCACCAGAAGTTCTGGATGATGAGGGAGAGCCCCGCCAGAACGGCGAGGACGATGAGGCCGGTGAGGGAGAGCTCGCGGAAGAAGTTGAGCATCTTGATGTCGGCGATGAGGCCGTAGGGGGTGGTCATGAAGTCGGCGAGAGCGTCGGCGGACATGATGGCGATGAAGAAGGTGAAGAAGCCGAGGAGAAGGTACTTGAGGCCACGGAGAGGGATGTCTGCCCATTTGGGGAGATGGAAGGTGCGGCGGAAGAGCTTGCGGCCGAGCTTCCAGAGGTGCTCGGAGAGAGTGCCTACGGGACAGATCCAGGAGCAGAAGGACTTCTTGAGCAGAAGGCTCATGGCAAGGAAGGCGAGGAAAAGGAACATTGCCGCGGGGTGGATGAGCGGGATGTGGTGCGTCACCAGCAGGAGCTTGGTGTTCATCATGCCGGCGATAGGGAGCCAGCCTTCTACGCCGGAGGGGCGTGAGACTTCGAGGCCGGTGCCGCCGCGTTCGCAGTAGCGGGCCCAGAGGTAGAACTGGAGGCCAAGGACGAGATTGAGCGCGACGAAGAACCACTGGACTCCGTGGCGGATGCGCTGGGAGTGGTCGGTGGTGAAGCGGCGGATGAGGCGCTTCTTTGGCGTGGTCGCCGGGGGTGGGGTTGCGGTTGCTGCTGCCATGGAGAGCTACTCCTATGGCGAGGGTAGGCGGAGTGATGGAGCAGCGCTATGACTGAAGTCACAGAAGGTGGGGAACGACGGCGGAGGCGATTTGGTGACGCAGATTCCTCGCGGGGATGACAACCCCAAAGAGGCTAGGACGGTTTTGCGGCTGGCGGTGCTGGCTTGGGTTCGCTGGGTTTCTTGGCCTCAGGCTGGTTGTCGGCTGGCTTGGGGGAGGCGGATTTCGAATCCGCAGGTTTTGCCGCGTCCGCTTTACCTCCTGCGGGCTTGGTGGCTTTGGGTTTCGCTACGGCCGCTGGGCCACCAGCGAGGCCGATGCCGCTGTAGACGTTGCGGGCGTTCCAGAGGGACCAGCCGCTGGACTTGGCGTCTTTGGAGGCTTTGACCTGGATGGCTATTTCTTCGGGGCCGTAGATGCGGTGCTGGAAGGCGTAGTCGCGGAACGCCTGTAGCCAGGGGCGGAACTTTTTGGGGTTGGCGTGGGTGCGTTCGACGGACTTGTCGAGCGACTCGCGGATGATGGAGTAGATGTCGTCGAGGGTGTCCATGGGCTTGGGATGGCCGGGGATGCCATAGCGGAAGCCGGAGGGGTAGAGCATGGGGCATACGTAATCGACTGCGGGGACGATGTCTTCGAGGTGTTGGCCGATGCCGGTGTCGTTGTTGTTCCAGGAGTCGTAGCCGAAGATGTCGGCGGACTGGAAGACGTTGTAGGGGATGAGGGCTTTGTGGGCATCGGCGAGGAAGCTGGTGATGGCCTTGACGCGACCGGCTTCGTCGGTGGGACCGCTGACGATGAGCTTGGAGGTGGAGTCGGGGAAGCGGACGTAGTCGAACTGGACTTCGTCGAAGCCGGCTTTGGCTGCCTCGACGGCGACAGCGATATCGTAGGCGCGGACTTCTTTGCGCCAGGGATCGACCCAGGCGAGGTGGGAGTGGTCGTAGAAGAGCTCGCCGTTGGCAAGGTGGATGGCGTACTCGGGATGCGCTGTGGCGAGTGGGGTGTCTTTGAAGGTGACGATGCGGGCGATCATGTAGATGCCTTGGGCGTGGCCGGCGTTGACGAGGTCGGTGAGGGAGTGGATGGTGGTCATCTTGCGCGCGCCGATTTGTTGGGCGAGCGGGATCTGGCTGGGGTAGTCGAGGAGGCCGTAGTCGGTCTTGATGTTGATGGTGAGAGAGTTGGCCCCGCCGGCGCGGATGATGCGGAGGATGGGGTCGCGGAGAGCGGCGGAGTTGATGCCGTACTCGGTGATGTAGAGCGAACGGACCTCGAATGGGGTGAGGGCTAGCTTGCCTTTGAGGCTGGTGATTTGCGCGGCGGAGAAGGTGACGGCTTTGTAGCCGGGGGCGCGGAGCATGACCTGCTGCGCCGTGGCAGGGATGGAGTAGTCGCCGGTGGTTTGCGGGGGGAGGACGTTGCTGCCAAGGGTGACTGTGGCGTCGGGAATGGCGGCGTTGGTGACGGCGTCGACGGCGTGGATGGCGACGGGTGGCTTGTCTTCAGCGGTGGCGGCGAGGGTGACGAGGAGGGTGCAGAGGAGGATGCTGGAGAGGCGGCGAAACCGCATGGGGTGATGTCCTTGTCGTGACTGCGGAGGTTGGAAAGCTCCGGTGGATTGCGGAAGTATAGCGAAGGCTGATGTGGGACTTGTGACGCTGCTGGATGAGATGCACAGTATGTTACGGAGTTGTGCCATTTTCGAAGGTGCTGGTATCTTCGAAGGGACAAGCTGGAGGCGATGGAGTTCGCCTGAACCGCATGCGCCCTGTGGGCAGTGCCGATGACTCCTACATTTCTGTAGGAGGAACCTTGTTCAAAGATCAGAGACAATGGAATGCTGTTGGAGAGTGGCTCCGGGCTGCTGCTGTGGGCCTTTGTGCGGGTAAGAGGAGGATGGCTTGCAACGATATTTGCTGATCGCGATTGGCGGAGCGGCGGGAGCGATGCTGCGGTACTGGGTGGGCGGAGCCGTGGGCGACCGCATGGGCGCGCGGTTCCCGTGGGGAACGCTGGTGATCAATGTGACGGCGTGCTTCATTATCGGGGTGGTGCTGGAGTATCTGAACCATCACGCGGGTGTGAATCCAGCGTGGCGCTTTTTGATTCCGATCGGGTTCATCGGGGCTTATTCGACGTTTTCGACGTTTGAGTTTGAGATATGGATGAACGTGACGACTGGAGCGTTCTGGATTGCGGTGGCGTACGTGGTGGTGAGTCTGGTGGCGGGGTTCGTGGCGGTGGCACCGGATTATCGCGGCTGCGGGAAGTCTGAGGGCAAACGCGAGCTGGCCAAGGGCGAGGTGAATGATGTACTGAACGCGGTGCGATATGCGCAGGGACTGCGGTGTGTGGATGCGAAG
>JAZKBC010000196.1:2212-4799 GCA_040388825.1 Acidobacteriota bacterium | reverse complement strand
GCGTCTTCTGGGCGAGGCGCAGGGCGCGGTCGAGGTAGGTGCTGGTCTTGAGCGCGGCGGGGAGCGATGCGTCATGGCCGAGGATGCGGGTGGCGGTTGTTTCGAGGAGTTGGCGGTCGTGCCAGTTGCCGATGGCGGTCTGCACTCGGCGGAGTTTGTCGACGAGCGCGCGTGCCGTCGCCGAGCCGGGTTGGAGAGCGACGAGGTAGCGGGCTGCCTTGGTTTGCTTGCGGAGATCGTGGAGGTTCTTCTCGGTGGGCTTGGCTATGCGTACGGCAGAGCGGCGGAGCCATTTTCTGGCGGTGGTGAGTGGTGTAGGGGAAGGTAACTTGAGAGTTTTGAGATCGGTGGCGATGCTCTCGAAGGTGCCCTCGAGCTTGAGCTCCTTGCGGTCCAGGTATTCGCGAAGCTGTGCCGCCAGCTTGAGGCGGTTACGGTTCAGCTTGTTCTGGAGTGCGTCGATTTCGGCGTGTGGAACGGCTCTGGGCTCGGCTTGAGGGAGCCTGCGCAGGAGACGAAGGTGGACGTCGATATCGCGGATGGGACCGGCCAGGCGGCGAAGCTTCTTGAGCTGGCGGAGCGCGCGAGTGGTGTGCTGGTGGAGCTCGGTGGCGGAGGGATGGTCTTCCCGGGTCTTCTGGAGAAGAGCTTCCATGCGGCGGGAGCCGGTGCGGAGGTCGTGGACGTGGGACTTGCGAACATCTACGCGGCAGGCGGCGACGGCGTGGGAGAACTCAAGCCAGAGCTGGTCGAAGGTGGATTTGAGTGAATACAAAGCGGCCTCATGCTATTGGATGCCGCTGGTTCGCTGCGAAGGGCTTACGGCGTGGATTTGACCTTGTCGGCGGCTGCTCCACTGGTAATGGTGGCTGCGGCGGGGAGCTGAGTGGTGTCCCATCCGCCGCCGAGGGCCTGCACGAGCTGAACGGCAGCGGTCATCTGCTGGATCTGGAGCTGGACCGCAGTTTGCTGGTCGTTGAGCAGAGTGTTCTGCGCGTTGATGACGTTGAGATAGGGATCGAGGCCGGTCTGGTAGCGGGTGTTGGCGAGGTTGTAATAACGCTGCGCGGAGGCGACGGAGTCCTTCTGGCGGACGACCTGCTCGGAGTTGACGCGAAGGGTGGCGAGAGAGTCTTCGACCTGCTGGAAGGCTGTGAGGACGGTCTGCTTGTAATTGGCGACGTCGGCTTGATATTGCGCGTTGTACTGCTGGACGGTGGCGCGGCGGAGGCCGGCGTCGAAGAGGGTTTCAGTGGCCGCGGAGCCGAGCGACCAGAAGAAGGCCGGAGCGGAGAAGAGGCTGGAGATGTGCGAAGACTCCAGGCCGCCCGCGCCGGAGAGCGAGAGGGCTGGGTAGTACGCGGCTTTTTCGACGCCGATGATTGCGTTGGCCTGCGCCATGGTGCGTTCGGCGGAGGCAACGTCGGGCCGGCGCTCGAGGAGCTGGGAGGGAAGGCCGATGGGGATGGGCGGCGCCGAGTAAGTCATGGAGCGAACCGGAAGAGAGAAGTTCGAAGCCGGTTTACCGATCAGCGTTGCGATGGCGTGCTCGTAGAGCGCGCGATTGGTGGCGAGCCCGGTGGAGACCTCTTCGGCGTTGCGGAGGGTGACCTCGGCCTGGGCGACGGCTTCGTCGTTGCCGATGCCGGTTTCGTATTGCGCGCGAGTGTAGTCGAGGGCTTTGCGGTCGGCTTCAACAGTGCGGTTGTAGAGGTCCTGAAGAGCGTCCTGGCCACGCAGCTCGAAGTAATAGAGGGCGAGGTTGGCCTGCTCGGTGAGGCGCTCGTTTTCGAGGTCGGCGGCGGAGACCTGAGCGGCGTACTGGTTGGCGCGGACCTGGTTGCGGACGCGGCCCCAGAGGTCAGGCTCCCAGGAAATATCGAAGGGCAGCGAGAGGACGGTGGAGGTGCTGCCGCTGCTGGCGGTGACGCCTCCGCTGCCAGTGGTCGCGGCACTGTTGCGCAGAGCGCCGGAAGATTTCTGGCGGCTGAAGGAAGCGCCGCCGGTGAGAGAGGGGAAGAACTGCGAGCGGGCTTCAGCGACGATGGCGCGGGCGGCCATGAAGTTCTGGAAGTAGCGGGCGATGTTCTGGTTGTTGATGTCGAGCTGCTCTTCGAGGGCGTTGAGCTCGGGCTCGTTGAAGACCTCCCACCACTTTCCCTTGAGCATGGCGTCCTGCGGCTGGGCGGGCTTCCAGGAGCCGTCGGGAGCGTTGGTGTAGGCGGGAGCGGAGGTTTCCTTGTACTCCGGCGGAGGCGGCACGACGGGTTTGATGTAGGGCGGGCCGACGCGGCAACCGCTGAGAGCGGCGAGGGAGAGTGCCGCTGTGAGGATCGCGGCTGTAGAGCGGTTCGAGTTGGAGAAGATGGTGGGCATGAGGCCTGCTTTACGTTATCGCGCCGGAATGGCGGCGGTGAAGAGTCTTGCGTTTTTGTCGCCCTGTACCTTGAGACGCAGATTGTCCATGAAGAGGTAGATGACGGGCGTGGTGTAGAGGGTGAGCACCTGGCTGACGATGAGGCCGCCGATGATGGAGATGCCGAGCGGGCGGCGGAGTTCAGAGCCCATGCCCCGGCCGACCGCAAGA
>JAZKBC010000196.1:0-2202 GCA_040388825.1 Acidobacteriota bacterium | reverse complement strand
CGAAGAGGGCGGCCATGGTGGTCATCATGATGGGGCGGAAGCGGAGCATGCAGGCCTGGAAGATGGAGTCGCGGGTGTTCAGGCCTTCGTTGCGTTCAGCGTTGAGCGCGAAATCGATCATCATGATGGCATTCTTCTTGACGATGCCGATTAGAAGGATTACGCCGATGATGCTCATGACGTCGAGCTCGCCGCCGGTGATCAGAAGAGCAAGCATGGCGCCAACACTGGCCGAGGGCAAGGTGGAAAGAATGGTTAGCGGATGGACCAGGCTTTCGTAGAGGATGCCGAGCACGATGAACACAGCAGCAATCGCGGAAATGATGAGGTAGGGCTGTGTTTTGATTGAGTCCTGATAGGCCTGGAGGGCGCCGGCGTATACACCGTGGATCGTGCTTGGCATCTGGAGCTGCTGCTCGATCTTGCTGATGGTGTCGGTGGCCTGGCTGAGTGAGACTCCGGGGGCCAGGTTGAAGCTGACCGTGATGGAAGGAAACAGTCCCGTATGGTTGACCTGCAGCGGCGATGTTCCGGGCTTGTAGGTCATCAGAGAATCGAGCGGAATGGCTCCGCCGCCCTGCCTGGTAACGATGTAGGTATCTTTGAGACCCTTGGGCGACTGCCAGAACTTCGGCGCGACTTCCATGACGACGTAGTACTGATTGAGTTCGGAGTAGATCGTGGATACGAGCTGCTGGCCGAAGGCGCCGTAGAGTGAGCCATCGATCTGCTGCGGAGTGATACCGAGGCGGGCGGCCGTGGGGCGGTCATAGGTGAGCAGGGCTTCGAGACCGTTGTTCTCCTGGTCGCTGTTGGCGTCCTGAATGCCGGGAGCCTTTTTGAGAGCGGACAGTAGCTTGGGGCCGAACTCCTGCAACTCCGCCGTGGTGTCAGCCTGCAGCGTGTATTGGTACTGAGAGCTGGAGCTGCGACCGCCGATGCGGATGTCCTGGCGCGCCTGCAGGAAGGTCTGGACTTGAGGAATCCTTGCGAGCTTCGGGCGCAGGTTGTTGATGACCTGGTCGGCGGATTCGCCGTTGCGCTCACTGAGCGGCTTGAGTGAGATAAAAGCGAAGCCGGAGTTGGTAGCGCCGCGACCACCGGTGAAGGCCATGACGTTGTCGACTCCAGGATCGGACTTGATGATGTCGACGGCCTGCCTGACGCCTTTTTCGGTGGCGTAGAAAGAAGCGTCCTGCGGGCCGACCATGCCGCCTTGCATGACTCCGGTGTCCTGCTGGGGGAAGAATCCCTTGGGCACCCTGAGGACGAGGAAGACGTTGAGGCCGAGGGTAAGGAGGAAGACGATCAGGATGAGCGCGGGGTGGTCGAGCGTCCAGTTGAGACTGCGGCGGTAGCCGGCGAGCAGGCGGTTAAAGATGCCTTCGCTGATGTTGTAGAAGTGACCGTGCCTGATACTGTGCTCGCTGCGCAGGACGCGGGCGCACATCATTGGCGTGGTGGTGAGGGAGATCACCATAGAGACCAGGATGGCGGCCGATAGGGTGATGGCGAATTCGCGGAAAAGACGGCCGACGATGCCTCCCATGAGCAGCAGAGGGATGAAGACGGCGATCAGAGAGACGCTGATGGTGAAGACAGTGGGGCCGATCTCCTGCGCTCCTCTGAGCGAAGCCTGCATCGGCGTCATGCCGGCTTCAATGTGCCGGGAGATGTTTTCCATGACCACGATCGCGTCGTCAACTACGAATCCGGAGGCGATGGCGAGCGCCATGAGCGAGAGGTTGTCGAGCGAGAAACCACAGAGGTACATGATGGCGCAGGTGCCGATGAGCGACACCGGAACGACGACCGCGGGGATGAGCGTCGCAGGGACATTACGGAGGAAAACGAAGACAACGATGATGACGAGCACAACCGAGATGCAGAGAGTGAACTCGATGTTGGAGACCGACGCACGGATCGTAGTGGTGCGGTCCATAACGATCATGAGGTGCTCGCCGACGGGGATGGTGGCCTGGAGGGAGGGTATCGCGGCTTTGATGGCGTCGACGCAGTCGATGATGTTGGCGCCCGGCTGGCGGAAGATCATCAGCTGCACGGAGGGCTTGCCGTTGAGGAAGCCGGCCTGGCGGATAGACTGCTGCGAGTCCGAGACCTCAGCGACGTCCTGGAGGCGTATGGAGGAGCCGTTGTGATAGCCGATGACGAGCGGACGATAGGCCTCGGCTTTGGAGATTT
>JAZKBC010000195.1:0-4765 GCA_040388825.1 Acidobacteriota bacterium | reverse complement strand
GCGAATGATGTGGACCTGGTACTCGAGACGATCGCCGGCAGCGAGGGAGCGGACGGGAACCTGCACGTCCTTGAGGTCGGAGTAGAAGGGAGCCTCGCGGGTGACGGGGGCGGGCTGCTCCTGGGCGTCGGTGGCGGGCGTGGTGACGATGGAGCCGTTGGGGTGCACGACGCGGACGTAGTCGAGTACAACGTGCTCCGAGGCGGAGGCAAAGGGAAAGTTGATGACGCTGAGCTCTTTGACGGCGGCGTCGGTCTGGACGCGGACGACGCCGGAGATGGTGCGCGAGCCGGTGCCGTCGGCAGCGTAGGTGTAGACGCGGTCGAGGTGTTCGAAGAGCGACGGCTCGGTGGAGTAGTCGGTGGCGCTTTTCTTCAGCTCGATGATCGACTGGATTCCGACCGCAGGCGATTTGGCCGCAGGCGCCGGTGCGGGCGGCGTGGTCTGGGCGAGCGCAGGCGCGAAGGTGAGTGCGGAGGAGAGGAAGGCGAAAGAGATGATGCTCTTCATGGGAGACGTCCGGAGCCGGGGGATGAAAGACCGTGTCTCCGAAAGATACACCGTGCGATGAAGTGTGAAGGAGTGTGAAGAGATGGGCGTGGCCTGGTGCGGGCTATTCGCTTCCCACCATGGCGGTTAGCTGATCGACGATGGCCTGCAGGGTTTCGGCCTGGGCACTGAGCTGCTCGGCGGCGGCGGCGCCCTGCTCGGCGTGGGCGGCGGCGCTTTGTGTGACCTGCTCCATGTCGCTGACGGAGCGGGCGACCGCCTCCATCTCCTGCGACTGCTGCTGGCTGCCGACGTTGACGTTGTCGACGAGGGATTTGACCTGGGCGCTCTGGGCGGTGATCTCGCGCAGGGAAACGGCCATCTGGTCGACGCGGAGCTTGCCGGCCTTGGATTTTTCGATGGACTCGGCGATGAGCGCGGCGGTGTCTGTGGCGGCCTGGGCGCTGCGCTGGGCGAGGTGGCGGACTTCTTCAGCGACGACAGCGAACCCGGCACCGGCCTCACCGGCGCGGGCGGCTTCAACCGCGGCGTTGAGCGCGAGGATGTTGGTCTGGAAGGCGATCTGGTCGATGGCCTTGATGATCTGCGCAATTTTGGAGCTTTGCGCGTCGATCTCGTCCATGGCGGCGATCATCTGGTCGAGGGTGACGGTGGTGCGTTCGAAGTGCTGCTGCGTGCTGGTCATAAGGTCGGCGGCGGAGCGGGAGTTGGCGGTGTTGCGATGAGCGGTTGCGTTGACCTCGGAGCTGGAGGCGGAGGTTTGCTCCAGAGCTGCTGCCTGCCGGGAGGAGCCTTCGGCAAGGGACTGGCTGGAAGAGGAGACCTGTGCGGCGGCTTCGGTGGTCTGGCGGGCCCCGGAACCGATCTCACCGGCGAGACGGCGGAGATTGGCGGTGATGCCGAAGACGACCCAGAGAACGATGCCAGCGACGGTGAGATTTATGAGGATGACGACGGAGACGGCCCAGCGGGCGCGGGTGATGTCGGCATGGGCCTGCAGGTCGGAGGCGTGGAGCTCCTGGCGCTCGGTTTCGGCAAGGGCGTCAGAGGCTTTGTCGGTCTGCTCGATGAGAGGGAACATGGTGTCGCGGAGAATGGCGTGGGCGTCTTCGAAGTGGTTGTTGCCGGCAAGGGTGAGGTACTGGCGACTGCTTTCGAGCCAGCGAGAGGCTCCGTTGTCGAGGACGTCGATGGATTGGCGCTCGGTGGGATCGGAGACGAGGTTATGGAGGTCGCCGCTGGCCTGATGAACGGCGTTTCCGCTGGCTTCGATGGAGTGGATGGTGTCGGCGGGCGATGAGGGCGAATGGCAGGCGGTGCAGTCCCACTGGGAGCCGTTGGGGGAGCGGCGAGCGAGTTCGGCGACAGCGTAGGCGATCTGCTCGTGCTGCGAGGTGGTCTTCATCTGCTGGAAGGACTGGCGGGCAGTGCCGAGGAGGTCGATCTTGCGTGCGGTTCCGTTGACGGCGGAGTCCAGTGACGAACCGAGCGTGGAGATGACCCAGAGCGAGGTGAGCGAGAGGATGGCCATGCAGAGGATGAAGCCGGATACTCCGCAGGCGATTTTTTTGCCGATGGTCAAGCGGGAAAACACTGAGATAGGCCTCTTCCGCGGAGAGATGCTCGCTGGCGCGCGCGCGATGGGCGCAGAGCCCGGAGGTCTTCCACTGAGTTGTTCTGGGGGAGACTATCGGCGGAGTTGGCTGCGAATGAGAGGGCTGTCGAGTCTGGGAATGGGCGACTGCCTGTGCGGCGTGCGAAATTGGGACTAATGAGTGGGAGCTGTTCGCTAGCGGTCGAACGAGGTGTTGGTGAGGTAGGCGCGGGTGTAGTCGAGGTAATTGTTGGCGTAGGTCTGGATGTTGGCGAACGCTGTGTCATCGATGGCGCGGAGGATTTTGCCGGGGACTCCGGCGACGAGCGAGCGCGGCGGGATGATTGTGCGCTCGGGGATGACGGCGCCCGCCGCGATGATGGAGCCGGCGCCGATGTGGGCTCCGTTGAGCACGACGGCGCCGATGCCGATGAGGACGTCGTCCTCCAGCGTGCAGCCGTGCACGGTGGCGTTGTGGCCGATGGTGCAACCGGCGCCGACGGTGACTGGGTAGAGGTAACGCATGCCGTGGAGCACGGCGCAATCCTGTATGTTCGAGCGCGCACCGATGCGGATGGAGTTGACGTCGCCGCGGAGGACGGCGTTCATCCAGACGGAGGCCTGGTCGCCGAGCTGGACGTCTCCGATGACCTGGGCGGAGGGGTCGACATAGGTCGAGGCGGGGATGATGGGGGTGAATTGGGCGAAGGGGCGGACCATGGAGCCAGTGTAGAAGGTTCGCGGCGCGCGGCTGTGTGTCATGAAGGCGACAAAACAAGCCAGATCAAACGTTTGTGTCGTTGGTCGAGTATTTTCCTTCCTGAAATTTAATGGGTGGGACGATCATTTTCTTGTAGCAAGGCTGTCTGTCCGGGATATCCTGTTATGAGCCACATAGGGCGGGTTTGGAGGTGTTGTTCGTGGCAGAGGTTCGTGTTCAAGAAGGCGAGCCCCTTGAGAATGCGCTGCGCCGGTTTAAGCGCAAGGTGCAGACAGAAGACATCATCAAGGAGGTCAAGCGCCACTCCTTCTACCTGAAACCAGGCGAGAAGAAACGCGTGAAGGAAGCGCTTGCGCGCAAGCGTAATCGCAAGAAGGTCCGCAAGGAGCAGGACTAAGCTCCGCTCCCGCTGTGACGGGAGTTTGTGCAACAGACCCTATCCCCGGGGAGAGGCTTCCTAACGGAAGCCTCTCTCCAAGTCTCCGGAAAATTTGTACGTTTAGGGTTTTTCGGGGTGCAGTCGGGCCCGATATTTGTAGCAATCTCAGGCTTGAACACGCACTCCGGGGAACTTTTTTATTTGCCACCGGGGGCGATTCAGCCTTATCCCGAATGATGGGAGAAGGCGCTAATGCAATTCGTCGATCGCTTCCTCAAATGCTCGGACTGTGGCAACGACTTCGTGTTCACTGCGGGTGAGCAACTCTTTTTTCACGACAAACAATTCAAAAACGACCCGAAGCGATGCAAGCTTTGCAAGGCGAAGCGTGCCGGTCTGGGCCGCTCGGGGAGCGCAACTTCTCCGACCGCGCTGCCGTTGTCGCGCACCGAGACTCGGACAGAGTGCTCGGCCTGCGGGATTGAAACGACCGTGCCGTTCAAGCCGACACAGGGCCGTCCCGTGCTTTGCCGGTCGTGCTTCCAGATGAAGCGTGTGCCTTCTGGCGTGGCCGCTGTGGCGACGATGGATACTCCAGGTGGGCTGGTTGCGGCGGCGGAAGCAGCGCTGGACGAGGCGATGGCCAAGTCAGCGGCTGAATCCGGGCAGGACAGCGCAACGATCGCGGTAGAGACGCCCGTTGAGCCGATGGTCGAGGCTGCGGTGGCGAGCGCGAGTGAGGCGGAGGCAGCTCCGGTTGCGCTGGAAGCTCCGCAGGCGTAACAGGCTGCGGGTACACTGGGCTGGATGCATCCGGCAGCGACAGCAGGTGATGAGGAACTGGTGCGAGGACGCCGTGGGTTGGGCGGCTTCGAGCTGACGTTCTGCAGCGATGGGACATTTCTGCTGGACGGTGGAGCGATGTTTGGCGTGGTGCCAAAGACGCTTTGGCAGAAACGCACGGCAGCGGATGCGGAGAACCGCATCCTGCTGGGGATGAATACGGTGGTGGTGAGGACCGGATCGGCCGTGGTGGCGATCGAGACCGGGATGGGCAACAAACTCACGGGCAAGATGCGGGAGATTCACCAGAACCAGGAGCGGTTGCCGGCGTCGCTGGCGGCTGCGGGCGTGGATCCGGACGAGGTGACGCACGTGGTGAATACGCATCTGCACTTTGACCACTGCGGATGGAATACGACCAAGAAGAGCAGATAATTCTGAACCCGCCTGCGTAAATCGGAAAATGTTATCCACGAAGAAGAGCACATCTTTCCCTTCTTCATCACGGAAATATTCAGCCATTGAAAGTCCGGAAAGTGCGATTCGTGCACGTGCTCCTGGTGGTTCGTTCATTTGTCCGAACACAAGCGCCGTTTTTTCCAATACGCCTGACTCATGCATTTCGCGGTACAAATCGTTTCCTTCGCGAGTTCGTTCACCGACTCCTGCAAATACGGAATATCCAGAGTGCTCGGTGGCAATATTGCGAATAAGTTCTTGGATAACTACAGTTTTTCCTACTCCTGCGCCCCCAAACAAACCAACTTTTCCGCCTTTC
>JAZKBC010000194.1:806-25251 GCA_040388825.1 Acidobacteriota bacterium | reverse complement strand
TTCCTGGCGGGAGGGCATCTTGGATCCAGAAGTGACGCGACTTCAGCTCGACCGGACACGGATTATCTTCGAGCAGTTTGAAGAAGAGACGGTGCTGGTGAATATGGATTCGGGCTTTTATTACAGCCTGTCCAAGCCGGCATCCGAGATTGTGAAGCTGTTGGATGAAGGCTGCCCGGTAGCTGATCTAGGGAAAGCGCTGTTCAGTGATCCGGAGGACGCAGGCCAGTTCCGGGGGCCGATTGATGCGTTCGTTGCCGAGCTGCAGCGGGAGAGTATTCTCATCGCCCGCGAGGAAGGCCGCCCGAGTCGTGTCGACGTCAACGCCGTGGCTGCTCTATATCCGTCCGGGGCGAGCTATGCGCTGCCCGAGTTGGAGCGGTTCGACGACGTTCGTGATCTGCTGTTGATCGACCCTGTGCACCAGGTCGATCGCGAGTATGGCTGGCCCAGCACGAGTCCGGAGAGTGCGCTTGAACCCAAGGCCTGAAGCCGCCACGCCCTGTTCGGACCTCTCTCTCATTGAAGGCTTTCGAAGCGTGCAGGAACGCCTGCACAATCTGCCATGCAGTTCGTCAGCAACTTACAGGATGGCGGGCATTGTTGTACGGCTGTGCTTTGGCAACGAGACTCTGCGCGGAAAAGTCACTGGTGCTTTTGTGCATCTTCGGGCGGAGGATACCCTCGAGCCGCGGCTGACAGTATTTGTGCACGAAGATGCATCGTTGCTTAGCGGCACAGCGCTCGGCGCGGTTGCAGCAGGCGGCGAAAACGATCTGTGGCTGGCGGAGAGTGCTGAGCTGTCGGTGATCGCCCAGCATCGGGGACGGGAGATCTCAGCGATCGAATGGCAGCGGGGCACGGCATACTGGCTGGTGCCGCAGGCGGAAGGTATCCCTTACATCGAACGCGCGCATCCGTTGCAGCAACTGCTGATCCATTGGCTGGGCAGGCAGCGGCGGTTTTTTGTTCATGGTGCCGCGGTGGGTAATGAGCATGGCGGCGTACTGATTCTCGGTCATGGAGGCGCGGGGAAATCGACAACGGCGCTGCTGAGCCTGGAAGCAGGGCTGCAATATGCTGCCGATGATCACTGCCTCGTGTCCCAGGATGACGGACCCGCGGTGCATAGTATCTATGCTACGGGGAAGGTTGCCTTCGACGAGTTGCATCGGTTTCCTCTGCTGGCTCCGGCCGCGGATACGGTTGAGCGTCCGGCGACGGAGAAGGCTGTGCTTTTTCTGGATCGCCTTGCGAGCGCACGACTGGCGCCGCGGCTGGAGCTGCGGGCCCTGCTGCTGGCGCGCATCACCGATGTCCCGGAAACGCGTCTGCGGAGGGTGGGCGGAGCAACCGCGTTCAAGGCGATCCTGGCCAGCTCGGCGTTGCATCTGCCGGGAGAACGGCCGCAGGCGTTAGAGTGTTTCAACGGGTTGGTGCGGCGTTTGCCCGCGTACGTGCTGGAGCTGGGTGCGGACCTGCGCTCGACGCCGGTTGCCATACGGGAGCTGCTGGACAATCGCGAAGCGTGACGTGGAAGGCATGTTGGTTATGGATGCAAAGCTGATCAGCGTCATCATCCCCTGTTACAACGCCGGGAAGTATCTCACGCAGGCGCTGGACAGCGTGTATGCGCAGAACTACGAGCCGCTGGAAATTGTCGTGGTCAACGATGGTTCAACCGATGACACGGCAGAGGTCGTGAAGGCGTATCCGGGGGTGCGTTATGTTTACCAGCAGAATCAGGGGCCTCCCGTTGCGCGCAATACAGGGCTGACGCATAGCACCGGGGAGTTGATTGCGTTTCTGGACTCCGACGATCTTTGGAAGGAAGGAAAGCTCGCCCTGCAAAGGCAATATCTCGAGGAGCATCCTGAAGAAGGCTGCGTGATCGGGCGATGGCAAAACTTTCTCGAGGCGGGGACGGAGCGGCCGGAGTGGGTTCCGGAGGAGATGCTGTCCGAAGATACGGTAGTGCTTGCACTGCAGGCGAGCCTGATTCGCCGCGAGGTCTTCGAGCAGGTTGGCGGATTCAATCCGCAATACCGGGTTGCGGACGACCTGGAATGGTTCGTGCGTTTGCGCGAGGCGGGAGTCATGATCGGCTTCATGTCGTCGGTGCTGGTGAACCGGCGTATCCACGAATCGAATATCTCTCAGGACCAGAACTCGGTGGCCAGCGCCACGATCCATATACTGAAGGATCATCTGGATCGCCAGCGCGGCAAGACGGTGGAATCGCGTCCGGGAGCCAAGAGTTGAGCAACAGCACCCAAACACGGACGGACACAGAGTGGACGTACCTGTGGCGCTATATGCGGGCCTTTCGCCTGCGCCTGGCTGGGTGCGTGATGCTTGCATTACTGCAGAGCCTGGGCTTGCTGCCGATCGCGTGGCTGGTGCGGCGCGCATTCGACACCGTGATTCCGCACGCCAGAGTGCACGACCTGCTGCTGCTCGGTGGAGAGATTCTGCTGCTGGCAGTTGCTGCGAGCTGCGTAACGCTTACAACACGGTTCGCCGCGCTGCGTACTACCAAGCAAGCTGTGACGGCGATGCGCTCGGACCTGGTTGTTCATTGCCAGGCGCTGCCGCGGGTGTATCACGATACCGCAGGCCGAGGCGAGCTACATACGCTGCTGGTGCAGGATACGCAGGTGGTCGACGTGATGCTGAACGCGCTGATCTCCAGCCTGCTGCCGGCACTGGTGCTGGGCGGCGCGCTGCTGGTGCTGATGGGCGCGATCAATCTGGAACTGCTGGGGCTGCTGTCACTGGTGCTCCCGGTGCTGTACTTCCTGAGCCGGCGACTGAACGTGCGAGTGAAAGCCAGGGTGAAGCGCAACCGCGACGCTTTCAGCCGCTTCAGCAGCGGTGTCCAGTTCATGCTGAGGCGCATCGACCTTACGCGCTATCAATCAGCTGAGCGGATTGAGACGCGGCGTCAACACGAGTTGATCGAGACGTTGCGCGTGGACAGCGAACGCATGGCGTGGCTGCAGACGGCGTACACGCAAGCTCACAATGGAACGCTGATGCTGGCGGCGATCCTCATCCTGGTTGTAGGCGGGCTGGATGTTGCTGCGGGCCGTTTGTCGCTGGGCAGTCTGATGTCGTTTTATGTGGCAACGGCGCTGTTGAGCAGCAGCCTGCAGCAGGCGTTCACCGCAGTGCCGCAGGTGATGGAGGGATTCCACGCGCTGACGGCGCTGCGAGACTTCGCCGGCCAAAACGCCGAAGCGTTGTATGAGGGAACCGAGCGGCCAGCGTTCGATAGCTTGCTGGAGCTGCGTTCGGTGAGCTTCAGCTACGGCCGGCGGCCGGTGCTCGAAGATGTGTCGCTGCGGCTCGAACCGGGATCACTTACGGCAATCGTGGGACCGAACGGTGGAGGCAAAACTACGATTGCGCGCCTCATCCTCGGTCTCTACCGTCCGCAGGGCGGCTGCATCTTTGCCAGCGGTCACTCATACGAGGCTATTGATGTTGCGTGGCTGCGCCAGTACATCGCGTTCGCACCGCAGGACCCGATTATCTTTGCGGGCACCATCTGGGAGAACCTGGTGTATGGACTCTCTGAGGTAGACCCTGAAGTTGTACTCGCCGCGTGTCGTACGGCGCTGGTTGACGAGTTTGTGCAACGGCTGCCGCAGGGCTATGAGACCCAACTCGACGAGGACGGCGGCGTGATCTCCGGCGGGCAGAGACAGCGGATTGCGATTGCCCGCGCGATCGCGCGACGGCCCCAATTGTTGATTCTCGACGAGCCAACCAATCACCTGGATGAGCGATCCGCGCGACGGCTGCTGGCTAGCCTGGGCGATCTCGCGGGTAGACCGGCGATCCTGGTGATCACGCAGGATCGTGATTTCGCTGAAGCGATATCGCAGCGCTACATGTTGGCCGAGGGAACGCTGACCTCCGTTGCGGGGGAACATGGAGCCCCGTTGAACCATGGCGCAGGAGCTTCGCGATGAACGAGCAGCCACAGCAGGGTGGCACGCAGCCACCATCCAAAGAACAGATGACGCTGCTGAATGCCCTGCTACTGCCGGATGACGAAGCACGCATGGCGGCAAACAAATGGCTGGCGAGCGTGGATATCGACGCGATCGAACAGGCGTCCATGCGGCTGATGCCTTTGTTCTACGTGCGGCTGCGGGAGTTGGAAATCGAACATCCGCTGCTGCCACTGATGAAGGGCATCAAGAAGCGTGCGTGGTTTCTCAACAACGTACTGATGCGACGCGCTGGCGAAGCGCTGCGAGTACTGAATGCTGCGGGAATTGAAGCCATGGCGCTCAAGGGCTCTGCTCTCACAATCGCTTATTATCGCGATCTCAGCTCGCGGCCGATGGGTGACGTGGACCTGATGGTGCGACCTGAGGACGCAGCGGCAGCGATCAGCGCGCTGTGCGACGCGGGGTGGCGGATTGAAACGGGCAGGCTGGCAGTTCCGCTCTATTTAGAACGGGCGCGGAAGTATGCACATGCGATCAACCTGGTGCATCCCGCTGGCCAGAACATCGACCTGCACTGGAGTCTCCTGCCTTATAGCAACGACGCCGACGAGAAATTCTGGAATACGTCTCGGCAAAGCGAGATAGATGGCCAGCCGGTTCGGATTCTGAGCCCCGCGTTTGAGCTTCTGCATGTAGTCGCACATGGCGCGGCGTGGAATGAAGTTTCGCCGATCCGCTGGGTGACCGATGCTCGGATTGTGCTTCGCAGTTCACCCGAATTCGATTGGGATGACTTTGTTTCCGAGGTGCGCAAACGGCGTCTCTCGCTGGTAGTGGGCGGTGGGCTCGATTTTCTCGCGCTGCACTTCGGTGATGACGTGCCGGCAAAGGTCTTGTCGGAGTTACGTGAGTCCGGGGCGACGCTCTTTGAGCGATTCGAGTACAGGCAGCTGCGCAGGCCGACTACCGGGGTACTTGGCTTTGTGCCACGCAAGCTTTGCAAGTTCAAGCGAATCACCGAAGGAGAAAGCGTGGCCCTCGCGTCGTTGGCCCTGCCGGAGTACCTGTGCTGGGCATGCAACACGGAGCACGTGCGGCAACTGCCAGCAGTACTGGCGCGACGAATCTTCCGGCAGATGCGTAATCACGACGCGGCTTGATGTCGGCAGGAAAGCGCGGCAATTCGGTGGGTGCACCGCGGATCCCATGTTCTACGGGTAAGAGCAGGTTGTCTTGGTCCCACCGCCGCGCCTTCCGCCGGTGGTTCCGGTTCAGCAACCGCTTCCTGTAAGCTGGCAGCAATCTACCGGGAAGACGATGCGCCCGGCTGGCGTCCACCGAATCATGAACACTCCCCTCTGCCTAGGCGCGCTTGGTCTGTATCTCGGGGTGACACTGGCCATTGGCTCGTTGACCCGGCGATCCGCCGCGAGCAGCAACTCCTTTCTCTACGCAAATCGCTCACTCCCGTTGCTGGTGGTTGCGGCGTCGTTTCTTGCTGCGAATTCAGGAGCGTTGGAGGCTGTCGGACTCAGCGCGATGGCGGCGCAATATGGTGTGCAGGCATTCCAGTTCTACTGGATCGGCGCCATTCCGGCCATGGTCTTTGTCGGTGTATGGCTGATGCCGCTGTATCGCAAGAGCGGCGTGCTGAGCATTCCCGAGTGGCTTGAGGTGCGCTACGGCCCGCGAATGCGCCTGCTGAACGCATGGATGCTTTTGATCATGCTTCCTCTGCTGGCCGGAATTGGACTCTACGCGTCTTCCCTGCTGTTGCAGATCCTCACCGGCACAACTTTTGTGACAGGCGTCTGTGTCGCTGCCGCGGTAGTCATCACTTACGTTCTGCTTGGCGGCATCCGGGCCACTATGTATACCGAAGTGCTGCAGTTGCTGCTCATGTTGGCCGGCTTCGGACCGCTCGCAGTGCTCTCGGCAAGACACCTGATGTCGCTCCCACATGTTGACGGAGGGAGCAAGACACACCTCTGGATGAGCCTGCCGTTGATGCAGCCGCGCGCTCCGCTTGATGTGGCTGGAGTCGCAATTGGGCTCGGGTTTGTTCTCAGTTTCGGCTACTGGTGTACCGACTTTGTACTGATGCAGCGCGCATTTGCAGCGCGCACCGATGGAGCGGCGCAGCGGGTGCCGCTCATCGCTGGGTTTGGCAAGCTCGTCTTTTCGATGCTGGTGGTTCTCCCCGGACTCGCAGCGGCCCGCGTAGTTCCAGGGCTCGGCTCGACGCTGCGGTTCGACCAAGCGGCTCCAGCACTGATGCAACTGAGCTACGGCCCCGTGTTGATGGCGATTGGGTTTACCGCCATTACCGCCAGCCTGACCTCAGCACTCAGCGCGAACGTGACGGCCTTTGGCGCTGTCTGGGTAAACGACGTCTATCGACGCTACCTGATGCCGCGCCGCAGCGACCGGCATTACCTGATTGTCGGACGTACGGCCCTGGTGATCGCCACAGTCCTCAGTGTCGGCGCATCTTTCCTCAGCTTTCACTTTGGCAACATGATGGAGCAGATACAACTGATCTTCGCAACAGTCGCCGCTCCCTTCTGGGCGATCTTTTTGCTGGGCTTTCTTACGACCAAGGTTACCGAAGCGGCCGCGCTGCCCGGATTCGTTGCGGGGACGACTGTCGCTGTACTCCATTTCGCGGCCGTTAGCACTGGTCATATCGTCTACGGCAGCAACATGACAGCCAACTTCCACTCTGCAATCTATTCCTTCATTACCGCTATCGTTGTGACTTTACTGAGTAGTCGATTGGCTTCGCCGACACTGAGACCTCATGCAGCGCCGCTGCCAATTGGATGGAGGAGTCTTCGCTCCCATTCGCAAGACCCGACGATTTGGATACTCGCCGGACTGTTGCTGGTGTGCTGCGGGTTTCTGAATTACTGCTGGCGTTAACGACAACTTTGCGGCGGAGCGATCACTACGACGGAGGAAGTCCACCGAGGTACATATAGCTGTGGTCCGGAGCCTCTTCAAGAAGCTTCGTGATCAAGGGATCGGGAAAACGGCGGTTGTACGGCTCTGCCCAACCGATAGCTTCCGCCGAGGGTGAGCTTGGGCGCTCCTGCGGAATGCCGGTCCGCTGGGCAAAGAGCGACGGATCCTGCAGGCCATGCGTCGAGACCATGACGAGGTGCTTCAAGGCTGAATGGTTCTCCGCATAGAGGTCGACGCCGTTGGGAATGCCAAATTCCGCCAGCATGACCAGCGGTGACGCGGCATAGAGATGATAGTGCAGCGCACGCTTGCCTCGCCGCATCTCGTCCACCAACGTCCCGTCGCTTGCGATAGCATCGATCCCTTGCCTGGCGTGCTGCATCGCCCAGTCGAAGTCGTGAGGGTTGTTCACGACGATCCCGGTCGCGGCGAGCTGCACCGCAGCCCAGTAGAAGTGGTTCTGTGCGCCGCCGCCATTGGCTTGACGCGCTTCATAGAAAGCTTCGGTCATCTGCCCCAGGGTTTGTAGCCAGGGGAAAATGCGGGCGCGCTGCTCGGTCGTCGTCCACTTGTCTCCCTCGACTTTGAGATAGGCGATAGCCCATGCGCCGGCCACCCATCCCTGGACAAAGTAAGCCTGCGAGGAGGACATCTTGCCCGTGAGCGCACCTTGCGCCGCCAAGGCATCCAGGTGTGCGATCACACAGCGCGCCGCCTCGGCTGAACCAGTCTTTCGGAAACCGTCGGCCGCAGCTACGACAACATCGCCTTCGTGTTTCACGGGACCGGAACTCTCGCTGTAGGCCTTCATCTTTACCGGATCGACGATTGAGTGCGTCGGATCGTTGTCGGCATAAAAACCATCGGTCACGAAGTCCACGGGGAGCTTCGGGATCGGCGCACAGGCATACCCAACAGTCGTCCGTGCCACGGGGTGTGCACTCCATGGAGACGTAAGTCGCGCTGCGTGCGATGGCAGCGAGGCCAATATCAGAACGGCGGAACCACAACCAATCTTCACTACACGTATCCTCAGGCGCGAGATGCGCGCAATTGTTCATTCATGATGAGGAATGCCCCGATGCCATGGAAGTCGTCGGTAGCGCGGGGCCGGCCATAGTAGAAAGCGAGGTCTCCGAGATTGGTCCCGATGCAGATATTGGCAATGTGCGCATGGCCATCAGCATCGAGAGACACTTGCGTGAGCACACCGGCGTATCCCTTGCGCGCGACAGCCGCCAGTTTGCGGGGCACGTATCCGCGCTGCACCGCACGTGAGAGTGTGTAGGAATACATCGATGAACTTGACGTCTCGTGCCAATTGTTGGGGTCGCTTCCCTTGTCCACAATCTGATACCAAAGCCCGGTCGCAGGATCCTGGTAGCGCTGATAGGCCTCGCAAAGCTGCTGCACAAGCGCGATGAGATCACCACGGCGCGGGTGATTGTGCGGCATCACCTCGAGCACCTCAACGAGCGCCATGCCGAACCAGCCAATTGCGCGGCACCAGAAGAAGCCCGAATGATGCGTCACCGGATCCGCCCAAGGCTGCTTGCCGGACTCATCATAGGCATGGAACATCAACCCGGAGGCCGGATCGTTGAGGTGCTTCGCATAGATGAGCAGTTGCTTGGCGGCCTCATCAACGGCGGAATCGCGCTCCTGGAACATTTGCCCGTAGCGCACCAGGAAAGGCATGGACATGAACATCCCATCGAGCCAGAGCTGGTGCTCCCGGCTGAGCGCGTGCCAGAAGCCACCGTCTTCCGTGCGCGGATAAGTGTCGAGAGTGTGCCGAATTGTCTGTGCGGCCGTGCGGTACTTTTCCATGCCGGTCTCTTTGTAGAGCACCAGCAGCAGATTACCGGGGAGTATGAAGTCCAAGGCAGTGATCGGCCGATCGATCTTGCCTGTGTTGTCGACGTGATGGTCGACCCATCCCTGGATGTAGTCGAGGTATTTGCGATTACCGTGACGTTTGTAGAACAGGTACTGGCCGTAGAGATAGAGTGAGACTGCATAACCCCAACCTCCGAGCGTTTCCGGCGCGGGCTTGCTTGTCATCATGTTCTCGATGACAGCCTTCGACCAATCCACGTTTCCCGAGGCCGAAGGGGGTTGCGCCGAGGCGAGTTCCCACGGTGTCGAACCGGTGACCAGCAGGGGTGCGCCTGCCAATAGCTTCAGTACTGTCCGTCTGTCCTGCTTACTCATTCTTCACCTCGCTCCGATGTTCCGTTGTACTTGCAAAATTCCGTTTGACCTTGATCCGAAGTAGAAGCCCACCGTGCGTCTCCGAAAACTGCGCTTTATCTCGTCCGGGGAGTGGCCATCCTTGCGCCCTACTTGGTCGGCCGTGGCACACCTGTCGAGCTGCGCACGACTAACGACGAGGTCACCTGATACTGCTTGCCGACACGATGTGGATCCGTGCCGAAGGTCGTCAGCGCCTCGTAAAACTTCTCCGCCAAATCAGAGCGTGACAGACGGATGGTCGTCAGTGGTGGAAAGATGATGTCGCTCAGATCAATATCATCGAAGCCGACGAGTGAGTAGTCATCAGGCACAGTTAGCCCGTGACGTCGAATTACACGCAGCGCACCAATAGCTGTGAGGTCGTTTGCGCAAAGAATGGCCGTGGGGCGTTCCTTCAGCTGGAAGATTTCTTCCATGCCAACTTCGCCGCCCGTCATGCGGTAGTTGCCCACGCGGATAAACTCCGGCCGTGTCTTCAAGCCGGCTTCGGCGACAGCCATCTTGAAGGCCTGGATGCGATGGTCGGAGATGGTCGGCCCTGCCGAGGCGCCGATGTACGCAATCTGGCGATGGCGGAGTTGTTTTAGATGTTTCACTGCGGCTCGCATGCCACTCAAGTAGTCAATCGCTACATCGCTCAGGCCTCGGCCGGTTACGCGGCGATCCATCGTCACCAGCGGCACACGGTGATGGATCAGCGCCTCGATTGGCTCAGTCTCGACCTCGGCCGCTAGCAGCGCAACGCCGTCAACCTGGCGAATCAACATACGGCGGATCGTCTGCTGCATCTGCGAGTAGTGGAAGTCCGTTGTTGCCATCAGCATATCCTGGTTCTTTTCCACGAGGATTGCTTCGAAGCTGCGGATGAACTCCGGAAAAAATGGATTGGTAATGTCAGGAATGATCAGACCGTAGGTGCTGCTGCGGCCATACTTGAGCGTGGTTGCGCTGCCGTTCGGCACAAAGCGCATCTCTTCAATGACCTTGCGGACTCGCGCGGCAGTGGCCGGACGCACGGCCTTGGATCCATTGATCACGTTGGATACCGTGGCGCTCGATACGCCGGCAAGTTTCGCGATGTCCCGCATATTCATGGCTGGTCGCCCTGTTGTTCAACGTATGACAAGTAATTCTCCCTGATACGTCCGAGACTTTGCGGTCAGCCGCGAATCTTTACGGCATCCTGTTTAGCGCCATCTATCAGCGCAATGGATCTGCCCGCGGAGGAGAAATCGCCGCCATCAATCACAATCCGTTCGCTCGAGGCTCCTTCCATTGAAAGGAAGACCGGTGTCGAAGTCAGCAGGCGAACCGCTGTCATGAGGACTTGTTTTGTATCGCGAAACCGAAGCGCCGACTCTGCCTTCTCATCCGCTGCCACGCTCAGACCATTGATGGCACAATCGGTGACGCGATCGAGGATCACAGCGGGACGGAGATCCTGAGCTGTCACCTCAAGCCGGACATTGGTCAGCGTGAGTCCCCTCACGCCGCGAGCATAGAATCCATAGGCCGGCATGGGTCCCATCATAAAGTACTCCCCGGCGGACTCCGGGAGATCACGACGTGCCGCGTCCTCCGCCGTGCCGCCACCTCCGAACGTAAGGTGGATATCGCTGAGAGAAATGTTCTCCATCGTCGCGCCGCCAACACAGTTGAAGACAATGCAAGAGTGCTTTTCGCCGGGGTTTGCACCGCTCGTGACTTTGGCCTCATCGATTTGCCCAGGGTTCGTGGTGACGTTGCCGTGGATATGCGCGAAGGAAATGTTACGCATCACCGCCGGCGGCCCGTTCTCCTCCGGGTGTGGACTCGTCATGTCATCGCGCACTGGCGCAGCAGGTGCTCCCGCCGGCCTAGGACGAGAAGGTCGCGGCCCCACACCAACGTGGATCGGACCCGTGACATCATCAAGAACAAGGTCCGAGAACGAGATGTTCTCGTAACTCGAGCCGGGATTCCCCTGGAACTTGATGGGGCAGCCGTAGACCTGACGCAGAACGCAGTTGGAGATGGCCACGTTCCGCACCTGTCCGCCGCCGAAGCGAAAGACTGACCAGCGCGTACTGAACGTGCAGTTGGTAATCGTCACATTCTGACAGCTGCCAAACAGAGCGCAGGCATCATCCTGCGACAACACAATGCAGTTGCTTACCGTCAGATTCTGCGCGCTGATGAAGTGAAAACCGTCGTTGTTGCCGTTCACGCGGTTGTGGATGTAGAGCGTGTCCATATGCACGCGCCTCGACTGAATCACGCGAATGCTGTGATACGCACAATCCACGAGATCGAGATTGCGAACCGTGAGGCCTTCGCATTGATAGGTCAGCAAGTGGTATGGCCGCTTGTTGCCACCGATACCGCTCGGGGGAGTCTGGCCGCGTACGGGCGAGTGGAACTGAAAGCCCTGACCGTCGATAGTTCCGGGCCCCTCGATCGTCACGTTCCTGGCACGCACGGCGTACAGCAGGGCCCAGTTGCCATCGACCAGAGTTGTATCGCCGCTAAGCGGAATCGCATCGACCGCGTGATAGTCCTTGCCATTGCCGCTACCGAGCAGAACGGCTCCCGCGGTAATCCGCAAGGTCACATTGCTCTTCACCTCAACGCTACCGACCAGGAAGCGACCTGCGGGGAGAAGCACCGTTCCTCCTCCGTCGCCCGTGCAGGTGTCAATTGCGCGCTGCAGCGACGTCGTGTCCAGCGTGAGGCCATCGCCCTTCGCGCCAAAGTCACGCACGTTGTAAACGCGCGCGCCCAAGTCACTGCCAGCAACCGGGGTGGCAGATGCCGGTTGCGCTTGCAGCCCTACCGCGGCCGCGCCTGCAAACGCTCCCGCTGGTGCCTTGCTGAGCAACTGACGACGAGTCCATAAACCGTGAGCACTTTCGTTCCGCATTGACAGATAATCCCTTCATATTGCAATCAGTCGCACAACCGTATCGGGGGCACAACGCAAACTGGCAACCGCAGGAAAATGACGAAACCTGTTCTGGACTCCGTCCCCTTGCCTCTCTCGCCGCTGGTTTCGATTCCGGGTTCGCGTATTTATACGTATTTCTCCACTCGCACGTCAACACTTTCTTTTCTTGCGGAGACGGGGATCAACACCAAGCTCGCAAACTGTCAGATCTTCCGCGAAGCTCGTTTCGCATTCCCATGGCTCTCCATGTCCCCTTGTTCCAACTATCTATAAACATTGCCTATATACAACTCTTGACGCTGTAGCTGAGGGCTCCGAGGTGATGGAAAGTCACCATCGGAAACATGTTCACCCGCAAAACTTCCCTTCGATACATAAAATTTCCATTGACAACTCCAGCGAGTGAAGCCTATGTTTGCGTGCGTCACATAATTGGCACGTATAACTTCGGCCTTGCAGCGTCGCCGAACGTACTTGCCAGACCGACGGCGGGCTCCACCGGTACGCCGCCGACATCTGCAAACTGAGGCCGCACGATGACAGCAAACTTCCTGACACTTCGATTCGGACCGTGGCGCACACTGATGTGCCTGGCCGTACTCCTCGCCTTCGCATTTCCACGCAGCGAAGGTCAAAGCTCCAGTGCCAACATCACCGGCACCGTTGAGGACAGCAGCAATGCCGTCATCCCCAATGCGTCCGTGACGCTCATCAATCAGGAGACCAAGGTGAAGTCCACGACCAAGTCTCTGCAAAATGGTGGGTTCATCTTTCCGGACGTTCAGCCAGGAAACTTCACTGTGGTTGTTGACGCACCGGGCTATAAGGAACTGCGCAAGGTTGGTCTTGTGCTGCTCGCTTCGCAGCCGCTGTCGGCAGGCACACTCAAGCTGGCGGTTGGCGATGTGAAGGAACAGGTTACGGTCTCGGCCGACATCACCCCGTTGCAGACAACCAGCGCCGAACGGTCGGCGGTTCTGGACAATGCGCAGATGGAAAACTTGCTGGTGATCGGGCGCGATCCTATGGGGCTGACTCGTCTCAACCCCGGTGTCGTTGGTGGAGGTGGATCGTCCAGCCTTAGCACCACCTCAACGCCCACGGTTAACGGCGTCAACAGCCAGTACAACTTTGTGTCAGTGGACGGCGTTCCCGGCAACACCCGTGGCGGCAGCACCTTCGACACGCCACCCAACATGGACGCTGTGCAGGAAGTCACGATGCTGGAGTCCAGCTATTCGGCAGCAAACGGCAAGGTCGCCGGAGCGAACTTCAACTTCGTCACAAAGAGCGGAACGCAGCACTTCCACGGCGGCTTGTACTACTACTTCCGCAACGAGGACCTCAACGCAAATGACTACTTTCACAAGTTCAACGGTGCCAACCAGGCGCGCAGCCGCTACCGGTACAACACCTTCGGTGGCACGCTGGGCGGTCCCGTCTTCTGGCCAGGAAAATTCAACAAAGACAAGAACAAGCTCTTCTTCTTCGTCTCCATCGAGAACGCGCCCATCCGGTCGCCGGACGGGGTGAAGTACTTCCGGATGCCCACGGCGGCAGAGATCGCCGGCGATTTCTCGCACACCTATCAGCAGGGCAAGAGTGCCGACCAACTGCTCTACATCAAGAATCCCTCCGCGTCCGGGTAGTGCGTCTCGACCGGCGGAAGCCCAACACAGACCGCGGCATGCTTCCCCAATAACCAAATCCCCTCTAGTTCGATCAATTCGCAGGGCTTGGCGCTGATGCAAATCCTCTTCAACAACAGCATCGGTGCACATCCAGAAAACTACATCGCCGACAATCCCGCGCTGACGACCAACAATTACAACTACACGACGAACCACTCTTCGGATAAGTCCTACAAGCAGGAGATTGTCCGCGTCGACTACTTCCCCACTGAAAAACTGCACATGTTCGGCCGCTACAACCACGCAGTGATCAATAACCTGGGGTATGCTTCTACGACTAACAAATTTACATGGCTGTTCCCGCTGAACTACCAGCTGGTCGAGCCGAACTATGCGGGCAATGTGACGTATACCTTCACGCAGAACATTGTGAACGAGTTGAACGTTGGATTTTCGGGGTGGCTCGAGAATTCGAAGTACAACGCCAGCGATATTGCGAAGGTGCAGCTTGGAGCATCGGGCTTCAACCTCCCCTCACTCTACGGCGGCGTGAATCCCTTGAACCTTTTCCCGAGCGTGACCTACGGCATGACGAACGCTCCTACCTATGGTTGGGATTCGCGTTTTCCGTTCGCAGACGTTGTGCATAACGTTTCGGCGAGCGATGGCTTGACGTGGGTGTGGCATTCGCACACGTTCAAGTATGGGGTCGACTTCGAGCAGGACTCCTACTTGCAGCCCAACCACAATCGCGTCGGCACGTTTGACTTCGCGCAGAATTCGAACAACCCGAACGATACCAACTTTGCCTATTCCAACTCGGAACTGGGCAATCTCAATACGTACACCCAAGTCACCAAGCTTTTGAACTACGACCCCGTGACCACCGTCCTGGACTTCTACGCACAGGACACATGGAAGGTGAACCGCCAACTTGTTCTCGACTACGGTATTCGCACCTCATATGCGTTTTCGCAGAGTCTGGCCGTCGGCAACAACTTTGTGCCCAGTCTCTATGACCCTTCGCAGGCGCCGAAGCTCTATCAGGCGAATGCAGGTGGGACAGCGACCGACCCAACCACTGGGCAGACCTATCCGGCGGCCTACATTGGTCTACTGGTTCCCGGCACAGGAAACGTGAACAATGGCATCCTGTTTGCCAATACGAAGGGCTATCCCTCCGGGACAACCTACAACCAGGGGCTATTCTGGCAGCCGCGTCTTGGCTTCGCTTACTCTCTCGACGACAAGACTGTCATTCGTGGCCACTTCGGTATGTTCTACAACGCGCGGTCCGGGTCTGGCCAAGAAGGTGACCTGACCAATAATGCTCCCAGCACCAACAGCCCCAAACAGTACTACACCAGCATCAATTCCGGTGCCTCGAATTACTACATGAATGCAGGCGGTCTCAACGGTCCCTTCTCCATTGGGCACGCCCTGCCGTTGCACATGCCTCTGCCCTACACCAACGAAGTGAGCTTGGGCGTGCAGCACCAGTTCCCCTTCGGCACGGTGCTCGATGTCGCCTACGTCGGCACCTTTACCCGTCACGCCAGCCGTTATCTGCCGATCAACGAGGTGCCTTACAACGCAGAGTTCCAGCATCCGAATCCGAACAAGCCAGCTACGACTCTTACCGATGATTTCTATCGCCCCTACCCAGGCTTCAACGGCATCAACCTGCAGCAAGACGACCTCACGGCGAACTACAACTCGCTACAAGCCCGTGTCACGCGCCGCTTCAGCAAGGGCCTTGAGTTTGGCGTGAACTACACGTACTCCCGCACGATGGACTACGGGACCTGCTCTTCCACCGGTTGCAGCGACTCGTATAACTTCACCTCGGCCCTGTACCAGAACCTGCGCACCTGGAACTATGGTCCGGCGAGCTACGATATCAAGCACAATCTGGCGATCAATTATCTCTGGGCGATCCCGAAAGGCAGTCAGATGTGGAACAACTTCGCTACGCGAGCCCTGCTCGATGGATGGCAGATCTCCGGTGATGTGACCTACCTAAGCGGCGCGCCGGCACAAGTGGGCCTCTCGGTGAGCGGCAACCCCAATATTACGGGCGGTGGCGACGGTGCCCGCGTACTGCTCACCTGCGATCCAATGCACAATGCTCCGCACACCTTCAACCAGTGGTTCAATACGAGCTGCTTCGCAACGCCGTTCGCAGGGTCCGTGCCCAACTCGACATACCCGTCCGGAAACAACTACTCCATTCCGGCCGGTGCGTCTTTCTCCCCGAGGGTCAACTTCTTCCTGCCCGGACGCACCAACTTTGATACAGCGTTGTTCCGCAACGTTCCCATCGGTGAGCATGGCGTGGCTCTGCAGCTTCGCGTGGAAACCTACAATACATTCAATCATGCAGAGTTCGACGCCGTGAACGCGACAGCCTTGTTCAGTTCAGCGAATTCATCGGGGACGCTACAACAGAACGATCTCGGCCGCTTCAGCGGAGCCTCCAGTCCTCGCTATATGCAGCTCGCTCTCAGGTTGAATTTCTGAGTTGCCGCAATACTGGGTCAACTCTTCTCAAGCGGCCTGCGAATGCTATACGCAGGCCGCTTTTTTCATCTGTCCCGCGTCGTCCGACCAAAGTCAGCAGGTTCCACTTATCGCGATCGAAGTAGCAAATTCTGTGAAGAACGGGGAGCGAGATGAGCCTTTTTCGGAGAGACTTTTTGAGGTGGATGACCCACGGCGTCGCTGGGACCGCCGCCACGGTCCTCAGCCCGGGAGCGCACGCGCAGCCCGTACCTTTCTCGGGGGATGAAGGTGCCCGAAACCTCTATGATGTGAAGCGCTATGGCGCGACAGGTGATGGCGCGACCATTGACACCCCCGCCGTGAATCGTGCCATTGAGGCGGCTTCAAGGGGCGGTGGAGGCACTGTTAACTTTCCTGCTGGAACTTACGCTTGCTACTCGATCCGTCTCCGCAGCAATGTCGCACTCTATCTCGAAAACGGCGCAACCATTCTGGCGGCGGACGTGCCGGAAGGCGGTGGCACGAGCTACTATGACCTGGCCGAGCCCAAGAAAGCGTGGGATGCCTATCAGGATTACGGTCACAACCATTGGCATAATAGCCTGATCTGGGGCGAGGACCTGGAGAATATCGCGATTCTCGGTCCCGGCCTCATCTGGGGCAAAGGGCTGACGCGGAGCGAAAAGCCATCGCAGATACAAGGCATGGGCAACAAATCGATTGCGCTCAAGAACTGCCGCAACGTACTCCTGCGTGACTTCTCTATTCTCAAAGGCGGGTGGTTCGGGATCCTCGCAACCGGCATTGACAACCTGACGATTGACAACCTGAAGATCGACACCGACCGTGACGGCATGGACCTCGACTGCTGCCGCAACGTGCGTGTTTCCAACTGCAGCGTCAACTCGCCCTGGGACGATGGCATCTGCCCCAAGAGCTCCTTCGCTCTGGGCTATGCGCGTGCCACGGAGAATGTAACCATCACTAACTGCTATGTGACTGGGGCCTATCAACTCGGGACCATGCTCGATGGGTCGTGGAAGCGCTGGCCCGCGGATAGCAAAATGACCAGCCCCACGGGCCGCATCAAGTGCGGCACGGAATCGAACGGCGGCTTCAAGAACATCACCATATCCAACTGCGTCTTCGACGGCTGTCGCGGCTTCGCGCTCGAGAGTGTCGACGGCGCATTGCTGGAGGACATAACCTTCACTGGCGTCACCATGCGCGATTGCGCCAATGTGCCGCTCTACCTTCGTCTCGGCCGACGCATGCGGGGGCCGGCCGGTATTCCCGTGGGCACTCTCAAGCGAATTATCATCTCCAACGTCGTTAGCTATAACTCGCTTGCTACATTCGGTGGCGCGGGTTTGATATGGGGACTTCCAGATCATCCCATTGAGGACGTCAAGATTCACGATGTCTTCATGGAATATCGTGGAGGAGGAACGACTGCAATGGCGGAACGCGTCTTCGAGGAAAAGGACACGGACTATCCAGAGCCCTATCGCGTTGGCAACGTTCCCGCCAGCGGGTTTTATGTGCGAAATGTAAACAACATTGAGTTCACAAATGTAGAACTCGCCTGGACGCGGCCGGATGCCAGACCTGCTATCGGGCTGCACAACGTGAGGGGTGCGGATTTCTTCCGCCTCAAGACACCGAGGTCAATGGCTGCGCCAGTCTTCTCGTTGCAGGACGTCGAGGACTTCAAAGTTGCGGCCTCACGGAACGTGGTCGACGCACAGATGGATCACGTCGGCCAGAAGAACCTCTAGAACTTGAGCCAGCCCAGTGCCAACCGAGTGCAGCACGGATCTCTTGATCTCCCGCTCATGACGCCGCTGCTCCGAACGTCGACATTCATCCTGAGTCTCCTCTGATCGCTAATATATTTAGTCAATTGTCTTGTTCTCAAAGTATTCGGCCGTTCGTTATATTTGGAGATGCACGTTGACCGGGTCCAGGTAACTTTCCTTATTGAGGAGAACTCACCATGTCCGAACCGTTAGCGACATCCGCGCTACAACAACAGGAACAGAAGATGCAAAGGCGCATCTTCGTGAGGCGTGCTGCCGGCTTGGCCATAGCCGTGGCAGCTATGGCAGTGATCGCCGTCCCGGTCGCTGAGGCATTCTTCGCTCAGGACAAGTACTCTCTGAAGTCGCCGAGCGGAGTTCCGTTTTCCGATTTCAGGGGATACGAAGACTGGTCCGTGGTCTCCTCCGCCAGGACAGACGAAGTGCTTAAGGTGATCGTTGCCAATCCGGCGATGATCAAGGCATATAAGACCGGTGTTCCCGGTGGCGGTCAGACGTTCCCGGAAGGCTCGAAGATCGTGAAGATCCAGTGGAAGCCGAAGAAAAGCACGGAGGCCCCTTTCGTCGTGGATGTGCCAGACGTCCTTGCGCAAGTTTTTGTCATGGAGAAAGACAGCAAGAGATTTTCGAAAAATGGAGGAGGTTGGGGCTACGCGGTGTTCAACTACGACGCGGCATCCGACAAGTTCACCCCCGATGCGAAAAGTCTCTCTGACTGCGGAAACGCTTGCCATACAACCGTGAAGGCGAAGGACTACATCTTTCACCCTTACCAGAAACGGTAAACGCGGGTATAGCTATACCGTGGACAGGCCTTATTGCACAGAGCCCGTTTCCCATTGCCTGTAGGCAGTCTGCAGAACGAAGAATGCCTGCTTCTTTTCACCCTGATCAGAGATGAGACCCTTGCGGCTGAAGTTGTCCTGAATGCCGGGGAGTTGGCACATGGGGGAGCGGAAGTCGGTCAGAATCCGAGGACTCAATCCGCGAAACTGCGGGATCTTCGCGACCATGGCTAGCGGGTGGCGAAAAATGCTGGCCTGGTACTCCTCAGTCCAGCGCTCGGTGGCGGCACCATGCAGACCGGCCTTGGCATCCCCGCCGAACTCGCTCACTATGACGGGCTTCTGGTAGGCAATGTGCCAGTGGGTGAGGTCCGCGTCCTCGGGCGTCTCCTCGTACCATCCGATGTACTCATTCATCCCAACCACATCGAGTGCTTCGCCGAGAGGATCGTCAACACACTTCTCGTGGCCTTCGGAACGGACCAGGAGAGCGGCCGTGACCAGACGCGTCGGATCGAGGACGCCACCCTGAGAGACACTCGCGTTATGGCTCGGGATGAAGGGAATCCTGGAAGAGAACTGCATCCACTTCACCCTGACTAGCCAGCGAGGGCTGCGCACCTTCACGGGTCACCGAAATGCCAGCGGCTGCCACCGCGAATCGCGCGCTCTCGACTGGGGATTGCCCCCGCATCACCGCCATCGCGAACGCCCCGTTAAAAGCATCGCCTGCCGCCGTCGTATCAACTGCCTGCATATCATAGGCGGGAATTTTTTCGAGAACCCCGTCGGCAGTCGCAAGCAGCACCCCATCGGAGCCTAGCTTTAAAATCACGTTCCTGATACCCGCAGTGAGCAACGCAGGGACGATCTCTTCCCCGAATCTTGTCCAAGGAACGTAGAACTCCGCTTCGGTCTGATTTGGGGTAAACCAAGTCACCTTAGACAGGAGACTGGCCGGAAGATCTGCCGCGGGCGCAGGATCGAGCATGAATGGGACGTTGAGCTCGGCACAGCAGTCAGCCAGCCACTGCACCGTCGACAACGGTATTTCCAACTGAGCGAGGACCATACCCGCCCCTCGCAGCACATCGAGTTTTGTCTTCAGATACGCTTCGGTCACCATCAAATTCGCGCCCGGAGTAACGATGATGGTGTTTTCACCTTGTGCGTCGACCACGATGCTCGCAGTGCCGGAGGAGCCCGCCACTGTTCCCACGTGCTGCGTGTCCACGCCGTAACCCGTAAGAATGGAAAGCAGCTGCCTTCCGAAGATGTCGTCACCACACATTCCCAGCAGGATCGATGGCCATCCCAACCGCGCCACAGCAACTGCCTGATTCGCTCCCTTTCCGCCAGAGTGCATCTGGAAGCCCAGTCCGGTGATCGTCTCTCCGGGCTGTGGAATGCGTCCAGTCCGACAGACCAAGTCCATATTGATGCTTCCGACAACCACGATTGGTTTCATGAGGTGCCCTTTACTTTGCGTACAGCGGCGCTATAGCAATCGAAACAAGACCGGCGACAAAGCAGGCAAACATCGCGATCAAAAGGTTGCGAACACGGGAAGTTGGTTCCGCAAACTCGCGCCAGACGAACACACCCCAGAACGCCGAAACCATCGTTGCTCCTTGTCCAATCGAATAGGAGATCGCCGGCCCAACAAAGTTCACCCGCGAAGCAACAAAATTCAGCGTCGCGCCGCATACCCAGATCGCACCACCCAAAATGCCAGCCCAATGCCATCGGCTCGAGGCACTCATATACCCACTCATCGCCACCGGGATACCGCCATCGATCGGCTTGCGCATAAAAAGATAATTCAGCGGCAACGCGCACAACGCAACTCCGATGACAAAGTACAGTGCCGTCGCGTAAGGTCCCGGGGCGTCAGGAAGCGACATTGCCTTACTCACCAGCGGATAGAAGGTTCCCATCAAGACGCCGGACACAATACTGATCACGATCCCCCGCACATTGCTTCCATTCCGCGCTGCTTCCCTGCTCTTGTATGCCAGCGAATCGCAAACAATGGCGATCATCACCAAGGCGATCCCTCCAAACAGCAGGAGCGGGTTTCCCTGCGGCGAGATGATGTAGCTGCTCAGCGCTCCGACGATAAGCGCGATCCCGATGCCCACCGGGAAAGCAACTGCCATACCGGCAATTTCAATGGCCGCGACCAGAAGGAGGTTTGCGATGTTGAAAATGGCGCCACCGCAGATCGCGTAGACAATTGCTTGAGCTGGCGCATCGGAAACATCCTTGATGAAATGCTTGCCCACCACCCCGGCGTTGCCCAGCGTCAGTCCCAGCAGCATTATGCCCGCAAATAGGCCGATCACATAATCCCAATAGAAGAGCTGGAAGCGATATCCAGGGCAGAGTTTCATGGTGTTGGCCCACGATCCCCAGCACAACATACTGCCGACCATAAACATCAGCGCGATCTCGTAACTTTGCGGTAGATACATGAATGACCTCGGATAAACTCGAAACAACGATCTCCGCGATGAAACGATTCATCGCGAGACAAAACTATACGGCACTCACACTCGATGTCAATAGCATCACATCATCTTCGTCGACATTTGCCATGTAGACTTTGAACATCGCGGCGGGCAGACAAATGGCAACGGTAAAACAAATTGCAGAAGTGGCAGGCGTATCGATCGGCACCGTCTCCAACGTGCTCAATAACCTTCCAACCGTCCGTGGTCCCGCGCGCCAGCGCGTGCTCGATGCCATCGAAGAACTCGGCTACCAGCCATCCCTTCTTGGTCGCGCCCTGCGCAAAGACAAGACCAACATGATCGTGATGATCGTTCCCGACATCACCAATCCCTTCTTCCCTGGCGCCGTCCGTGGAGCGGAGGATATTGCATTCCAGAACGGCTTTCGCCTGGTCCTCTGTAACTCTGACAACAACATCGCGAAAGAGGCTACCTACATCCGCGAGATGCATACCTATCGACCTGCAGGGCTGATCATCGTACCGGCGGACTTAAGCAAAGGTACAGATGAAGTTAAGGCCTACCTCAAGGCCGGCGCCGTAGTGGTCTACGTTGATCGCGTTCCCACAAAGTGGAAGGGCGACTACGTTACGAGCGATCACGAGAAGGGAGCTTATGCGGCGACAAAGCACCTCATCAATCTAGGGCACCGCCAAATCGCGACGATAACCGGACCACTCACAGGAACGAGCGCCGTCGCACGACTCGAGGGTTTTCAAAAAGCGATGCAGTCTTCCAAGCTCAAGATCCCGAAAGAATTCATTCAAGAGTCAGTGTTCAACAAGGCCGCAGGTCATGAAAGAGCTCTTACGCTCCTTCGTCTGCCCAAACGGCCAACAGCGATTTTTGCAGCGAACGACCTCATTGCCTTTGGTGTGTTGGCCGCGATTCGTGAGTGTGGTCTCCATTGTCCGGAAGACCTGTCGCTGGTAGGCTTTGACAACCTCGACGACAGCGATGCCACACTGCCCACCCTCACCACGGTTGACCAGTTCGCCTATCAACTTGGCGCGCAGGCTGCACAAGCTGTTGTCGATCGCGTTCGTGGCAATGGTGCCGATACGCGGCACATACTCCTCGCGCCGGAACTTCGAATCAAAGAATCTACTGCACCTCCGCCAGCTAAACTTAACTCCGCCAAACCTGCCCGCAAACTGTAGATCCTCATTAATGTTCGCGGTTTACTCCGCATCCACAACACAACGGAACCCAACCGTGGCGGACCGGTCACGCCCGGGCGACATCAGCAGGTATTTTCCGTGCTGATGCAGATCATAGGCCTGCGGAAAGTACCAAACCGAGCCCATGGGCCTGTAGTAGCTGCCGCCGCGCAATATGGCGGCACGTGTGTGCTCATCAGTGTATTCATCCGTCCATTGCCACACATTACCGACAAGATCTTCCACGCCGAACGGACTCGCGGCCTGAGCATGAGCCGTCACCTCCGTAGGGCCGCTGGCCTCGTGCGATCGATTTGCCGGTGCCACCTTCGTCGCATCCCACGCCTCACCCCAGGGATAGCTGCGTCCGTCCGTGCCTTGCGCAGCGAGCTGCCACTCCCATTCGTGCGGCAGGCGCTTGCCGGCCCACTCCGCGTAAGCTCGCGCATCTTCGAGCGCTACCCACGTCACCGGCTTGTTCGCCCATCCTTCAGGATAGGTGCCATTCTTCCAATCCTTGAGAAAGTTGTGATCATCCCTGGGCCAATACTTTGTCGCATCGGTAAATTTCTTGAACTGCGCATTTGTTACCGGAAATTTATCAATGTAGAAGCTCGCCACATCCATGGTGTGCTGATGATGGCGTTGCGGCGTCGTCTCCCATGGATACTGGACATCGACGCCGGCAAGATTTCCGCCCTCAATCTCAATGCCGTCCACGGCAAAGTTAAAGCGAGTCGCAGGCACCTTCATCATGCCTTCCGGCGCTTCTTTTGCCACCTTCGTCTTACTGACCTCAGTCATCTTCTGTGGAAGCACCGTCCAGGTCTTCGAGAAGCTGTCGAGACGCACAGCATTTAGCGCCTTCATCTTCCCAATCAGTTCTTCAAGGCCTGCATCGAGCGTCGTCGTCGCCACGACCGCGCCAAACCCGTTCGCTTCCATGTCGAACGTCAGCAGCGCCCGGCCGCCTTTGACTTCCGGCTTCAGCTCGACGCCGTGCCATACATCGAAGTAACGCATCCCGCTTTCAACAGGCAACGACATCTGCTGGCCGTTTATGTCGTACTCGTTACGATTTACGATCGTCCAAAGGGTGTGACCGACCGCCGGCCATTTACTCGCGTACACCTGGTAACGAAGCATCGGCGTGTGCGGCTCCCACCTGGGGCTTACGAGATTCGCCGCAAAAAACCGTTCAAGCTTCCCTATGCGACGCACCGCTTCCGAGTCGCGCGGAGTCAATCCGTTCCAGATGCCCCAGATGTTTTCCCACGTCTCCATGCCAACGCCATTGAAGAAGGCATACTGCAGATCGACACCTTTGTCGCGCTGCCATCGGTCGGAGATGTTCGTCATATGCCGTGGCTCGAGCCACTTGTACTTGTCAACGTACATAGGCCCGGCGACTCCCAGCCAGCGCCGCGCCGGACCTTGCTGCTGCACAGAACCCTGCGGAACGGCCTGGGCCCACATCATGTTGTTGTAAGCTACTGCTTCGTCCTGCGTCAGGTGCTCCGGCTCAAAGGCGAGAGGGTGCCCAGTCTTGTCGGACGCGACACGAAACTGTCGCGGCACCGCGACCATCGTATCCCCGTTCACGCCATCCGCCCCAACTTCAGCGAGCTCTTCAGAGAGCGCTTGCGACTCCGGCTTGCCCGGATCGTGGGTTCCCTCGTCCCACAGCATCACAGGAAACAGCACCCGCACATGCCTGCGATGGAAGTCCGCCACCATCTGCTTGATGCCGGCGATGCCACCCGGCATATCGTGAAACAGATCGAATTGATTGCGACTGTCGATGCCGATGTTTGGGTAAGTCGGCCAGACCAGAACCGCGTCGACGCCGCCATAACGCTTCTCAAGATCGTCGAGATAGCGGTCGACCGTGTACTTGCCTCCGACAGGATCGTAGAAGTAACGGTCCTC
>JAZKBC010000194.1:0-796 GCA_040388825.1 Acidobacteriota bacterium | reverse complement strand
TCATACTCTGAGCCGTCGTAACCGATCCGTACCATCTGCTCCCGGCGCCAGCGCTTCATGTCGGCGAGCCATTTGGCAAATTCAGCCGGCTCAGCCGGACCTTCGATCAGCGACCCATCGACCTTGACATTCGGGTCTTGCGCGACGGCACGCGGCAGCCACCCCGTTACCGGTAGCACTGCCAGCAGAGCAACGACTCGAACCACGCGACGGATATGCAAGAACTCCTCCACAAGCCTTAGAACGAGAGTCTCAAGGCGAACTGCAGGATGCGCGGATCTTTGGTGCCGCTGATCTGCCCAAACGTCCCGCTCGTGCTCAGATTGCTGGCCGGGTTGTTCAGGTTCACAGAGTTCAGCACGTTGAAGGCCTCCGCACGGAACTGCAGGTTGGTCTCCTTGTAAATTGAGAACGTCTTGAACGCCGAGAAGTCCGTATTGACGTAGCGCGGTCCGAACAGTAAATCGAACGGTACATTGCCGTAGGGAGTGCCGGCCGCGGGAGCAACAAAGGCCGCCGTGTTGAAGTATTGCGTTATTTTCTGCTGGCGCGTGCGGCTGGTGGGCAAATAGGGAATGCCAACGAGATTAGGCCGGTCATTCGTCGTGCCGTCGAAGTTTGAGTCTGCCCCTGACGTCACATTGAACGGCGCGCCCGACTGCAAGCGCGTAATCCCGTTCAACTGCCAGCCGCTGATCACTTCCTTTCCTACCAACCCCAGCCAATGGACCGTTGGCGTCACATAGATGTAAGACACCACAAACACATTCTGAATATCGTTTGGATCGACGCCGCG
>JAZKBC010000193.1:7924-8344 GCA_040388825.1 Acidobacteriota bacterium | reverse complement strand
ACACGCAACATCGCCGCCAGCTCCGAAGCCGTCGTCGGCCCCAGCAACTGCAGCCATCCCTGCACCATCTGCATCGCCGCCGTATCCCGCGCAGAAAACGTCTGCGCCGGCCGGCTCTCGGTCCCGCTCAGCACAAACTCCTTCGTTGCCGCATGAACCTCGGCAACATCCGGCAACTCCACTGCGGGCCAAAGCAGCTTCGCATCGGCCAACCGCTCCGCCGCAACATAAGCCTCCACACCATCGAACAACAGCACAAACGCCCGCCCGCGCTCCCGCAGCCGCTCAAAGTAAATCGGCCAATGCTGCATCGCCCGCGACTTCTCCCCCGAGGCCGCCGCCATAAACCCCACCGGCAGCGCCACCACCGACAGCAGCAAATCATGAAGCTCATGCTCATCGCGAAGGTCCGGCCAGAGC
>JAZKBC010000193.1:0-7914 GCA_040388825.1 Acidobacteriota bacterium | reverse complement strand
CAATCGCCGCAATATCTAGCCTTCCAGCTCCATCCGAGACAGAATCCGGCAACGACCGCCGCATCATCACCGACCGCGCCCGACGCTCCTCCAGCCCCGCATCATCGAGAAACGCATACGGCATCGCATTGATCAGCTCATGCGCAAACTGCGAAGGCACCGGAGTATCCACCGCCAGGCACCGAATTTCCCCGCGATCGATCGCCCCCAGCAACTCCTCCAGCCCATCGATATCCATCGCCTCGCTCAGCGTGTCGCGCATCACCTCGCGCACCAGCGGATGATCCGGAATCTCAATATCCCCCGTCATCGTCTCCGGACAAGCCGACGCATGCGGAAACACACTCGCCAGCAGATCGTCCGACCGCGTCCTCTGAATCTGCGGCGCCACCCGCTTACCCTTCTGCATCCGCAGCAACTGCAGCGAACGCCCCGCCGCCCACCGCCAACGGTTCTTGAACAGCGGCGAAGGAATCGCCGCCTGCTCCAGCAACTCCCGCGCCGTATGCACGCTCAAAAATTTGAAGACATCGCTCAACGGAAAGCTGTGCTGCTCCGCCAGCGAAATATTGATCCCGTTATCCGTAGCTGCCGCCTGCAGCTCAAAGATGAACCCCCGGCAAAACCTCTTCCGCAGCGCCAACCCCCACGCCTTGTTCAGCCTTCCGCCAAACGGCGCATGCAGAATCAACTGCTGCCCGCCACCTTCATCGAAAAACCTCTCCGCAATGATCGTCGTCTTCGTCGGCACCGCTCCCAGCACCGCGCGCCCATTCACGATGTACGCAATCAACTGCAGCGCAGCCGAATCCCCCACAAAGCACTCGCTCTTCAACCACGCAACGCACTCCGTCACCTCCGCGTTCATCGCATGAACGGCACTCGGAGCCACACCCCGCGTCCGCACATCAATCTCTCCCCGCAGATCGCTCACCCCATCACTCAGCACGCCAGTCCTCTGCGGAGCCTCACCCTCCCAGAACGGAATGCTCGGCGGCGCTCCATGCGCATCCTCCACCAGCACCTTGCCTGCCGGATCGATCCGCTGAATCCTCCAGCTCGTATTCCCCAGCAGCACCACATCCCCCGGCGACGAGTCCACCGCAAAGTGCTCATCCAGCGTCGCAATCTGTACATTCTCCGGCTGCAGCATAACTGCAAACATCGCCGTATCCGGAATCGCCCCTCCGTTCATAATTGCCGCACTTCGCGCCCCGCGCCGCGCGTGCAACTGCCGCTGCACACCATCGCGCAGCAGATAAGCTCCATACCTTCCCCGCGAGCTCTCGATCCCGTTATGCAGCAGCGCCACCAGCTCCTCAAACCCCGCACGCGTCAGCTCCCGATACGGCCACGCCCGCCGCACCACCGCATACAGCGCATCCTCTTCCCAGCTCTCCGCGCCACACATCGCCACCATCTGCTGCATCAGCACGTCGACAGGCGCCGCCGGAACCTCCAGCTTGTCCAGTTCCCCCGCCACCATCTTCCTTAGCAACGCTGCCTGCTCCATCAGGTCATCGCGAGTCGTCGCAAAAAATCTCCCCTTGGGAATCGCCCCCCGCCAGTGCCCCGCGCGCCCCACTCTCTGCATCGCAACAGCAACAGCCCGCGTCGTAGCAATCTGGCAAACCAGATCCACGCTTCCAATATCAATACCCAGCTCCAGCGAAGCCGTCGCAATCAAAATCCGAACCTCGCCCGTCTTCAGCCGCTGCTCGGCATCCAGCCGCAGCGCTCGACTCAGCGAGCCATGATGCGCCGCCACCGCATCCGCACCCAATCTTTCCGCCAGCTCAAAGCTGATCTTCTCTACAAGCTTCCGCGTGTTCACAAACACCAGCGTCGACCGATGCTTCCCCGCCAGCGCCGCCAGCTTGTCGTAAATCTCCGTCCACATCGCCGTGCTGGTCACCGCGCTCAGCTCATCGCTCGGCACCTCAATCTGCAGATCCAGCGTGCGCCTCTGCCCCACCTGCACAATCGTCGCGCGCTCTCTCTTCTCGCTTGCCCCCACCAGGAAATCCGCCACCAGCTCAATCGGATTCTGCGTCGCCGAAAGCCCAATCCGCTGCGGAGCCTTCGCCATCCCCGTCAACATCGCTCCCGGAGACAACCGATTCTCCCCACACACCAGCGCATCCAGCCGCTCCAGCGTCAGCGCCAGATGCGCTCCCCGCTTGTCGTCGGCGACGGCATGAATTTCATCCACGATCACCGTCTGCACCCGCGCCAGGTTCAACCGCGGCTTCTGCGCTGTCAGCAGAATGTACAGCGACTCCGGCGTGGTCACCAGAATATGCGGCGGATGCTTCAGCATTGCCACGCGCTCCTTCGCCAGCGTGTCTCCGGTCCGTACCCCCGTGCGAATCTCCGGCCCCAGATACCCCCGCGAAAGCGCCAGTTGCTGAATCTCAGCCAGCGGCGCTTCCAGATTCTTCTGCACATCGTTCGACAGCGCCTTCAACGGCGACACATACACCACATGCGTATGCGGAGTCAGTCTTCCCTCCAGCGCCGCTCGCAGCAACCCATCGATGCAAACCAGAAACGCCGCCAACGTCTTGCCCGATCCCGTCGGTGCTGAAATCAGCGTAGCTTCCCCACGCAGAATCGCCGGCCACCCTGCAATCTGCGGCTCGGTCGGCGTGCCAAACTTCGCTGTGAACCACTCCTGCACCAGCGGATGCGCCCACTCCAGCGCCGCCTGAACCTCAGGTTCCCCCACCGGATTTGCCATCGCAGCCATGCACGATTCTAGCGCACGATTCGCGCTTTGTTCGCCCCACCCGCAAACCCTTCACCCTCAACACAAATAGAAAGCCCCCGACCCATACTAGCTTCGGGGGCACTCCAGTTCCCGTCCTTGCAGCGAACGGGTACAACGTCGTTCAAGCTCTTAGTGATGATCGTGATCATGATCGTGATCGTGCCCACGGTCAACGTGATAGTGTCCGTGACCGTCGCTCCAATGACTGCCGTGAAAGCTCTGCCAGTGATCATCCGGGTCGCGCCAGTGCTCGCCACGGTTCGGATACGCGCCATGGTACCCATACCGTCGATCGTACGAGCGATTCACGTAGCCATGGAAGTGTTCCGGTCCGTGATACCACCTGCCCGTTCCGATGAACACTCCATTATTGAACCACTCCGGCCCGTAATAACCATACGGCGCACAACGATACGGCGAGTAGTCGTAATAACCGTACGGACAGACTGGTTCCTGTCCGACGCTTATCCCAAACGAAACCTGGGCCTGTGAAGCAGGCACACTCACCGCCAATCCAACCGCGGCAACGCCTGCAAGCAATGTGTATTTGATGGAACGCATAATAGGAGCCCTTCCTGACGTCAAGGATCGGTTAGCAGCCTGCACGTTCCCCATGACCGCAAAACCACGGCACTCACACAGCTATCGCCACCATCACCTGCAGCGATTCAGCGCGCGTTCAGCACCGCACTCGACATAAGAATGCCGCGCCTCGCGATACGTTGTTCCCCCGCGCGAATTCCCGCATGCTTTAATTCGCTGAAGTCGCCCTTTGGTTGCCTGCTCAGCCCCGCTTTTTCGCAAACGCCTTCTTCGCCGCAAACTTCTTCTTCGGCGGAATCGGCTTCTTCAACTGCGCCGCCTCGGGCAGCGTCTTCTTGCGCTCCACCTTCTTGCCTGCCGCTGCACGGTTCAACGCCAGCACTTCACCCAGCTTCAACTCGCGAAACGCTCCCGTCGGAACATCCAGCGTCAGCGCTCCATACGCAATGCGCCGAATCTTCTCCACGTGATGCCCAATCTCTTCAAACATCTTGCGCAGTTGTCGATTGCGCCCCTCGGTCAGCGTCACTTCAAACCACGGATTATCGCCGCCGCGCACCTGCTCCACCTTCGCTGGCTGCGTCAGCACACGATCCCGCCGTCCCGTACTGCGCACATCCGCCAGCCGCCCGCGATCAATCATGATCCCGCGCCGCAGCGCATCAATCGCCTCACCCGTCGGCACACCCGACACCTTCACCAGGTACGTCTTCTCCACCCCCGCCGAAGCCTTCGACAGCTTGTTCGCCAGGTCGCCATCGTTGGTCATCAGCAGCAGGCCTTCACTCAGATAGTCCAACCGCCCCACTGGATACAGCCGCGGCATCTTCGAGTGCTCGCCGAACGCCTTCTTCTGCTTGTCCTGCCCCAGCAGCGACATCACCGTCGGCCGATGCTCCGGATCATCCAGCGTCGTCACATACCCGCGCGGCTTGTTCACCATGAAGTACCGCTGCGGCTCCCGCCCATGCAGCAGCTTGCCATCCACGCGAATGTGGTCGCGCTCGATGTCCGCACGCGTCCCCAGCTCCGTCACCGTCGTGCCGTTCACCTGCACGCGGCCTTCCAGGATGATCTGCTCGGCTGCTCTGCGGCTCGCAATACCCGCCTGCGCCAGAATTTTTTGCAGCCGGTCGCCGCGTTGGGTCTCTTCGCTCATACCTTCCATTATGGACTGCCAAGCCCCTCACCGCAGCACGCCTACTCCGGCTTCCTCGTCCCCACCGCCGCCACCGGAGTCGCAATATCCTCCACCCCCGCCGTCCCATCCAGGCTCCCGTACCAAAGGCCACCACCAAAGGTGTTCACATACACCATGCCCGGATGCCGCGGGTCCGGCACCACCTTCGTCCCCGCCTTGAAGTTGTACCCCGGCACCCGCCGCCAATGCGCTCCGTTATCAGTCGAGTGCCAGATCGAAGACTCATACCCCGCCGCATACAGCTCGTCCGCATTCGCAGGATTGCGTGTCACCGTGGACACATGCTGATCCACCGTCAGCAGCGCCTTCCAGTTCGCGCCACCATCACGCGACTCGTAGATGCCTCCCCCCTCTCCATACTGCCCCGTAGGCACGCACCACGCCGAAAGCGTCAGATGACGCGCATCGCGCGGATCCACGATCAAACTCGTCGGCCCGTTCACCCCCTCCGGCAGCGGCACAGACTTCCATTCCGCGCTTCCCTCCGCCAGGCGATACAGCGCTCCCCCACCCGCACTCGTCAGCCCGGTCCGCTCAGCCCGTCGCGCCACAACCACGTACACGCTCCTGTCCGGCCCCATCTCCAGCCGCCAGCAGAATGGCTCCGCGCCGCCAATGCCTTCATTGCGCTGCTTCCATGTCCGCCCATTGTCCATGGATAAAAACACTCCACGACCCAGGGCCGCTGCGTAGAACACCCGCGCCCCCACCGGACTCTTCGAATCCATCAGCAGGTCCGTCACCGCTGCCGGCGGCATGCCTTCCGTCTGCGCCACCCAGTGCAACCCTCCATCCGTACTCATCATCACCGCGCCCGTAAATGTCTGCGGCGACCGATGCCTCCACATCCGCGGCCGCGGAAGATCATGCGTGCCAGACATCGCCGCCCACACCAGTCCCTTAACCCCCGGATCGAACACCATCGCGTAAGTCGTATTCCTGTCCTGCGCCGGAACATCCGCGCGCGCGCTCCACCAGGACTTCCCACCATCTTCGCTCCGCGTCAACCCAATGTCGGTGTTCCCCAGCAACACCCGCCGCGCACTGAACGGGTCAAACCAGACACCCCAGCTCGTCGTCACATCCAGCCCGCTAGTAACCGCTCCACCCCCGGCAGCCGTGTGCGAGTACAACGTCTCCCACTCCGCTCCGCCGTCCACGCTACGGTACACCTCGCCCATATCCGTTCCGTAAACCACGTCAGGATGATGCGGCGCCACCGCCAGCCCCTTCGCAGCCTCCGACCAGTCGCTCTCCAGGTCCGCCTCGATCCATCCGCCTTTTAGATTCCTTGCTCCGTGCAGGCCCTTGCTCAGCACCACCTTCCAGTGCGCACCCGCGTCATCGCTCTTCATAATCCCGTCTGCCATCTCGCCGCCCACCGCCATCTGGCTGAACGACGCATAGATCGTCTTCCCGTCATCGGACATCCCAATCGCCCAAATGCTCTCCGGCTTCCCCGGAAGCAAAAGTTCGGTCCACGCTGGCGTGCCCGGCTGCTCCGGGTTGATCTGCGCCGAAACCAGGCGATGGTCCGCCGTCCACGCCATCGCCAGCACCTGGTCGCCCACCACCTCCATCGCGACGACGCCGATCTTCGCCGGCCCCGCGGGCAGCAACCTCCGCGGATCCTTTCCCGTCGCCATCCAGATGCCATCGCTGCCGCCCATCAGCACCTTCTCCGCTCGTCCCGGCGCAGCCGGCACCAGCACCATCGCGGAGATACCTTGCGGCAGCACATCCTGCCGCGACCACGTCGCTCCGCTGTCCTGCGTCCCATACAGACTCGTGCCAATCGCGGCATACATGTGCGACCGATGCCCCGGATCGATCACCATCAGCGATGGCACGGGGAACTCCTTCGACCCCGCCTCCGCAATCTCCGAGTTCAGCAGGACTGACTCACCCTCGTCACTCGCCTCTTCGTACCCCAGCACCTTGTCTGGATGCGGCAGCAGCAGCTTCCAGGTCTTGCCGTCGTTGTCGCTCTTCCATAAGGCAACCCCCAGCGCATAGATCACATGCCGATCAGCCGGATCGAACACAAACTGGCGAGTCCCGCCCCGCAGATTGAACATCCGCCACGTACGTCCGCCATCATGCGTAATGTAGTTGCCGGACATGTCGCTGGTCGCCACCGCCGTGCCCGGATCGAAGGGGCTCACCGCCGGCTGCAGGAACGTTCCACCACCACCCGGCCCAATTACATGAAACCCACCCGGCCGCTGCGGAGGCAAAGCCCTCGCAGCGCCAGCCATCAGGCACAGCAATGCAACCGCTGCACTCAATCGAAGCCGCTGCTGCACCCGCACCGGTCCACCCCGGTTCAAGCCTTACCAGCCCTTCTGGGCACGCAGATGATTGATGTGTGCCACATGATGCCGCGAGTGCCACGCATACAGCAGCGTCGCGTGCTCCACCGTCATCGGCCCGCGCTCCTCATGCTTGAAGCCGCGCTTCCACTGCGCTTCATCCAGCGTCTGCAGCAGCATCACCCAGCGCGCATGCACGCTCTCAATCAGTTCCAGCGACCACTCCACCGGGGCCACCTTCACATCCGCCAACTCCGCGAACAACTTCTCGTCATAACCTGGTACCACCGGCCAGTCCTCGGTCAGCGCTTTGCGCAGCCGGAACACCGCCGTCGAGTGCGAGTCCGCAACGTGGTGCACCACCTGCCGCACCGCCCATCCACCTTCGCGATATGGCGTATTGATCTGCTCTTCGTCCAGGTGCCGCACAGCCTCGCGCAGCAACTCCGGCATCTCAGCTAACGTATGGATCGCATACCGCCGGTCTTCATCGCTGATCGACTCAGGCGCGACAAAATCTCCAATCGGGAAACGCGGGTCCGGTGCTTCCGTCAAACTATCGGCGGCCATATTCACTTCCTCATCGATAACGTCGCGTGCGAGATACTTGGGTCATGTTGCAGCACAATGCTTGTGTGCGATTGTAAAGCGCTGGAGTAACAACAATCGCAGGTTTTCTCTTTGATTCAGGAGCTCTTGGTACGATGCGAACTTTTCTCACCCGCCTCACCTTCGCACTTTTGCTGGCAGCCCCTGCGTTCGCACAATCCGCACCCGCAGGCACCTTCCTCGGCTTCGATCGCAACGACTATCCCGGCGACGCCAACATGGCCACCCTGCACAAGACCTTCTGCTGGACCGGCTACTGGCTGACGAACCCACCGGGAGCAAACACCAACAACTGGAAGCACAAACGCACGCTCCTCCAGCAGCAAGGTTGGGGCTTCCTCCTGCTAGCCAACGGCCGCTTCGACAAAGAAATCCTCCGCGCCAAAAAGTCCGGCACCTCCCCCGCAGCCCTCGGCCGCAAAGACGCCGCCCTCGCCATCGCCTCCGCCACCGCCGAAGGCTTCCCCCACAACGCGGTC
>JAZKBC010000192.1:19933-26484 GCA_040388825.1 Acidobacteriota bacterium | reverse complement strand
TGGAGCGGGAGACGGGAATCGAACCCGCGACCAACAGCTTGGAAGGCTGTGACTCTACCACTGAGTTACTCCCGCCCGGCCCATCTACATAAGCAAGATGCGAGATTCGAGGATCGTTTCCGCCTCTCGCCTCTCGCATCTCAAAATCTGGAGCTGATGGAGAGGATTGAACTCTCGACCTCTCCCTTACCAAGGGAGTGCTCTGCCACTGAGCTACATCAGCCTTCTTCGGAACCCTTCGTCTCCATCCGTGCGCGCATATGCGCCATCACGATCCGGAAACCAAACAGCCCCGACACAACAACCGGAACCCATCGAAGCTCCACTTCGCGATCGCGAAAGTGAAACACGGCGTCGGCGCCAATCGTAAACCATGACGCCAGTCCCAAGACTACCAAAACAACGAGGGCAACATACATCCGGCTCTTGCTGGCCGCCGGATTGAGTGAACCTGATCCATCACTCATAACCGTCCTCGTCACTGCCTACATCCAAAACTGGTGCACAGGGGAGGATTCGAACCTCCGTACGTCATAGACGGGCAGATTTACAGTCTGCTGCCATTAACCACTCGGCCACCTGTGCACTTTGTCTGCCTTCTGCTCTCGCCGTATTCCCCAGCACACCCTAGAAATCGCCCACACGATCGCTCGCGCAGGCTTTATCTCTCAGGTTGTGGCTGGCGGACACTGCAGGCTGGAACTTCTGACAGGTACAACCAAACTCATTGCGGACGGTACGCCAAAAAACTGGAGCTGGCGAAGGGATTTGAACCCCCGACCGCCTGATTACAAATCAGGTGCTCTACCAGCTGAGCTACGCCAGCCCGTCCCGCTCATCCAGCCGGCAAACCACGCCAACCAGACTCAAAGCATTGCACCGCCAAACTCGGCAACGCAGTCTCAACTTTATCATAGCCGGGCCCCGGGCGAGACCTTTGCCGCCTACCGCTCCACCTCAGGCTTCTCCGGACGCACCCCTCCGCAATCCGCGCTCAAAAAACGCGACGTCACCACGCTGTCTGTCACCACATGCTGGCCTGACGCGTCAATTTCCATATGCACCGTTCCCTCTGAATGCTCCATATCCGGCCACCTCACCGCAATATGTCCCGTCGCATTCGCTTGCGGAGTCTCGCAGCTGATGTCGGACGCATAGCTGTTCGGCGTCCACACTTCACCGGACGTCTTGCAGCCTGCCGCCTGCGGCCCTCCACCCATCTGTTTGGTCCACGTCGCCTGCGTCAGGCAGGCCTTCACCTTCACCTCCTTCGGAGTCGACATTCCCGGCGGCAAATCCATCCCCGGCACCTTCACCGAAGTCGAAACCTGCGTCGACCAAAGCCCCAGCTTCATCGGAGGCTTCTCCGGCCCCACGAACGCCAGCGCTCCAGCCGCCAGCACCCCTGCCAAAATCTTCATCACCATCACAGCCTCCTCGGCTTCCTGCTTTGAACCATACCCCCATCCCCACCCGTCCGATACAGCAAATGCGTCCCTCAGCCGTCACTTCCGCCGCTGCCCTTCCCGCCGCCCTCCTTCGCTCATCCAGCCGTCGCCCCTCCGGTGATACGATGAGGCCCATGGATTCACCTGGCCGAGAACCCATCCGGCTCTCCGCGTTTACGCTGGCTCTCGCCTGCCTTCTCGCGGCCTCTCCCCTCTGCGCCCAGTCCGACACCCCCGCCGAGGGCCCGCTCCAGCCCCGCAACGACGTCGCCCGCGTCCATCTCCTCAACAACGACGACATCCTCCGCATGCACGCCGCCGGCCTCGGCGACGACGTCCTCGTCCAGACCGTGCAGCTTCAGCCCGGTCATTACAGCGTCGCGCCCGACGACCTCATCAACCTGAAATCCGCTGGCCTCTCCGACCGCGTCATCGCCGCCATGCAGGCTCACAACGCCGGCCTCGGCGTCCACACCACCACCACCGGCATCGAGTCCACCTCCGCCCTTCCTCCCGGGGTCGACGAAATCGGCTGCTACTACAAGGACAAGACCGGCCTCTGGCAGCCCCTCAAAACCGAGCGCGTCGTCTTCAAATCCGGTGGCGCCGCCAAGAGCCTCTTCACCAACAACATCATCAAAAAGGACCTGAACGGCCACGTCGACGGCCCCAAGTCCACCCTCGTCCTCAACACAGGAACCCAGATCCTCATCTACGCGCCCACCGGAACCGCCGCCGAGGAGTACCAGTTCCTCCGCTTCCGCCAGCACCCGGACAACCGCGAGTTCCGCGTCGAAACCGGTGGCGTCTTCCACTCAGAAACCGGAGGCGAGCGCGACGAAGTCGACTTCAAGCCCTCCAAAATCGCGCCACACCTCTACACCTTCACCGTCCCCGTCGACATCATCAAGGGCGAGTACGGCGTCCTTCCCCCGGGCTCCTCCAACATCCGCGGCATAGCCGGAACAGGAAAGATCTTCACCTTCTCCATCATCGAATGAGCCTTCTGCGCAAACGCACGCTGATCCCTCTGCTCATCGCTCTCGCCGTCATCGCCTCTATCGGCGTTGCGCTCTTCCTGCGTGCGAAAGCGCCGCCCGAAGCCGCGCGCCTGCTCCCCGAATCCGACGCCATCATCTACATCCACCTCAAGACCGTCCGCGAGGCCACCCACTTCGACACCTCGCCCGTCACCCGCAGTCCTGACTTCCAGCACTTCATCGACGCCACCGGCATCGTCCCCGAGCGCGACCTCGACTCCGTAGCCTTCGCGCTCCACCGCATGCCCGATCCCCGCGGCCCCAACGGCCCCGTAGCCTACTCCGAGGTCTTCACCGGCCCCTTCGACGGCCAGCGCCTCGCCACCTACCTCGCCTCCATCGCCTCCGCGCAGGAGTCCTACGCCGGCGCCATCATCTACACCATCCCCATCGAAGGCCGCAGCCTCCGCATCGCCCAGCTCGGCTACGACACCATCGCCGCCTCCAACATGCCCACCGCCGAGCAGGTCCACTCCATGATCGACCGCTCCCGCGCCTCCGCCCTCGGCACCCCCGGCTCCTCACTTCTCGCCCGCTACTTCCACCAGGTCCCTCTCCTCTCTCAGGCCTGGGGCATCGGCCACATCGGCCTCCCCTTCTCCCAGAACGGCTTCATCTCCCTCTTCGGCCTCCAGCTCCCCCTGCCCGAAGACACTGACCTCGTCGCCAGCCTCCGCTTCACCACCTCCGCCCATCTCCGCGTAGAGGAGTTCGCCCCCAACCCCACCTCCGCCGCCAACACCACCGACGCCCTCAACACCCTGCTCGGCATCCTCCGCGGCATCGCCACCGCCCAGCCCCCGCACAACGCCTCCGACGCCGCCCTCCGCGCCATCATCGACTCCGTCGTCATCGACCACCACGACTCCCACGCCGACCTCAACGCTACCGCCACCGTCGACCAGCTAAAAGCCCTCACCACCGCCCACGACCCCACCACCGAACCACCACCCGCTCCACCGCAGCACTAGCTCCACCCCCGGCCCCCATCGCCAGTCCGGCGGCGAAGGCATCGCTGTCCCTCCAGGCCGGCAACAGACTACACTCAGTCGTCCCTGCAAACTGCCCATCCTTCGCTTCATCCAGGAAACCCATGCGACTCCTACACCTCGCCTCTCTTTCTCTCTACGCCTCCGCCGCCCTTGGTCAGTCCAACCCTCCCGTTGTCACCGGCGCCGCTGCCTTCAATGATCTCGAACAGGAGCACCCTGGCGTCCGCCGCCACATCACCATCGCGGACCTGCCCGCTCCGGACAAAGAAGGTGCAGGAATTCACGCTTCCCACATCGTTGCTCGCCCGGCTGGGATCACGCCTATCGCCCCGCCGGGTTTCAGCGTCGCGCTCTACGCCGATGGATTTGCGCTCCCTCGCCTCATGCGCGTTGCGCCCAACGGAGATCTCTTCCTCTCCGACTGCACCTCCGGCCAGGTCATTGTCATGCGCGGCGTCGGTCCCGATGGCAAATACCTCCGCCGCGAAGTCTTCGCCTCCAAGCTCGATCGCCCCTTCGGCATTGCCTTCTATCCCTTGGGACCCGACCCGCAGTGGGTCTACGTCGCCAACGCCACCAGCGTCGTCCGCTTTCCTTACAAGAACGGCGACCTCCAGGCCTCCGCTCCTCCCGAAACCCTCATCCGCAACCTTCCTGCCCTGGTTTTGTTCAACACCAGCGGCCATTGGACCAAGGACATCGTCTTTACCCCTGACAATAAGCACCTGCTCCTCTCCGTCGGTGCCGCCACCGACGACGCCGACACCACCGATTACAAGCTCGAGCGCGGCCGCGCCCAGGTCATCGAGTACACGCCCACCGGCACCTTCGAGCTCATCTACGGCTCAGGAATCCGCAACTGCGTCGGCGAAGCCATCAACCCCACCACGGGTGCCCTCTGGTGCTCCGTTAACGAACGTAACTGGATGGGCGACAACCTCGTCCCCGACTTCATCAGCAGTATTCCTCAGGGAAGCTTCTTCGGCTGGCCCTGGTGGTACATCGGTGAACATCTCGATCCCCGCCACGGCAAGGCACATCCCGTCCTCCAGGGTCCCGTCCGCGAACCCGACGTCCTTCTCCCCGCTCACTTTGCATCCCTCGAAATGGTCTTCTACCCCCAGACCATCGCGCCCTCCGCCCAGCCCTTCCCCACTGAGTTTCAGGGCGACGCCTTCGCCGCCGAGCACGGCTCCGGAAACCGCAACCACCTCACCGGTTTCGAAGTCGTCCGCATCCCCATGAAGGACGGCAAAGCTACCGGAGAGTTTGAAGACTTCCTCACCGGCTTCGACCTCCCCGACCACTCCATCTGGGGCAGGCCCGTTGGCGTCGCCGTCGGAAACGACGGCGCCCTCTACGTCTCTGAAGATGCATCCAAGACCGTATGGCGGGTCACGTGGACCGGCCATCAACCCGCAGCCAGCGCCTCTCAACCCGCCCACTGAAGTCCCCGTTTCGCGGGCCCGCACAGGGTACCGCACCCTCCTACACCGCAACCTTCGGAGATCGAACGTGCTCAAAGCTTCCGCCCTGATACTCGCCACCTGCTTCAGCCTCTTGCCTGCCTGCCAGGCCCAATCGACCGGCCCCCTCCTCACCGGCCAGGCCGCCTTCACTGACTACTCCCAGCAGGCCCCCGGAGTCCGCCACAAGCTCACCGTCGCTGACCTCCCTGCTCCCGCTCCCGAGCAGTCCGTCCAGGACGGCCCGAAGCTCATCCCCCGCCCCGCCGACGCCTGGCCCATCGCTCCCCCGGGCTTCAAAGTCACCCTCTACGCCGGCGGTGACTCCACTCCCCTCCAGCGCGCCGACGCCACCGAGCACATGAGCCGCAGCAAGGGCACCTTCACCCAGCCCCGCCTCATCCGCACCGCCCCCAACGGAGACATCTTCCTCTCCGACTCCGGCGCCGGCGAAATCATCATCCTCCGCGGCACCAACGCCGAAGGCAAAGTAACCACCCTCTCCACCTACGCCTCTGGTCTCGACCACCCCTTCGGCATCGCCTTCTTCCCCGCCGGCCCCAAACCCAAATACGTGTATATCGGCAACGCCACCAGCGTCGTCCGCTTCGCCTACAAGAACGGCGACCTCCACGCCGGCACCGCCGAAACCGTCGTCCCCACCATTCCCGGCTACGCCCAGCTCATGGGTGGAGGCCACTGGACCCGCGACGTCGTCTTCACCAAAGACGGCAAGCACATGCTGGTCTCCGTCGGCTCCGGCTCCAACGCCATGAACCCCGACACCGACTTCGAACGCAACGGCGACCGCCAAAACCCCATCGAACTCCACCGCGCCGACATCCTCGAGTACACCCCCGACGGCCACTTCGAGCAGGTCTACGCCCACGGCATCCGCAACTGCGTCGGAGAAGCCATCAACCCCATCACCGGCTCGCTCTGGTGCTCGGTCAACGAGCGCGACGTCCTCGGCAACCACCTCGTCCCCGACTACGTCACCTCCGTCCCCGAGCACAGCTTCTTCGGCTGGCCCTGGTACTACATGGGCGGCCACCAGGACCCCCGCCTCCCCCAACCCTGCGCCAACGGCACCGGCCCGAACATGCAGCGCAGCACCTCACTTACCGCAGCCGAAGCCAAGGACTGCAAACACGTCGACATGAGCAAAGAAGTCCGCACCCCCGACGTCCTCGTCCAACCCCACATGGCTTCTCTCGAAATGGTCTTCTATCCGCCAATCGAGAAACGCGACGCGGCTCATGCCGGCAGTGACTTTCCTTGGGAATATCAGGGCGCCGCCTTCGCCGCCGAGCACGGCTCCTGGAACCGCAACCCCCGCGCCGGCTACGAAGTCATCTCCATCCCCATGAAGAACGGCGTCGCCACCGGCGAATACGACGACTTCCTCACCGGCTTCGTCACCAAAGACGGCCACGTCTGGGGCCGCCCCGTAGGCGTCACCATCGGCAACGACGGCTCCCTCTTCGTCACCGACGACGGCACCCGCAGCGTCTGGCACGTCACCTACGTCGGCAAGTAATTACGCCGCAACCACTGGGCTCTCCATCATCATTTGAACGATAAACACTTTTATCTGATCCCAGG
>JAZKBC010000192.1:0-19923 GCA_040388825.1 Acidobacteriota bacterium | reverse complement strand
GGGCTCTCCAACATCACCAGTTCGCGAGTCAGGTGATCCAACAACTTCTCCGGTTCGGCGGAAATCCCCGTCCGCACCGGAGAAATCTGGATCACCGTGCTCCGTGGCGAAGTCAGCCAGTGAAACCGTTCGCTCAGCGAGAGCCGTGCAATCGGCCCCGCATCCGCATCGCCTGCGGCAATCCGTGGAATCGTCTCAAGGTGCCGCCTCACAGAATCAATATCCATCCCAGGCCACAAAGCCGCCAGGCGCGATTCATCGAGATAGGTCTGCGCTGCAAGAAACCGCTTTTGCGGCGAGAACAGAATCACACCCGCGTTGACGAACTCGTCGCGATCCACCCGGGGCACAACACGCACCACCGCATAATCAAATTGTGTCTCGTCGGGCACGGTCTATCTCCTCTTCAAAGATCGTTGCATGCTTCAACCGATTTTCAAAGAACTCAACATACTCCGCTCTCCGTTGTGCCGCCCTTGGACCATCTTTTTCGGCTTCCAGCCAGTCGTCGGGCACTAGCCCGGCAATCTCGGTTAGAATCCGGTTGGTCAGCCGACTCCGTGCATGAATGCCCGCCTGCGGAATCTCAGTCGCCCAACGCAGCAGAATATGGTCCTTGATGTGCTCCGCCTTCGATTGAATCTTCCCCGGCATGGAAGGCCAATTATGGTGAAAGTAGAGCGCCGCCCCGTGATCGATCAGCCATAGATCCTTCGGTAGCCAAAATAGAAGCGACCAAAGCAGCAGATTCGCGTTCCGCGACGTTCGGTCAACGTTGAGCGCAAAAGCGTCTAGCCACACAATCAGCGAAGCCTGCGCAGGATCAACCTCGTCGCCGGCCGCCGGATCGAACATCGTGGAGCCACCGAGAAACTTGAGTCCAACATTGGTCCCCGTTGAGGCCCGCAGCAGATCCCGAATCTCCGGATCCCGCTCCGCCCTTCCAAACAGCGGATCGATCTCCACCAGGGCCAACTCGGGAACCTTCAACCCCAGAACGCGCGCTATCTCTCCAACGATCACCTCTGCGGCCAGCGCCAGCGTTCCCTGCCCCGCGCCACGCAGCTTCACCACGTATTGCTTTCCGTCGTCGGCTTCCACCAGCGCAGGCATGGAGCCGCCCTCACGCATAGGCGTCACATACCGAACCGCCTTCACCTTCCGCAGCTCCATCATTCCCTCTACACTCTACCCTCTACGCTCTACGCTCTGCCCTAACCCGCCTCCAGCATCCGCCCCGACTTCTGCTTCAACTCCTCCAGCAGCCGCTCCACCTTCTCATCCCGCTCCATCTTCGCAAAACCCTCCTCCAGCGACTCGCCCTCGAGCAGCATTTTGCCCGCATGGTTCTGCGCCTCGGTCTGCTGAATTTTTCCCTTCAGCCGTCCAAGAGCATTGCCGCGAACCGTCTGCGCCAGCCCCTTCTCTGCCGCCTCCCGAGCCGCCGTAGCCTTGCCAACCATCTTCGCTCTCCTGTGCTGCGCCACCAGCATCTCGCAACGCGCCTCGGTCTCCTTCAACTTCGCCTGCAGCTTGCCATACGTCGTCCGCAGCGCCTCAGCCTCACTCGACTGCTCACTCACCTGCTCGGCAAAGCCCGCAGCCATCTGCTCATGGCTCAGCGCCCGCTCCAGCGCCGCACGAGCCATCTCGTCCTTATCCTTGGCGACCGCCATCTCCGCCTTCGCCCGCCACCCCGCAGCCGACTCCTCCTGCTCCTTCACCTTGCTCGCCAGCAGATGCTCATCCGCAATCGCAATCGCCACCTGCGTCTTCACCTGCAGCAACTGATTCTCCATATCCAGCAGCAGCTGCTTCAGCATCTTCTCCGGATTCTCCGCGCGATCGATCATGTCATTCACATTCGCGCGCAACAACGTTGCCACTCTCTCCATCAATGCCATCGCATCCTCCTGCAGTTCTGCTTACAACCGAAAACCAGAAGCGGCGCGCCAGTCACCCAGCGCGCCGCTCCCGCTTACTTCTTGTCCGCATCAATCACCGGACCATCGCCATCCTTCTTGCGATCGGTCATCTGCTTGATGTTGCCCATCAGGTCGCTCATCTTCATCCCGCTCAGGGCCTCGAACAGCGCCGGAACCTGCGCCGCAATCTCGGTCATCTCGCCGGTCAGCTTATGCGCTCCAATGTTCTTGCCGTCGCCCGTGGACACAATGGTGATCTTGTCCACCTTGCTCAGCGGCTCGCTCATCGCGCGCACCACATCCGCCATGTTCGTAATCAGTTTGTCGACCACGGCAGCCTGCGACCACTCCTGATACGCCTCGGCCTTGATGTTCATCGCCTTGGCCTCAGCCTCGCCCTTCTGGAAGATGATCGAAGCTTCCGCCTCGCCCTGCGCCCGGATCGCCGTCGCTTTGCCTTCGGCCTCCGCCACAACGCGAGCCTTGTCCGCCTGCGCCATGTTGCCAATGCGCTGCGCTTCAATCTCCGACTTCTTCAGCACCGTCGCAATCAGCTCTTTCTCATTGCGCAGAATCTCAGCTTCCTGCACCTTGACCTGAGCTTCTTTCTCAATCTGCTGCACCTTCACCTGCTCGGCGATAACCTTCTGCTGCATCACGTTCGTCTGCAGTTCATACGCCTTGTCGGCCTGCGCCTGCTGGGTCTGCGCGGTCTGCGTGTACTGCGCCTTCTGCACGTCGAGATCGCGTTGCGCCTCCGCCTGCTTGGCCAGCGACATCGTCTCCGCCAGCACCCGTTCCTGGTCCGCCGCGGCCTTCGCCACAGCCGACTCCCGCAGCGCAATCGCTCTCCGGATCGCGGTATCGCGCTCAGCCTCTGCCGTCGCAATCTCCGCATCGCGCTTGATCCGCGCAATGTCCGGCCGGCCCATGTTGGTGATGTACTCGTTCTTGTCCCGCACTTCCTTGATCGTGAAGCTCACAACCTCGAGCCCCATCTTGTTCATATCCTGCGCACACGTCGCCCGCATGCGCTCGCCCACCATCTCGGGCTCCTTCACAATTTGCTCGACAGTCAGTTGACCAATAATCCCGCGCAGATGGCCCTCCATCACCAGCCGGATCAACCCATCGCGTTCCGCCGGCGACTTCGACAGAAACTGCTCCGCCGCGGTCATGATGCTTTCCTTATCCGACCGCACCTTGATCTGCGCAACAGCTTCCACCGTCACCGCAACACCCTGGCTCGTATATAAATCCTGCGACGGCGCCACATCGAAGCTCATCAGCTCCAGGCTGAGCGACTTCGTATGCTGCACCATCGGGTACACGATCGCGCCGTGCCCGATAATCACTGTCGGCCCACCCATGCCATAGCGAACGATCGCCTCGTTCGGTCCCGCCTTTCTGTACATCTTCGCTAACAAGCTAAACAGCACAAGGACTGCCAAAACCGCCAGCCCAACAACAACCATGATCATCTGATGCGTCATTGCCTTCCTCTCCAAATTCCTGACAACTACCAGTCGTTCCTTCCGGCGCCAGCTTCAGCGCCGCAAATCCTCGGCCTTTTGTTCCGGCCCATCGAGCATCAAACCATGCTCAAACTCATCCCAGCGCCGCACCGACGCCACACCCTTCGAGTGCCGCATCACCACGACCTCCGTATCGCGCGCCATCGCTTCGCCATCCTCCGAGCGCACAATCGCACTCCGCCTCGCGCCATTCTGCGAATACATCAGCTCGCCGACGCCGCCTTTCGGAATCGCCGCGCTCAGTCTTCCCGTCACGCCGGTCAACTCCGTGTCGTCCGTCTCCAGCGTCTTCTCAGCGGGCATCAGCACGCCTACCAGGAACCAGAACACCAGAGCCGCGCCAGCCGCTCCGCTTGCCAGCGACAACACCAGCACCACGGACGCGCCGAACGCATTCGCCCGGCTCATCAGGTAGCCCGCTCCGCCAAACCAGCACAGAAACGCCATCATCGAAAACGGATTCAGCAGCGAAGCATGCGCTCCCTTGCCCAAATGCCCGCGCAGATGAACGTGGCCTCCATGCATGTGCAGGCCACCGGCAAAGAACGACACAAAGCTCAGCCCCAGCCCAATCCCGAAGCACGTCAGATAAATCGAATTCCAGTCCCAGCCATTCATCGCTTCGCTCCTTTCTTCGCAGCCGTTTCAGCTTTTGCCGTTGTTTTTCTGGTTGTCATCCCCGCAGGGGACCTGCTGTTAGAACCAGCAACAATCTCCAACCCGCCAGCCTCCGGCTCCGGCCGCAACAACTCCATCAACCTCTCCGCCAGCTTCGGCGTCTCCAGCACACTCTCCAGCAGCAGCAAACACCGCCGCGAGTCCTCATGCTTGGCCAGCGCCAGCAGTGCCCGCCTCAGCTCCGGATCTCTCCGAAACCGCTCAGCCCCGCCGATCAGCCAGAGGTCCAGCTTGTCCTCCAGCCCCCGCAGATCGCTCAGCAGCTCCGCGTGATAGCCCTCCGGATCGTCAACCAGGTATCCCGGATGCACCTTGAAGAACTTCGCCAGCAGCAGCCGCGTCGTGTTGGTCAAATGCGGACGCGATCCGCTCTCAATCTGCGAAAGGTAGCTCTGGCTCACCGTTCCGTTGGCCTTGTCCATCTCCGCGGCAATCGCCTTCACCACTTCGCCCTGCGTCATCGCACGGCCCAACCCGCGCAGGCTTCCTTCCACCTCGCGCAGGTACCGGATTTTGTCGCACAGCTTCATACCGTCTTCCAACTCCTCGTCCGCATGTCATAACGGATTGCAATATGTATATCGCAATCTGTAATGCGCGTCAACAGAAATCGGAAGCACGAAAAAGCCGCCCGCAGGCGGCCTTCCCGTTTCAAAACTCAGCAGAGTGTTACAGCCCGCCCGCCGGTCCACCCGCCAACTGCGCCATCGTCGTCCGCAAATACTTATGCGGATTCACGCTAGTCCCCCGAACCTGAACCTCATAGTGCAGATGGTTGCCGGTCGCCTTTCCGCTATGCCCCACAAACCCAATCACTTCACCCTTCACCACGCTCTGCCCCACCACCACGTTGAAGCCCGACAGATGTCCATAGACCGTCGTGATCCCATTCCCATGATCAATCTCCACCTCGCGCCCATAGCCTGTCCCCGGCCCAGCCTTCACCACGCGCCCAGCCGCCGGCGCATGCACCGGAGTCCCATCCGCGGAGCTGATATCGATCCCCTTGTGGAACTCGCCTTCACCCATGCCCAGCACCGGGTCCTCGCGCTCGCCAAAGCCGCTCGTAATCGGTCCTAGGATCGGCCACATATCCGGAACATTCGCTCCGCCCACACTCAGGCTCGCAAACTCCGACAGAGACGACCGCGCACTCAGCCCCTGGTCGGGCGGCGCAATCGCCATGCCCTCCATCGCCGTATTCTTCAGCGCGTAAAACGTATCCAGCGACTTGTAGTAGCTGTCATCGCTAAAGCCCGAAGTCTCACCCTTCAGCGGAGCCTTGGCTGCGTCCTCTGCCACCTGCGCTGCTTTGCCCTTGCCAAATCGACCCACGCTCAGCCCATGCGGAAGCGTCAGCTTCCCGGCCGTCAGCCCATAAATCGCCGAAACCTCAGTCGCCAGCGACCCCAGGCTAGCCGCCTGCACATCCTTCTCATGCGCCGACTTCTCCAAATGCTGATAATCCGACCGGCTCATCGCCAGCTCATCGCGCAGATGGTTGATCGTCTCCGCCTTGGCCAGCATCCGCGAGTACGACCCCGCCATCCCCGCGATCGTGAACATGCCCGTAATCGCCGCGCACAAAAACACGTACACATACCGCATGGGGATCGACACCCGGTCGACCGAACCATCCTCACCCCGCGTCACGTAAACGATGTAGCGCTTGCGCAAACTCAGCCTGCCTCAAACCGATCTCGTACGCCGCGTCTGTCAGACAGCAGCCTACGGTTTTTAGGGCGCACCGCGCCGGCGAAGGAATAGAACATTGCAACTCTGCGCCAGATTCCCGGCCGTTGCAACCCTCAAACAGATCGGCTTCAAAACGTCACACAGCCGACAAAGGACGAAGCGAGTTCGTACCTTCCATGTTAACGGACGTTGCACCCCCCCGGCAAGCCGCACCCTGCGACAATGAAAGCGCGTCCTGAGCAAATTTCGCCAATTTTGCCAGAGTTCGCAGGAGCACCCATGACTCCCACCGAAACCTTCCACCTCTTCGTCGACGCCATCAACGCCCACGACCCCTCCGCCCTCTCTGCCCTCATGGCCCCCGACCACGTCTTCATCGACTCCGTCGGCCACCGCATCGAAGGCCCCGCCGCCATGGTCACCGGCTGGCGCTCCTACTTCTCCATGTGCCCCGACTACTGGATCCGTCTAACCGACACCCTCTCCGACGGCCCCCTCATCCTCGCCGCCGGCATGGCCGGAGGAACCCTCCGCGCCACCAGCTGGCAAACCCCAGCCGCCTTCAAAGCCCTCATTCAAAACGACAAAGTAGCCGAGTGGCGCGTCTTCGCCGACAACAAACCCGTCTACGAAATCCTCGCCCGCCAGTAACGGACCATCCCACGGTTTACCCTTGAACCCGTGCCCCGCCCCTCCACCCTCGGCGAACTAGCCCTCATCGACCGCATCCGCGCCCGCTCGCCCCAAACCTCGCGCCACCTCCTCAAAGGCATCGGCGACGACTGCGCCATCCTCCGCCCCCCGGCCGGACACGACCTCCTCGTCACCACCGACTTCTCCCTCGAAAACCGCCACTTCCGCCGCGACTGGCACTCGCCGCAATCCATCGGCCACCGCACCCTCGCCCGCGGCCTCAGCGACCTCGCCGCCATGGGCGCAACGCCGCTGGCAGCCTTCCTCTCGCTCGCGCTCCCAAAATCCCTCGTTCGTACCACCACGTTCCTGGACGGGTATTTAGCCGGCCTCCTAACCCTCGCCGCCGCCCACAAAACCCCTCTGGCAGGCGGCGACACCTCCGAGTCACCCTCCGCCGAGCTCCTCGCCGACATCATCCTCCTCGGCCACGCCCCCGCCAACCGCGCCCTCCGCCGGTCAACCGCGCGGCCCGGCGACCTCCTCTACGTAACCGGCCACCTGGGCGGGTCCGCCGCCGAGCTATCCGCCCTCACCCAAAACCCCCACCGCTTCCGCAGAGCCTCCGCAACGGCCGACCACCCCCACCTCTTCCCCCAACCCCGTCTCGCCGTCGGCCAAACCCTCCTCCGCCGCCGCCTCGCCACAGCCTGCATCGACGTCTCCGACGGCCTCTCCACCGACCTCACCCACCTCTGCCAGGAGTCCAACGTCCGCGCCGAGCTCGACCAATCGCTCCTCCCCATCACCCCCGGCGTCACCCTCCACCAGGCCCTCCACGGCGGCGAGGACTACGAACTCCTCTTCACCGCCTCACCCAACACCCGCGTGCCCAGCAAAATCGCAGGAACAAAAATCACCCGCGTCGGCCGAATCCTCCCACCCCGCCGCAATCAACACCAAATCACACTCCTCCACGGCGACCAGCGCACCCCGCTCACCGCGCAAGGCTGGCAGCACCTCCAATGACCCTCCCAGCGCCCACCATCGACACCTTCCCCCACAACTGGACCGCCGACGTCCTGCGCACGCCTCCGCTCATCGCCCCGGCGCGCCAATTCACCTACCCCCAGCAAGTCCCCGGCGAAGAAGACACCCTCGCCCGCGGCGCTGTTCTCGTCAACGTCAAGCCCGCCTCCGCGCCGAACTTCCTCGCCACCTGCGCCCTCGGCTTCACCAACCCCAGGCTCCCCAGCGGAGTCTTCAGTACCCCCAACCCCGCCAGCCTCCTCGCCCTCGCCGGCGGCTACGCCTACCTCATCGACACCACGGCCCCTGAAACCTGCCTCCATCTCCCCATCCGCCCGGTCGAGCAGCTAGTCGCCGTCCCAGACAGCGGCCTGATCCTCCTCGCCGGCTTCCACGAGATCCTCGCCCTCGGCGCGACCGGCGTCCGCTGGCAAACCGCCCGCCTCTCCTGGGAAGGCCTCACCCTCAACCGCATCGCCGACAACCACCTCCACGGCACCGGCTGGCACATGCCCTCCAACCGCGACCTCCCCTTCACCGTCGACCTCAACACCGGCCACCACACCGGCGGCGGCGTCACCGCCTGACGTTTGCTACGCTACGGAAAGCGAGGTGTCTCCGTTGCTCGACGTCCATCCACCCCATGAATCCGTCCACGGCTGGCGCGACTTCCTTCTGCACCTCACCACCATCACCATAGGCCTCTTCATCGCCCTCTCGCTGGAAGGCCTGGTCGAGTGGCAGCACCATCGGCACCTCGTCCGCGAAGCCGAAGCCAGCCTCCACGACGAGATCAAGTCCAACGCCTCAGGTATCGATACCGTCCTCGCCGACCTGCACCAGAAGCAGCAAAACCTGCAAAAAGACGTCGCCATCCTCAAGGTCGTCGCCGCAACCGGAAAATTCCCCACCGACAAGGACATGTCGATCGACTTCCGCATCGTCACCTTCGACAACCTCAGTTGGACCACCGCGCAATCCACCGGCGCGCTCTCTTACATGCCCTACTCGCTCGCACGCGATTACGCCGGCATCTACGCCCAGCAGGAGCTGCTCACCGCCAGCGAGCAGCAGGCCGCCCGCGACGCCGTCTCTGCCATCGGCCCCTTCATCAACGAGCCGAAGGACGCGCCGCCGCCTTCACCCGAAGAGGCCCGCTCCATGATCGACAAGATCGAAACCCTGCAAGGCCAGTACATCCTGGTGGAAGCCATGATGACCGGCCTCTCCTTCCAGTACAAGCACTTCCTCCAGAACCACCCCGACTGACACTCTACCCGCGCCGATAAAAACTCAACGCCGCATCCCCCTGCGGAAGCAGCCGCACGCGCTCCAGCCGGTCTCCCGACTTCGTCTTGATCAGCTCCGCCGTCGGCGTCTTCTTCGCATGCTCGGCAATCACCACTGCCCCATCCGCAAGCATCTTCGTCTGGTTGCGGCAAAGAAACTGCAGCGCAAAGTCGTATTCCTCCGCAGCCTCGTACGGCGGATCGAGATACACAAACTCCGCCACCCGTCCCTTGTCCACCATCGACTCCAACAGCTTGCCCACGCCGCGATCCTCCAGCGCAAACCCACCCGCAATCTTCAGCGCCGCCAGGTTCGCGCGAATCGCCGTCACCGCCGCCGGAGCCTTCTCCGCGAACCACACAAAGTCCGCCCCGCGGCTAATCGCCTCGATACCCACCGCGCCCGACCCCGCGTAAAGATCCACAAACCGCGCGCCTTCAACACCCGCGCCCAGCGTTCCTCCGCTCAGCACATTGAACAGTGTCTCCCGCAGCCGGTCACTCGTGGGCCGCGTCGACATCCCCTTCGGAGCCTGCAACGCCCGCGACCGAAACTCTCCCGCAATCACTCTCATCACCATCGAGGATACAGGCAGCCGAAACGCCTACAATTGTCTCCAATGCTTCACTCCTCCATCCCGGTCGGCAAGTTTCTCGGGGTCGACATCCGCGTCCACATCTCCTTCCCCTTTCTGCTCTTCCTCGCCATCGCCTGGTCGGTCGTCTCCAACCACCACGCTCTGCGCGGAGTCGGCCTCTGGACCGCGCTCTGCTTCGCCGTCATCGTGCGCGAAACCGCCCGCTCCATCGCCGCGGCCTACTCCGGCCTGCGCCTCCGCGCACTCTTCCTGTTGCCCGTCGGAGGCATCATGGCCTTCGCCCCCCGCGATCCCAACCCGCCCGCCGGCTCGCCCGCCTCCATCCCTCCCGCTCAGTGGGACACCCGCGCCGTCTCCGCCGCCGGCCCCATCGCCAACTTCCTCATCGGCCTCATCCTGCTCGGCGCCTCCTACGCCTTCGATCCCCATGTCTCGCTGCTCGCTCCACCCTGGATCGGCACCACGCACATCCTGCGCACCTTCATCTGGACACAGTTCATCCTCGGCACAGTCAGTCTGCTGCCCGCGTCCCTGCTCGCATCGCGCAATCTCCCTCGCCCCCGCTCCAGGGCATCCGATTCCACCGAACCCGCCGCCACCTCACGTCCGGAACCAGCTCCCGCCAGCATCGCCCTCACGCCTCGCGGGCTTCCCGTCATCAACTTCGGCACAGTGCTGGCGTTCGGTTTGATCATCGCGGGAATGGCGTTCCCCGCGCACCTTTACCTCATCATCTGCGGCTTCTTTCTGCTGCTCGGCTCGCAGCTTGGCGCGGCCCAGCCAGCCAACAACGCCATCGCCGAATCCATCCTCGTCCACGAAGTCATGCTCACCGAGTACACCCTGCTCAACTCCTCCGACACGCTGCAGGGCGCACTCGACCGCACCGTGCACAGCCTGCAGGACGTCTTTCCCGTCGTCCGCGGTGACCGCCTCGTCGGCTCCATCGCCCGCCAGACCATCGCCGATCGCCTGCAGACCGAAGGCGACGGCTACCTGCAGGGCGTCATGACCCGCACCCTCCAGCTCGCCAGCCCCTCCGAGAAGCTCGTCGAAGCCCTCCGCCGTGCCGCCACCCTCGGCGCCAGCGAGTTCATCCCCGTAGTCGAAGACGCCCGCCTGCTCGGCATCCTCACGCCGCAGAGCCTCTCCCGCAACGTGCAGCAGGTCGCACTCTCACGGCCTCCGCAGCCCGAACCCCGCAACCGGGACAGCCAGTGAGCGAACTCTCCCAGCCCGACGCACCGCTCGCTCCCGGCCTCTACCTCGTCGCCACTCCCATCGGCAACCTCGAAGACATCACCCTCCGCGCGCTCCGCGTCCTCCGCTCCGTCGACCGCATCGCCTGCGAGGACACCCGCCAGACCTCCAAGCTCCTCTCGCACTTCGGCATCACCACTCCAAGCGTCAGCTACCACACCCACAACGAAAGCTCGCGCACCGAAGAGCTGATCGAGCCCCTCAAGCAGGGCGGCCGCCTCGCCGTAGTCTCCGACGCCGGAACCCCCGCCATCGCCGACCCCGGCGCTCTGCTCGCCGCCGCAGCCATCGCCGCCGGCGTCGCGGTCTACCCCATCCCCGGAGCCAACGCCGCCATCACCGCGCTCATCGCCAGCGGTCTCAACGCGGAAGCCTTCGCCTTCAACGGCTTCCTCCCCAGCAAACAAGGCGAACGCCGCACCGTACTCGAAGCCCTCCGCGCCACCCTCTCTGCGGACACCAACGCAACCCAGATCTTTTACGAAACCCCCCACCGCATCGTCGAAGCCCTCCACGACATCGTCGCCACCTTCGGCTCCACGCACCGCATCGCCATCGGCCGCGAACTCACCAAGCTCCACGAAGAAATCCTCCGCGGCCCCGCCGCCGAACTCCTCGCCACCCTCTCCGCCCGCCCCAACATCCGCGGCGAAATGGTGCTCCTCCTCGAAGGCTCCCTCCAGCAATCCACCGAACCCATCCACACCAGCATCGCCCAGGAAGTAGCCGCCCTCATGCGCACCGAAAGCCTCAGCGAAAAAGACGCCCTCAAGCGAGTAGCCAAAGCCCGCGGCCTCGGCAAATCCGAAGCCTACCGCGAGCTCCAGCGCACCCAGTCCCGCAAGCAATAACCCTTGCCGCCGCGCTTCGTAGAGACTACGCTTCCATCCGAGGTTCCCTTGCAAGTACTGAGCACGCCTCTTTTTGAAGAATGGCTCTCGCTGCTACGCGATGGTCGTGCGCGAGCCCGCATCGTCGAACGCATGAAGCGCCTCGGCCAGGGGAACCCCGGTGATCATCGCAGTGTCGGAGCTGGAGTCTTCGAACTGCGCATTGACTACGGCCCCGGCTACCGCGTCTACTACATTCAACGTGGGCAAGTCGCTGTCATCCTGCTTTGCGGCGGCGATAAGCACCGTCAGGAAAGAGACATCGAGCGCGCGAAACAGCTCGCAGAAGAACTCAAGGAGGACGCCCAATGGCCGTGAAGCTCACTCCGTTTGATCCCGCAGCCTACCTCACCGACGCCGAGTCCGTGAACGAGTATCTGCGTATCGCGCTCGAAACGAACGACCCTCGAGAGATCGTAGAGGCACTGAGCGACGTCACTCGAGCCCGCGGCGGAGTTGACGAGCTGGCAGAGGAAACTGGGCTCGCGCCAGTTCTCTTGACCAAAGCGCTGAGCCGAGACGGCAACCCGGACCTCGCCACTTTGACCAGAATCCTCGCGGCCTTGGGGGTGAGACTGACCGTCGCTGCCCACCCTGCGGAATCCGTAGCCGCCTGACCTACGCCCGCCCAACCACCCGGTCATACGTATACCGGTCGCTCGTGGTCCCCAGCGCCTCGTTATAAAGCACGTTCGCCCCCAGCGCTTCCTTCAGCTCTTCCTGAAACTGGTGCACCGCACGCAAAATATCCGCCGTCGCCGGAATCTCCAGCTTCGACGTCTTCAAAAACTTCTGATACCCCTTATCCACGATCCGGGCAATCTCTCCGCCCAGCACCCATCCACCCTTCGCCAGCACGCGCACCGCGGCGTCCTTCTCGTTGCTGGCGGCAATCTCCGCCGCGCATCCATACTTGCTCACGCGGTAAGCTCCCGCCGCCCGGTTGCTACCCTCGGCCGCCGGCGCCACGTCAAAACGTTCATCACCGAGGGCCGACAGCACCTCGTCGAACGTCGGCTTGCTCTTGGTCTTTGCCATCAAAACTCTCTTCTTTCGCCCGGCCAATCGCGCGCACGATGCGTTAAACTCTTCTCAACTGTCGCACATTCCCGCTCCGCGCTTCAATCGGCAGCAGGAATCCGCCCCCGGCAACGGCATCCACCAACAAATTTCACTAACCGCAGGAACCGCCGCACCGGATTCCACCCCTGCCGCATCCAATTTCTCACCAACCGGATTCGCCCCACCCCCACTAGTTTCCCAAACCGCTCAAGGAGGCCACGACCGATGAAAGCTCTCAGCCAAAAGCTCCTGCAAATCGTCGATTCCGCGACCGAAGTGCTCGTCCTCGTCGACGAGCCCCGCGCGCTTGAGCCCATCCACGCCGGCGGTTGGACCCGCAAGCAGCTCCTCGGTCACCTCATCGACTCCGCCTCCAACAACCACCAGCGCTTCGTCCGCGCCTCCCTCCAGGACGCCCTCAACTTCCCCGGCTACGACCAGAACGGCAACGTCCGCGCCCAGCAGTTCCAGCAGGCCGCATGGGAGCACCTCGTCTCCCTCTTCACCTCCTACAACCGCTTCCTCGCCCACGTCATCGCGCATCTGCCTGAGACCAAGCTCAACACCCTGTGTCGCATCGGCGCCGACAACCCCGTCACGCTCGAAGCCCTCGCGACCGACTACGTCGCCCACCTCTCGCACCATCTCGGACAGTTAGGCGTCCCCATCGCCTAGCCTTTGGAAATTTCGGAACGACATGCCTCTCGACCAAACCATCGCCACCAGCAACATCGGAACCGCCAACCTCAGCCGCATCGGTAACACGCCGCTCATCCGCCTCGACCGCCTCACACAGCATCTCCCCGGCGTCCAGATCCTCGGCAAAGCCGAGTGGCTCAACCCCGGCGGCAGCGTCAAAGACCGCGCCGCCAGCTCCATCGTCTACGCCGCCATCAAGGCCGGCCAGATCGAGCCCGGCAACCGCGACCCCGGTGCGCAAACCCTGCTCGACGCCACCTCCGGCAACACCGGCATCGCCTACGCCATGCTCGGTGCCTCGCTGAACTTCCCCGTCCTGCTCTGCATGCCCAACAACGTCTCCGTCGAGCGCAAGCGCATCCTCGCCGCCTACGGCGCGGAGATCATCTACACCGACCCCGCCGACGGCTCCGACGGCGCCATCCGCATGGCCCGCTCCCTCGTCGCCGAGCACCCCGAGCGCTACTTCTACGCCGACCAGTACGGCAACGACAACAACTGGCGCGCCCACTACAACGGCACCGGCAACGAAATCTGGCAGCAGACCGAAGGCACCGTCACCCACTTCATCGCGTCCCTCGGAACCTCCGGCACCTTCATGGGCACCACCCGCCGCCTCCGCGAGCTCAACCCCGCCATCAAGTGCGTCTCCATGCAACCTGACAGCCCCTTCAACGGCCTCGAAGGCCTCAAGCACATGGCCACCGCCATCGTCCCGCCCATCTACGATCCCCACCTCGCCGACTGGAACATCGACATGGCCACCGAGCGCGCCTACGCCATGGCCAAGTGGCTAGGCCGCCACCAGGGCCTCCTCATCGGAGTCTCCGCCGCCGCCGCCGTAGCCGCCTCGCTCGAAGTCGCCGAAGCCGAACACGCCGCCGGCCGCGAAGCCGTCATCGTCACCATCCTCTGCGACGCCGCCGACAAGTACCTCTCCGAACGCTTCTGGTCCGACCCCATAGCCGCCGATATCGACCTCGCGCATAAACTGGGAACGCAGCCGCACAAGTAAGCCATCCTCAATATCAGCACAAACGGTAGGTCACGGCTTTAGCCGTGACATTCAAGGCCTCCCACAGATCCGGCTTTAGCCGCTGAGGGACGCTTGGCAATCTCCAAGGAAACCATGCCCCTCATCCTCCCCCGCACCCTCTACAACGACCTCCGCGCCCACGGCGAACTCACCTACCCCCACGAGTGCTGCGGCATCATGCTCGGCAAGTCCACCGACGACAACCTCCGCGTCCACCAGCTCATCCGCGCCGGCAACACGCGCACCGACAGCGCCCACAACCGCTACCACATCGCTCCGCAGGAACTCATCGCCGCCCAGCGCGAAGGCCGCAAGCAGGGCCTCGACATCATCGGCTTCTACCACTCCCACCCCGACCACCCCGCCCAGTGGTCCGTCACCGACTTCAACGAAGCCCACTGGTTCGGCTGCGCCTACGTCATCACCTCCGTCGATGGCGACAAAACCACCGGCACCGCGCAAATCACCAACAGCTTCCTCCTCACCGGCACCACCGAGGAAGACAAAGCCTTCGCCCCGCAGGCCATCGTCATCGAGTAATCGTTTCAATCGCGGAACATTCCCTCCTGCCCTCGCGTATCCCACCCATCAGGAAACCTGCGTCCACTCGATCCTCTTGATTGCTCAGGAGCCTCCCGCATGCCCAGCGCGACCCTCACCTCACCAGCCAGCACCGCCTCCCGCAAAGCCCTCAAAGCCGCCGCCGTCTTCTGGTTCGCTGTCATGTGCCTCGGCCAGCTTCTCTTCGCCGCCGCCATCGCCCTCACCTACGGCGCACCCGCACTGCGCGGCGACTTCTCCCGCTGGAACAAGGGCACGCCCCACGGCTACGTCGCCGGCGAGCCCTTCTCCAACGCCGTCGTCGGCATTCACGTCTTCTCCGCCGTCCTCATCATCCTCTCCGGAACGCTACAGCTCGTGCCCGCTCTGCGCAGCCGCTTCCCCCGCTTCCATCGCTGGAACGGCCGCTTCTACATGGTGACCGCGTTCGCCATCAGCCTCGCGGGCATCTACATGATCCTCGGCCGCGGCACCGTCGGCACCTTCGCGCAACACCTCGGGCAGTTGCTCGACGCCGCCCTCATCCTCACCTTCGCCGTCATGGCCTGGCGCACAGCCCTCGCCCGCAACTTCACCGCGCACCGCCGCTGGGCGCTCCGTCTCTACCTCGTCGTCAGCGCCTCGCTCTTCGTCCGCGCCATCACATTCCTTGCCATCGTCCTTCCCGGCGGTCCCTACATTAACATCGCCACCTTCGACGGCGCCGCGCTCATCATCATCAGCTACGCCCAATACCTCGTCCCCCTCGCCCTGCTCGAGCTCTACCTCCGCGCCCAGACCCGCGGCGGCACGGCCCTCCGCTTCACCACCGCAGGCGTTCTCACGCTCTCCACTCTCGGACTCATCCTCGGCATCGGCGCGACAACCCTCGGCTCATGGACACCCAAAGTCCGCGCCGCGCTCGATCCCCGCATCTCCATCGCCGACACGCTCTCCGCCACCATCGCCACCTCCGGCACCGACGCCGCCCTCCAGCAGTACATCCACCTCAAAGCCACCGCCGCCACCACCTACAACTTCGACGAGCGCGAGCTCAACGACCTCGGCTATCAGCTTCTGCGCAAAAACCAGTTCTCCGACGCCATCCGCATCCTCCAGCTCAACGTCGACAACTTCCCCTCCTCCGCCAACGTCTACGACAGCCTCGGCGAAGCCTACGCCGACGCCGGCGACAAGCTACACGCCATCGCCAGCTACACCCGCTCCGTGCAGCTCAACCCACGCAATCAGGGCGCCGTCGCAATGCTCAAAAAGCTATCCGAGCGCTAACGCTCCAACCCACACCCCACAACATACTCCCGCCCCCCACAAGCCTCCGCAAACGTCGCCGCCCTACGCTGATCGAACACCCTCCGCCCCCGCACCCACGTCGACCGCACCACCCCCCGCAGCGTCTCACCCATATACGGCGAACACTTGTGCCGGTAGTGGAGCAGCTCCTCGCTCACCACCCACGAAGCCTCCGCATCGAACGCCACCACATTCGCATGCATCCCCGCCGCAATCCCTCCAACCTCACTCGACAACCCCGCCAGCCGCGCCGGTGCCGCCGACATCCACTCCACCATCTTCTCCAACCCCACGCCCCGCTTCACGCACTCCGTCCAAACCACGCTCGCCGCCGTCGACAGCGAAGCAATCCCTCCCCAAGCCTCATCGAACCGCCCGCATTCCATCCCCGGCTCCGTCGCCGTCAACCGCTTCATCCCCAGCGGACAAGGCGAGTGATCCGTCGCAATCAAATCCAGCGTCCCATCCTGCAACCCCTTCCACAGCAGCTCACGATTCGCCGCTCCCCGAATCGGCGGCGCGCACTTGAACAGCGTCCCCCCATCCGCAATCTCCTCCGCCGCGCAGTGCAGGTAGTGCGGACAGGTTTCCGCCGTAATCGACAAGCCTTCCTTCTTCGCCTCCGCAATCATCCCCAGCGCCTTCGCCGTCGACACATGCACGATATGCAGCCGAAACCTGTACGTCCTGCAAAGCTCCACCAGCATCGCAATCGCTTCCAGCTCTGCCTCATCCGGACGCGACGCCAGATACGTCGCATACTTCCGCCACTCCGCTCCACTCGCATTCAACCGCGCCACCGCCGCATCAATCGAAGGCGCCAACTCGGCATGCACCAGCAGCGGCAGCCCCGTCTTCGCAATATGCGGCAAGGCCAACTCCAGATTCTCGCGATCGATCTCTGTAAACCCATCGCACCCCGGATAAATCAAAAAGCTCTTGAATCCCGCCACCCCAGCCACCGCCAGCGGCTCCAACTCCGCCTGGTTGCCATCCACGCACCCACCCCAGAAAGCCACATCGACCAGGCACTGCCCCTTCGCCGCCGCCCGCTTCTCCTCCAGCGCCGCAACATCCGTCGTCTCCGGCAGCGAGTTCAGTGGCATGTCCACCACCGTCGTAAACCCTCCCGCCGCGGCCGCCCGCGTCGCCGTCGCAAACCCTTCCCACTCCGTCCGCCCCGGCTCATTGATGTGCGTATGCGCATCCACCAACCCCGGCAGCAGCGCCACATCGCCCCAGTCCTCCACCGCCACATCGCTCCCCAGCTCCGCACGAGCCTTCACCGCAACAATGCACTCCCCCTCCATCACCACCGCAGCTTCACGTATCCCATCCGCCGTAACGACCCGTCGCGAACACAGAGCATGTACCATAAAGCTGATTACACCAGCAAAGCCGCTTCGGTGGTAGCGCTTCGTATTTAAGTCAAACCGTTAAGGGCACGACTTCAGTCGTGCCGATTTCCGCCACCGCAGCCAACGCGGCTTTAGCCGCTGAGGTTCGCTTGGCCATCTCCAAGGACCACCATGCAGGGCAATCCAGAGTTCATGAAACAGGCCATCGCCTTGGCCACCGACAACGTCACCTCCGGCCGCGGAGGCCCCTTCGGCTGCGTCGTCGTCAAAGACGGCGTCGTCATCGCCACCGGCACCAACCAGGTCACCGCCGCCAACGACCCCACCGCCCACGCCGAAGTCACCGCCATCCGCAATGCCTGCCAAACCCTCGGCACCTTCAAGCTCGACGGCTGCGACATCTACACCTCCTGCGAGCCCTGCCCCATGTGCCTCGCTGCTCTCTACTGGTCCCGCTGCCGCGCCATCTACTTCGGCAACAACGCCGAAGACGCCGCCAAGGTCGGCTTCGACGACAGCTTCCTCTACAAGGAGGTCGCCAAGCCCCTCGACCAGCGCTCCATCCCCATCACCAACCTCTGCAAGCAGGAAGCCTGGGAAAGCTTCGCCGAATGGGAAAAATCCCCCTTCCGCGTCGACTACTAACCCCCGGCACCCAACCCGCAAACATCGTTCTTGCGCAACCCAGGGCCCCACGCGGTACGATTGTTTCAACGAAGCACAAATGTTCCGCGCAAAGGAAGCCACCCATGCCCGCCACCCCCAAAACCCTCCGCGTCGGCCTCCTCGGCTTCGGCACCGTCGGCAGCGCCTTCGCTGAAGTCCTCGCCGCCTCCAACCGCGACGACATCCGCATCACCCGCGTCTTCAACCGTGACGTCGAGCGCAAGCGCACCCACCCCCGCGCCAAATTCGTCCCCGCCGACGCCCTCTGGACCTCGAACGTCGACGACGTCCTCACCGCCTCCGACGTCGATCTCGTCCTCGAGCTCATGGGCGGCCTCGACCCCATCGAAAGCTGGCTCTCCACCGCCATCGCCGCCGGCAAGCACGTCGTCACGGCCAACAAGCAGCTCATCGCCTACAAGGGCCCCGCCCTCTTCGATCTCGCCATCACCAACAGCACCCACCTCCGCTACGGAGCCGCCGTCGCCGGTGGCGTTCCCGTCATCCCCGGCATGGCCCAGGGCCTCTCCGGCGACCGCATCACCCGTATCTCCGGCATCGTCAACGGCACCTGCAACTTCATCCTCTCCTCCATGGAAACCGGCGCCGACTACGCCACCGTCCTCGCCGAAGCCCAGCGCCTCGGCTACGCCGAAGCCAATCCCTCCGCCGACGTCGACGGCTTCGACGCCCGCGCCAAGCTCTGCGTCCTCTCCCGCATCGCCCTCCACGCCGAGCTCAACCCCGACGACATCGCCCCCCAGACCATCTCCACCGTCGACGCCATCGACTTCGCCTACGCCAGGGAACTCGGCTGCACCATCCGCCAGGTCTCCCGCGCCACACTCGACGACACCACCGTCCGCGCCACCGTCGGCCCCATGCTCGTCCCCAAATCCTCCCCCATCGCCTGGTCCCACGGCACCCAGAACATGGTCGTCACCAGCGGCCGCTTCGGCGGCGACGTCGTCTTCTCCGGCCACGGCGCCGGCGGCCACCCCACCGCGGTCGCCGTCATGAGCGACGTCATCGCCATCGCCGAAGGCTCCGCCGCCGTCCGCCTCCCCGCCGTCAAGTTCGAAGTCTCGAAAGACGTCACCGCCCCCCATTACCTCCGCTTCATCGTCAAGGACCGCCCCGGCATCGTCTCCACCATCGCCGGCGCACTCGCCAAGTTCGAAGTCAACATCGACTCCCTCCTCCAGCACCGCGGCCACCAGCCCGACCATCTCCCCTTCGTCATCACCACCGAACCCTGCAGCAACGCCACCCTCAGCAAAGCCCTCGCCGAAATCGCCGCCCTCGAGTTCATGGTCTCCCCTCCCCTCTGCCTCCAAATCCTCGTAGTCGACGACCCCGACAAAGACTAGCCCACTTCCGCGACTCTGCTCCGCACAAACTCCGTCATCTCGACCGGAGCGTCACGCCTTTGTTCTTGTGACGCGCAGTGGAGAGACCCCTGTATTGGCTTTTGCTCTTGCTCTTGCTCTTGCTTTTGCTTTTGCTTTTGCTTTTGCTTTTCTTGCTTGTCATCCTCGGAGAGGATCTGCTGTTACCCGCCGCCACCGCTACCACCACTCACCCCAACGTCACAAAAATCTCCGACCGAATCCCCCACCCCTCCGCCCCCTTCCGCCACATCGCCGCATAGCTCCCATGAAACATCACCGAGCCATCACCTCGCGTAGCCACCCAAGCTCCATGCTCGGCCGCTAGTA
>JAZKBC010000191.1:0-1644 GCA_040388825.1 Acidobacteriota bacterium | reverse complement strand
GATGCGGGAGACGATGCGGTCGGGGTGGAAGGGCTCGAAGGCGTCGGGCTTTTCGCCGGTGGCGAGGAACTTGATGGGCTGGCCGGTGATCTGGCGGATGCTGAGGGCGGCGCCGCCGCGGGAGTCGCCGTCCATCTTGGTGAGGATGGAGCCGGTGATCTGGAGGCGGTTGTTGAAGGCGGCGGCGGAGTTGACGGCGTCCTGGCCGGTCATGGCGTCGGCGACGAAGAGGATCTCGGAGGGGTTGAGGAGCTGCTTGAGGGCCGCCATTTCGTCCATGAGGGCCTCGTCGATGCCGAGGCGGCCGGCGGTGTCGACGATGAGGATGTCGTTGGCGTAGTCGCGGGCTTCTTTGAGGGCGGCCTTGGCGAGGCGGAGGACGGCGGCGGAGTTGTTGTCGGCGGCGGGGTCGTACTTGCCCTCGTAGATTTGAGCGCCGACGGCGGCGGCGACGACTTTGAGCTGCTCGCGGGCGGCGGGGCGGTAGACGTCTACGGAGACGAGCATGGGGCGGTGGCCGCCCTTTTTGAGCCAGGCGGCGAGCTTGCCGGCGGTGGTGGTTTTGCCGGCGCCTTGTAGCCCGGCCATGAGGATGACCGTGGGGGGCTGGGGGGCGAACTTGAAGCGGGCGGTGTCCTGGCCGAGGAGGGCGACTAGCTGGTCGCGGACGATTTTTACGATTTGCTCGGAGGGGTTGAGGGCGGTGGCGACGTCGGCGCCGAGGGCCTTGGCGCGGATGTGCTCGATGAGGTCGCGGGCGACGGTGAGGTTGACGTCGGACTCGAGGAGAGCGACGCGGATCTCGCGGAGGGCGTCGTTGATGTTGTCGTCGGTGAGGGTGCCCTGGCCGCGGAGGGACTTGAAGGAGCGTTGCAGCTTTTCGGAGAGGTTCTCAAACATGGCTTCTTTTAGTTTAACAGGCGGAGGGGGCTGGCGGCGGGCGAGGGAGTAGGGAATAGGGAGTAGGGAAGAGCAAAGGCAAAAGCAAGATTTTCGCGTATGAGCTGTGAGCTTCGAGTTTTTCGGTGTGCGGTTTTGGGTTCGTGGCTAGGTGGGTACGGGGTGGTTTGGTGGGGTGGGTTGGGTGACAGAATTTAGGTGGAGATTCTGGTTATGGGGAATGCTGCGCTTTTGGCTGAGTATGCGATGCATCTGCGGGTGGAGAAGGGGCTGCGGCCGCTGAGTGTGGAGGCTTACCGGCGGGATTTGGAGATGTTTGCGGAGTTTCTGGAGGCGGGTAGGTGTGGGGTGTTGATGGGGGCGGGGCAGGAGGATGTGAGCGGGTTTATGCAGCATCTGCGGGAGCATGGGCAGGAGTCGCGGAGTGTGGCGCGGAAGCTGAGTTGTCTGCGGGGGTTCTATCGGTGGCTGCTGAAGGATAAGAGGGTGGTGACGGATCCGACGGTGAATATTGAGTCGCCGGCGAGCTGGAAGGTGTTGCCGAAGTCGCTGGCGGAGGGGGATGTGGTGGAGATGCTGACCGCGATGAAGGCGCGGGCGGATGCTCCGGGGGCAGCGGCGGCGAGGGTGCGGGATTGGGCGATGCTGGAGCTGCTGTATGCGGGTGGGCTGCGCGTGGGGGAGATTGTGGCGCTGCGGGTGGAGGATCTGCGGCTGGATGTGGGGAGCGTGCAGGTGCGGGGG
>JAZKBC010000190.1:5496-9964 GCA_040388825.1 Acidobacteriota bacterium | reverse complement strand
CGACCAGATCCCCACCCTCCTCGGTGGCGACGGAAAAACCTTCCGCTCCTCCCTCTCCGACTTCCTCTTCGCCGCCCTCTTCCGCCAGGTCGACGAAGAAGACATCATCCGCGAAGCCACCGCCCAGGTCCAGCGCCTCCAGCGCGCCGGCATCGACGTCACCCACATCGACACCCACAAGCACACCCACATCCTCCCCTCCGTCGCCCGCGCCCTCCTCTTCGTCGCCGAGCGCTGCGGCATCTCCGCCATCCGCAACCCCTTCGAAGAGCCCTGGTCCCTCTCCATCGGCCACGCCGACCCCCTCCGCCGCCTCCAGCTCAAAATCCTCGCGCCACTCCGCAAACGCTTCGAAGCCCTCTCCCCCATCCGCAACCACGACATCCTCACCACCAGCGGCACCCTCGGCATCTCCGCCACCGGCCGCCTCGACGAGCCCACCCTCCGCGCCCTCATCGCCGCCATGCCCGAAGGCCTCTGGGAGCTCGTCTGCCACCCCGGCTACAACGACCGCCACCTCGACACCATCACCACCCGCCTCCGCGCCACCCGCGAAATCGAACTCCGCGCCCTCCTCAACGTCTTCTCCAACACCCACCCTCCCCAATCTTCGACCACCATCGAAGATTCCCCGCAACCTTCAGCCCCCCAGCTCATCAACTATGGCAACATAGGCAACGCCGGCCTCCTCCGCGAACTAGGCCAATTCACCCCCAACACCGGCCACGAACACATCCTCTAACGCAACTCCTACTCCCTACTCCCTGTTCCCTACTCCCTGCCTCTATGCGAATCGGAATCACCTGCTACCCCACCTACGGAGGCTCCGGCGTTGTCGCCACGGAGCTAGGCATCGAGCTCGCTGCCCGCGGCCACGAGGTCCACTTCATCACCTACTCGCAGCCCTTCCGCCTCACCGGCCGCGACACCAACATCCGCTTCCACGAAGTCCCCGTCTCCAACTACCCCCTCTTCGAGTACCCTCCCTACGACCTCGCCCTCGCCTCCCGCACCGCCGAAGTCGCCGAGCTCTACTCCCTCGATCTCCTCCACGTCCACTACGCCATTCCCCACTCCGTCAGCGCTCTCCTCGCCCGCCAGATGCTCGCCGCGCAAAACCGCCATCTCCCCTTCATCACCACCCTCCACGGCACCGACATCACCCTCGTCGGCCTCGACCGCGCCGACCTCCCCATCACCAAATTCGGCATCGAGCAGTCCGACGGCGTCACCGCCATCAGCCAATACCTCCGCAACCGCACCAACGAAGCCTTCGCCGTCACCCGAGAGATCGAAGTCATCCACAACTTCGTCAACTGCGACGTCTACACTCGCCACGAAGACTTCATCGCCGCCCACCGCTCCCGCTTCGCCAAACCTGACGAACGTCTCCTCGTCCACCTCTCCAACTTCCGCCCCGTCAAACGCGTCCTCGACGTCGTAGAAATCTTCGCCCGCGTCTCCCGCTCCGTCCCGTCCCGTCTTCTCCTCATCGGCGACGGCCCCGAGCGCTCCGCCGCCGAGTTCCTCGCCCAGCGCCTCGGCGTAGCCCACCGCGTCGACTTCCTCGGCAAGCAGGAGAACGTCAACCAGCTCCTCTCCCTCGCCGACCTCATGCTCATGCCCTCCGAGCTAGAAAGCTTCGGCCTCGCCGCCCTCGAAGCCATGGCCTGCCACGTCCCCGCCATAGCCACCAACGTAGGCGGCGTCCCCGAGCTCATCGACGACGGCATCAACGGCCTCCTCTACGAAGTAGGAGCCGTAGAAGCCATGGCCGCAGGCGCCATCGCCCTCCTCTCCGACTCCGACCGCTTAGCCGCCATGTCCCGCGCCGCCCGCAAAACCGCCCAGGACCGCTTCTGCGCCTCCCGCATCATCCCCCTCTACGAGCGCTACTACGAAAAAATCATCGCCGCCCCACCCCGCAAATCCGAATAACCACCAATATCCGGACAGCCATTCACAGAATTTCGGGTGGCCATTCACAGAATTCCGGGTGGCCCATTCACAGAACTCCGGGTGGCCCATTCACGCCCACGCACCTGGGGCGTGAGTGGGAACCTCTGCCGTCCGCCCTCCGGGTGGCCCATTCACAGAACTCCGGGTGGCCCATTCACGCCCACGCACTTGGGGCGTGAGTGGGAACCTCTGCCGTCCGCCCTCCGGGCGCCCCATTCATGCCCGCGCAGCATTTGGGCATGATTGCGAAGCCCTTGCACTCCAGGGCCCACCGCGCAACTCCCAACCACCACCGAACCCAGGGCTGAAGGCCCGGCCCTATACCAGCCCAGGCCGAAGGCCTGGGTAAACGCCGCGTCTCGAAGACGCTTCCTTGCTGCCGCAGGCCGGAGTGAAGCCGCAGGCGGAACGACTGAATTGCCTTCTTTGTTGCAGCCTCGAATCCCAGGCCCGGCGACCTCGCCAAAAACCTGTCAAGCCCCCCAACCCACCCAAAATCACCAAACCCCTATCAACACAGGTGATTTCTCTCAAAATATCCTGGCCCACTTGCTCCCACCAACTCCCTACAATAGATACAGGGATCGAAAAAGCCACGCCCGCGTTTCTACTCCCGATCCGCTAACCCCAACCGAATCAATAATTTAATATCTAACCCTTTTCGAATGAAGATTTTGCCCCAGACCGCCGCTCGCAACCCAAAGAAACGAAATAACTTACCCAAAACCGATGGGGAGGGAGGGGGGTACCCGCAACATCCCTCGCCTTCCGAGGTCTATTAACCCAACTGGTGCGAGCGAACGCATTCCAGCACCGCGCAAGCGTCCAACCACGTAGCCTCGCTATAGAAGCACCTTCGTGTCTAACCCGGAGAGGACTACCATGAAGCCAAACATCGCCATCCCGACTCTCGCTCTACTCCTCGCCGCACCCGCCTTCGCCCAGAACACCGGCGTCTCGCACCCCGAGGACCTCAACGACCCCGTCACGACCACGCCAGCCGCTCCCGTGGAGCGGCACTACGTCAAGCCCTCGCCGGACGTCTACGCAAGCGACCCAGCCGCGCCCACAACACCCACGCTGCAAACCCGCCCTACGCCTCCGCCCACCACCTACCAGGCCTACAACCCGGCCACCGATACCCACCCCGCGCAGCCCATGGACCGCTCGCTGGTCGTCACCGACGACCCAACCTCCGGCGTCGTCATGGACGTCCCCGCCGGCCCCAACGACCTCCCCGCCGGCACCCTCCTCCGCGCCCGTCTCCAAAGCACCATCTCCACCAAAGAGACCCGTAGCGGCACCCGCTTCACCGCCACGCTTTCGAAAGACGTCTCCCGCAACGGCAAAGTTTTCCTTCCCTCCGGCAGCACCATCCACGGCCGCATCACCGAGGTCCGCGGCGGCCGCCGCATCGGTGGCCGCGCCGCCATCCGCCTCCAGGCCAACTCCGTCACCCTCCCCGACGGCACCGCCTACCAGCTCGACGCCGACGTAGTCGACCTCGCCCACTTCAAAGACTCCCACGTCACCTCCGAAGGCGCCATCGTGGACAATGACCACGCCAAGAGCACCATCGCCACGGTAGGCCTCGCCACCGGCTCAGCAGCAGCCGCCGGAGCCATGATTGGCGGCGTCCCTGGAGCCGTCGTTGGAGCCAGCATCGGAGCCGGTGCCGGCACCATCTGGTGGCTCAAGCGCGACCGCCAGGAGACCCTCCCCACCGGCACCGAAATCATCTTCGCTCTCGACGACGTAGTCCACTTCAACCAGGCCCCCATCAATCAAGCCACCATCCAGTAAGCTTTGCCAGCAACTTTGCCGCGCTCCAATCAGCAGGAAGCAACAACAGCAAGGCCCTCGAGCAATCGAGGGCCATGCTGCTTCCGTTTCAAATTCCCGCGGCCCCACCACCGCCCTCTATGAACCCTCATCCTGAGCTACGCGAAGGACCTCAGTATTTTGAATCACCTTAGATCCCAATCAACACCACGCTACCGCACCACCTGCTGCAACAGCCGCTTCCAGTTCTTCTGGTTCTTCTTGAACGACTTCTTCAAATCCTCAAGAATCCGCCCGAAGTCACCGTTATCACTCATACCCTTCCAATAAGGGTTTTTGCTGAACCAAGGATAGTTCTCATTGCCCAGATAAATCGCCCGCCGCAGCCAGTGCAGCGCTTCGGAAGCATCCCCTTCAACCGCAAAGTAAGTTGCCAGTCGATAAGCCATTTCACTGTCCGCTTCAGCAGCCGTCAGCGTCTCTTCCAGCACAAAGTCCGCCGCCCGCTTCCGGTCGCCAAGCTGCACGTAGCACATAGCAATCGTCGGAAACACAATCCGCAGCGAAGCATCATCGTGAATCACCTGCTCCAGCGTCTCGACGGCCTTTGACAACTGCCCTTCGCGCATCTGCTGATAGCCCTTGGAAATCCGCAGCAGCGGCTGCCGCGGCTCCAGCGTCAACCCTTTCTGTATCTCATCGCCCGCGAGTTCCAGCTGGTTCTGAT
>JAZKBC010000190.1:0-5486 GCA_040388825.1 Acidobacteriota bacterium | reverse complement strand
GGTGGTTATAAATCACCGCAGCATTCGAAGGATTCAACCGTAGCGAAGTATTGAACTGCTCCAGCGCTTCCTCGTACATCCCATCGATGCGCAGCGTAATCCCGGCCACCAGATGCACGTTCCAATCGTTCCCTGCCTGCTGCAGCAGATGCTCAATACCATGCCGAGCGCTCTCTTTCTCACCTCGGCTCAGCAGCATGTAAACGCGATACAGGTTCGCTTCCACAGAAGCCGGATCGCGCTCCAGCGCCTTGTCGAACGACCGCCGCGCCTCCAGCACATGCATCTGTCCACCCAGCCCATGCCGCGCATACTGCAAATGCGTAATTCCCAACCCGGACCAGCCCGGAGCAAACGCCGGATCCTGTGCCACCACGCCATCAAACAGCGCCCGCGCATGATCCAGTTCATCGCGGTTTCCAGTCCGCGACATGAACGAAGACAGCAGTGCCCGCGCCTGCAGATACTCCTCCGACACATCATCGCCCAGCGACCGCACGCTCGGAGGGTCCACATGCCCGCCCTGCAACGCTCCAATGCTATTCAGCTCACCGAAAACTTCGTCGCAAATCTCCGTCTGCACCGCAATCAGGTCGAACGTCGCCACACTGATCGCTCCACCAGTTCTCACGCTTTGCCCGGCAACATCCAGCAACTGCCAGTTCAGATCGAACCCATGGTCCGAGCGCAGAAAGCTTCCCGCGAGCACGAAGTCCACCATCAGCTTCCGCCCCACGCTCAGTGGATCGAGCTGCCGCGTCGGCACACTCATCAACGCGCTCGAAGGCCGCACCACCAGAGACGGCATCTTCGCCAGTCGAGCCGCCAGCGCATCAGCCAGCGCAAACCCGTAGAAGTGCTGCGACTCGGTCGACTGCAGGTTCACAAACGGCAGCACCACGATGATGTTGCCCTTGTTAGCCGCATCGGTCGCAGTCTCACGAAACCGCTCCGCCAGCATCGACAGGATTCCCGTTGACCGCTTCTCTTCCTCGGGACTCTCAAGATCCAGTCTCTGCTGCGCGGGCATATTCACCGCTCCCTCGCCCGGCATCACCATCGAGTCAAGGTTCTGCGACTTCAGGATCGTCCTCAAACCTTCGCGCACATCCGCCGCCGACGCATACCGCTCCGCCGGCTGCTTCTCCAGGCAGCGCAGGATCACGCTCTCCAACTCGACTGGAATATCCGGCACAATCTCCCGCAGCGGCGGAGGCGCCGCAAACTGGATCGCCCGAATGCTCTGCAGCTCCATCGCATCCGGCCGATGGAACGGATGCCGCCCGCTCACCATCTCGTACAGGATCAGCCCTAGCGCGAAGATGTCGCTCTGCACACTCGACTGCCCCGTCACGAACTGCTCGGGAGCCATATAAGCAATCGTCCCGCCGCGAGCTGTATAAGTCGCTCCCGGCGAGAACTCCGGCGGCTGCCCCGGACGCGACGGATCAAAGTCCGCGCCCTCTTCCTTCAGCCGCTCACGCTTCAACTGCCGCGCCAGGCCAAAGTCCAGAATCTTGATCAACCCACCGTCGGTCAGCATCACATTCGCCGGCTTCAGATCCCGGTGAAAGATCCCTAGATTGTGCGCCGCCGCCAGACCGTCAGCAATCTGCATCCCGCTCGAAAGCAGCAGCTGAATGTTCGCTGGCCCTTCGGCAATCACCTTATCCAGGCTTTTGCCCGGAATGTACTGCATGACGATGTAAGCTTCCCAGTCGCCTGAGTCCGTTTCCGCCTCACCTACCTCGTATATGGCGCAAACATTCGGGTGGTCGATCGCGGAGGCCAGCCGAGCCTCCCGCAACTGGGTCGTCCGCACCTGGTCCGGCGTCAGAGCTCCCCGTTTCAGCAGTTTGAGCACGACCGGCCGTTGCAGCAGCGTATCGTTGGCCAGAAACACCACCCCGCTGCCGCCTGAACCGATCTTGCGAATGAACTCATACTGCTTGATAACCCGGCGCTTCATACCGCATTATCGCAGTTGCACCCCGACATCCATGTGGAAGACGCCCAGACCATCCTTCGCGGGTAACAACGCATCCCACTCTGGGTGCGCTAACATACAATTCTCGTAAATCGTTGAAAAACCATGTGTATCGTCAGGCAGCCTTTATAGCAAGTACCGCATCGAATCATGCACGAGTGAGTCCGGCACCGACGCTTCATCGGACTCCGTGAAGGAATATGGCCTTTCAACCTGATCCCCGAGACCGCATGCCTGCCACCATTCTGTTGATCGATGACAATGCTATTCAGGCAGCCACGCGCCAGACGATCCTCAAACGAGCCGGCTACTTCGTCATCGCCGTCCTGAGCCCCGAACGTGCCCTCGAGCAGTTTCGCGCCAGTGAGTTCCCCGCTCCCATCGACCTCATCCTCACCGACCACATCATGCCCGGCATGAACGGCGACCAGTTCGTCCGGCACCTCCGCACTTTCCAGCCGGACGTTCCCGTTCTGGTCATCAGCGGCATGGCGGAAGCGGAAGACGCCTACGAAGGACTCAACGTCCAGTTCCGCCTCAAGCCCCTGCTTCCGGATAACCTGCTCAACACGGTGCAGTTGCTCGTCGCCGGCGGCATCCAGCCGGCAACGCCGTTGCCGATCCACTCCCAGTCTTAGCAAACCTCCACAAACCAAAGCCCTCTATTGTGACGTGGCGCACACTCGCCTTCCCATTCTTTGAGAGAATGATGGCTGAGGACGACCCTGCACATGTCTCATCCCATGCCCTCTTTCGGCAGCCTTTCCCTGATGATCGGCCTTGCCCTTTGCGCTTACTCACTCGTCATTGGATCTCTCGCACTCTGGGCTATCGCCCATAAGCGCCCCTTGGCCTACCCGGCGGAAAAACTCCGCGAGACCGCCCGCCGCGCCGGCCTTGCCAGCTTCATCGCCGTCTCCTGCGCCGGCTTTGCCTTGGTTTGGGCCGCTTTCACCAACGACTACTCGGTCGACTACATCCTGCACCACACCAATCGAGCGCTTCCCTGGTACTACAAGTTCTCCGCGCTTTGGTCCGGCCAGGAAGGCTCCCTGCTGCTCTGGGCCTGGCTTCTCGCCGCTTACGGCTTTGTTCTTCGCCTGCGCCATAAGACCGACATCACGCTCTATGCCTATGCCTCGACTATCCTCTCGGGCATCCAGGTCTTCTTCCTCCTGCTGGTGGTAGTCGCCGCGCCCCCCTTCGCTCTCGTTCCGGGAGGCGTTGCCCCAGCCGATGGCTTCGGCCTCAATCCGCTCCTCCAGTACGCGGAGATGATCATCCACCCGCCGATGCTGTACCTCGGCTACGTCGGCTTCTCCATCCCCTTCGCCTTCGCTCTCGGCGCGCTCATGATGCGCTACCCCGGCGAGAAGTGGATCCACATCACCCGCCGCTGGACCATGGTCACCTGGCTCTTCCTCACCTGCGGCATCTGTCTCGGCATGCACTGGGCCTACGCTGTGCTCGGCTGGGGCGGCTACTGGGGTTGGGACCCCGTCGAGAACGCAAGCCTGATGCCGTGGCTCGCCGGTACTGCCTTCCTCCACTCCGTCATGATGCAGGAGAAGCGCGGCATGATGAAGAGCTGGAACGTCTGGCTCATCTTCACCACCTTCATGCTCTCGATCCTCGGAACCCTGCTCACCCGTTCCGGCCTCGTTAGCTCCGTCCACGCCTTTGCGCAAAGCTCCATCGGAACCTGGTTCGTCTGGTTCCTCTGCATCGCTTTCGCCATCTGCCTGTTCACCTATTTCCTGCAGCGCGACCACCTCAAGGCCGAGAACGAGCTCGAGTCGCTCGTCTCCCGCGAGTCCAGCTTCCTGTTCAACAACCTCATCCTTCTGCTGGCCTGCTTCACCGTCCTCTGGGGCACGCTCTTCCCAGTGTTGAGCGAGTACGTCAACGGCACCAAGACCACCGTCGGCCCGCCGTTCTACAACCGCGTCATGGTTCCCGTCGGCCTCTTCCTCATCTTCCTCACCGGAGTCGGCCCTCTGCTCGCCTGGCGTTCCACTTCACTGCGAGCCATCCGCCGCAACTTCGTGCTGCCGTGCGTCTCAGTACTCGTAACGGCGATCATTCTCATCATCTGTGGCGTTCGCCCCTGGCAGGACGACGACTCCACCAGCACCATCTACGCTCTGGTCTGCATCTCGCTCTCCGCCGGAGTCGTCACCGCCATCCTCGCCGAGTTCCTCCGCGGCGCCGCTGTCCTGCACAAGCAGACCGGAAAGAACATCGTCAGCTCCGCGCTTCTGCTCACCCACCGCAACACGCGGCGCTACGGCGGATACATCATCCACTTCGGCATCGTGATCATGTTCATCGGCTTCGCCGGACGCGCCTTCAATCAGTCCAAAGAGATGGAGATGGGCTTCGGCGATTCGCTGCAGCTCGGCACATGGAAGCTCGTCTGCCAGTCCTACTCGCAGGACTCCAACGCCAACTACGACACCAGCTTTGCCCTGCTCGACCTGAGCCACAACGGCAAGTACGTCACCCGCCTGGCCCCGGAGCGCCGCTTCTACACCGCCAGCCAGACGCCTTCCACGGTAGTCGCCATCCACTCCACCGTAGCCTACGACATCTACACCGTATTCGAAGGCCGCAACCCGGACACCGACCGCCCCATCATCAAGGTCTTCATCAACCCGCTCGTCAACTGGATCTGGATCGGCGTCGGCATCGTGATCTTCGGTACCTTCATCGCTCTGGTTCCGCCGCTGCTGCCCATCGGCCGCAAACTGGAAGCCACCGCAGACGACCATGCCGGAGCCCGCAATATCCCGCTCGCTCCACCGCCACCCCTCGCCGCTGCTCAGGGAGGCTCTCATGCTTAAGCGGCTCCTCCAGATCACCTTCGTCATCGCCCTCAGCTTCACCATGCTAGGCGCAGGAGACTCCTCCACCCGCTTCGATCACCTCGGCCACCAGCTCGTCTGCCAGTGCGGCTGCGGCCAGATCCTGCTGGAGTGCAACCACGTCAACTGCCCCGTCTCCGCACCCATGATCGACCAGCTCAAGGCGCAGATGGACTCCGGCCTGCCCGACGCCGGCGTGCTCAACTTCTTCATCGGCAAGTACGGCCCCGTGGTGCTTGCAGCTCCCATCCGCGGCGGCTTCGACAACGTCGCCTGGATCGTTCCGGTGGTCATCGTGATCCTCGGCTTCGGCCTGGTCTTTATCATCCTGCGCACGTGGCAGGCCAAGCACACCCACATGGCCGCCACCGGCGCCCTCCCCGCCGCACCAACCGACGACCTCCGCGACCGCATCCGCCGCGACACGGAAGACCACTCCTAACCCACCTTCGTACCGCTAACCAACCCGGCACCCGCCCTCAACGCTCTACCGTCTTCGCTCTACACTTTGCTCTATGACCCGTCAGGAGCTTTTGAAGATCGTCGTAGGCCGCGCCCGAGCCAACGGCTTCGAGTTCCGCCGCTGGTATACCACCCGTCTGGGCCTGCCCTGGATCAGTCCCTCCGCAGCCATC
>JAZKBC010000189.1:0-3262 GCA_040388825.1 Acidobacteriota bacterium | reverse complement strand
GAGATCGCGCAGGGAACGCTGCAGGCGATGTTCGAGTTCCAGACGATGATCTGCGAGTTGACGGGGATGGAGATTGCGAACGCGTCGATGTATGACGGGTCGACCGGCGCGGCGGAGGCGGTGATGATGGCGGTGCGCGTGACCGGGCGCTCGGGCGCGGTGGTGGCGAAGACGGTGCATCCGGAGTATCGCGAGGTGCTGCATACGGCGACACAGCACCAGGGGATTCCCGCGACCGAGGTTGGGTACGACCGCGCGACGGGGCGTGTGGATATGGCGGCGCTGGACGCGGCGATTGGCGACGATACGGCTTGCGTGCTGATCCAGTCGCCGAATTTCTTTGGGACGATTGAAGACGTCGCGGCAATTGCTGCGATGGCTCATGCGAAGGGCGCGCTGCTGATTGTGTCGAGTGCGGAGGCGGTTTCGCTGGGGATTGTGAAGGCTCCGGTGGAGGCTGACATCGTTTCGCTGGAGGCGCAGAGCTTTGGCGTGGCTGTGGGCTTCGGCGGGCCTTATTGCGGCGTGATTGCTTGTAAGGAGAAGTTCCTGCGGCAGATGCCGGGGCGGCTTGTCGGCGAGACGAAGGACAAGAACGGCAAGCGGGGGTTTGTGCTGACGCTGTCGACGCGCGAGCAGCATATTCGGCGCGAGAAGGCGACTTCGAATATCTGCACCAACCAGGCGCTGGTGGCGTTGATGACGACGATCTTCCTCGTGGTTTATGGCAAGCAGGGGTTGAAGGAGCTGGGCGAGCAGAATCTGGCGAAGGCTGCTTATTTGCGCACGGTGCTGGAGAAGGCTGGGGCGAAGAAGATGTTCTCGGGGCCTAGCTTCAATGAGTTTGCGGTGGCGCTTCCCTCCTCTGCTGATGCGGTGAATGATGCGCTGTTGAAGAAGCAGATTGTGGGCGGGCTTGCGCTGGCGAAGTGGTATCCGGAGCTGGGTGAGACGGCGGCGTTGTGGTGCGCGACGGAGTTGACGACGAAGGTGCAGATGGATGCGGCGGCCGGAGGGATCGCATAAGCATGTTCGAAACCCTCGACAATTCCGAAAAACAGTCCTCCGGCGGGTCATCAAAGGCTGGGAGCTGGGCGTCAATGAACGCCATTCAGAAGATCGGGGTTATCGGCTCGCTTCCGTTCGTCTTTGTGTCATGGGCATTTCCCGGCGTGACTGGCGACATTCTTGCGAGCGTTGGCTGGACATTGATTGTCCTGGGATACGTAGCTGGAAATTTCTGGCGTTATCGCCATGCCATGCACTTTTGGTGGTCAACGTTGGCGGCTTGCGTCATTCACGGCTTCGTTCTGCCCTTCTACATCAGGCTCACGAATTCGATGCAGTTCGCAAAGGGCAACTCTGGCCGAGGGTATCTTCAACTCACCTTCCTTCTAATGATCGTTGAAACGCTGACATTGCAGATTGTGCTCAAGCGGATTGCGATGTGGATTCATCGCCGCACTACAACACACCCTTTATCTCCGAAGAGAGCGAGCTAGAAGAGATGGACATCAGCGCGATTGAGGGGCAGGAGCTTACGGCGGTTGAGTTTGTGAGCGACTACCTGCGGCTGCGGTTTGAAGGGCCGATGCTGACGCTGTATGCGTGGCCGCATGTGCTGCTGGCGGACTTTTCGGTGGCGTATGGAGAGCCGGAGTATCGGAATGCCATTTGTGCGCAGATTGGCGAGACGGTGGCGAAGGCGTCGCTCGAGGAGCTGGATGCGCTGACCGTGGAGTTGGAATCCGGCACCGTGATTGCGCTGAGTTTGCGCGGAGAGGATTTGGATGGGCCGGAGGCTGGGAGCTATTCGGCGGATGGCAGCGGAGTGAACGAGGAGGATTTCTAGCTTGCGCCGGAAAGAGATCTTCGCGCTGGGTCTCTCGCTGATTGTTGTCGGCGCGCTGGTGCCGCTCGTGCTTTATGGTGACCGGCATATCGGCGAAGACGGGCACATGGCGATCTACCTGGTGCTCGTTGTGTTTGCGCTGGTTGGCAATATTTGGACGCTGGTGAACTGGATCAGGTTTTGGCGAAAGATGACGCCGGAAGAGCGATTGGCTTACAAGGAATCGAGACGCTGGTGGAAGCGGAGAACGTAGTCGCATCCGATGCCGGCGAGAAGTGAATGCGGAGACAGAATCATGGCTGAGAAGTTTGTTGGAACGCCGAAGAAGGTAACGACCCACGTCAACCAGAACGAAGACCTGATCTTTGAGAAGTCTTCGGCGGGCAAGAAGGGTTATCGGCTGGCGCAGTTGGATGTACCGGCGGTGGATGCTGCTTCCCTGCTGGGCGATGCCGTGCGGACGGATGCGCTGGGGGCGATGCCGGAGCTGAGTGAGATTGAGATCATTCGGCACTTCACGCGGTTGTCGACGTGGAACTATGCGATCGACCTGGGGATGTATCCACTGGGGTCTTGCACGATGAAGTACAACCCAAGGATCAATGAGGTTGTGTCGCGGCTGGAGGGGCTGGCGGAGGCGCATCCTTATCAACCGGAGGCGTTGAGCCAGGGCGCGCTGGGGATTATGAAGCTGCTGAGCGAGTGCCTGATTGAGATTACGGGCATGGACACGATTACGCTGCAGCCGGCCGCGGGGGCGCATGGAGAGTTCACGGGGATCCTGCTGGCGAAGGCGTATCACCAGTCGCAGGGTAATGCACGGAAGAGAATTTTGATTCCGGATTCGGCGCATGGGACGAACCCGGCGACGGCGGCGATGTGCGGGTACCAGATTGCGAATTTGAAGTCGAACGCGCAGGGCATGGTGGACCTGGGCGAGCTGGAACGGATGGTCGATGAGGATGTGGCGGCGCTGATGCTGACCAACCCTTCGACGATTGGCGTGTTTGAGAGCGAGATTCACAAGATTGCCGACATCCTGCATGCGAAGGGCGCGCTGCTGTATATGGACGGCGCGAATATGAATGCGCTTTGCGGAAAGACGCGGCCGGGGGATTTCGGCGTGGACGTGATGCATTTGAATTTGCACAAGACGTTCTCGACGCCGCATGGTGGCGGTGGACCGGGCTCGGGGCCCGTGGCGTGCAAGAAGATTCTGGAGCCGTTTCTTCCAACGCCGGTGGTGAAGACGAATGCGGATGGATCGCTGGGGCTGGACTTCAATCGGCCGCAGAGCGTTGGCCGCGTGCGTGCCTGGTATGGGAACTTTGGGATGTTCATTCGGGCGCTCGCTTACATATTGGCGAACGGGCCTGATGGGTTGCGGCAGACGACCGAAGACGCCGTGCT
>JAZKBC010000188.1:0-17208 GCA_040388825.1 Acidobacteriota bacterium | reverse complement strand
TTGGTCCACTGCTGGTTGATGGACTCTTCGCCATCGGTGAAGAGCAGCCAGATGGAGTAGCCCTGGGGCGGGTGGTCGCGGAAGTATTGGCCGAGAGCGATGAGCAGGGCACTTGTGCAGGCGCCGTCGTTGGCACCGACGAAGTTGATGTCCTTGAGCCAGTAGTTGGTTTCGTAGTGGGAGGCGAGGACAATCACGCCGGGCTTTTTGCCGGGAAACTTCACGATGAGGTTGTGCATCGTGAGGTAGCCGATGGGGGTGTGGGCGGTGAAGCTGTCGTCGATGAAGTTGCCCTTGGCGGCTTCGGGCTTGAAGTGGGCCTTGATGAAGTTTTCGGCGGCGGTGTGGCCGGCGGAGCCGATGTAGCGCTTGGGGGCGGCGGATAGGTACTGCTGCGTGAGTTGGAGGACTTCGGCGCCGGTGACTCCGGCGGTGTGGTGGGACTGGGCTTGCGACGCAGTGGCGGTAAGGAGTGCGAGGCCGAGGGTGCGGAGGAGAGATTTCACGGAGATCATGCGGAGGCTCCGGTGGCGGTGTCCTTCTTTAGACGACGGCTGGGGTGGACGAGGTAGGCGACCAGGACTCCGACGAAGTAGAGAGCGAGCATGGGCGTGGCGAAGATGGTCATGCCGACGGGGCTGGGGTCGGGGCAGAGGATGCCGGCTACGAGGAAGATACCGAGGATGGCGTAGCGGAAGTGGCGGAGGAGGAATTTGGCGTCGACGATGCCGAAGAGCGCGAGGAAGAAGATGACGACGGGGAGTTCGAATGTGATGCCGAGACCAAGGATGACCGAGAGGAAGAAGCCGGTGTAGTCGTCGATGGTGATCATGTGGCTGAAGTTCTTTCCGATGTCCTGGATGAGGAACTTCATGGCGCCGGGGAGGACGTAGCGGTAGCCAAACCAGGCTCCGGCGAGGAAGAGGAAGATGGTGGCGCCCATGAACGGGAAGACGTACTTCTTCTCGTGGGCGTACATGCCGGGGGAGATGAAGAGCCAGACCTGGTAAAGGATGAAGGGGCTGGCGAAAATGGCGCCGAAGACCACCGAGGTCTTGATGAAGTAGTTGATCGCGTCGGTGGGGTGGGTCATGGTCATCTGGAGGCCGATGCTGTTGAGCGGCTTCTGGATGAGACTGTTGAGCTGTTTGTGGATGGCCCAGGCGATGATGCAGCCACCGACGAGATAGACCAGTGTCCAGAGCAGACGACGGCGAAGCTCGTCGAGGTGCTCCATGAGGCTCATGCCGGGAAGTTCAGCGCGATCGTGCACGGCGTTGCGCGCGCGGTCCATTAGATCAGGAGCCATGCGCGGCAGTCTCCGTTGATTCAGTTTCAGATTTGGTGGGGATGGATTCGACGAGAGAGCCGAGCGGGTTGGTCTTGGAGCGGCTGATGGGCAGGCCGGTGGCGGGCGGCATCATATTGAGGTCGCCGGCGGTGGCGATGGGGAGAGGATCGACGGGACGGGCGGCCATGAGGGGCTCGAGTTGCTCGGGGGCGGACTCCGTGGAGGGGTCGATGGAGGGCGCGTCGGGGGCGTCGTAGATGTTTTCCGGGGAGGCGGTGGTGGCTTCAGAGAGCTCGAGGTGGGAGCTGTCGATGGAGTCGGCGGTGTAGGAGCCGGTGGTGGTTTCGGTGGCGTCGGGTTCCGTGGCTTCGTCGCCGGTGTTGAGGGCGGGAGCGGGAGGAGCGGCGGCTTCCATGGCTTCGATCTGCTTCTGGCGCTCGGCCTGTTCGGAGATGCGGAGCTCTTCTTCCATCTGCATCTTGAACTCGTTGGAAGCGCGGCGGAACTCGCCGACCCATTTGCCCAGTTCGCGGGCCAGCTTGGGCAGCTTCTTGGGGCCAAAGAGATACTCGGAATGATGATACGTGGTGCGAGGGTTGGGGGGAAGCGGGGGAGGCAGAGTGTAGAGGGTAGAGTGTAGAGCGTAGAGGCGGAAGCGCCAGCGCGGGTGGTGTTGTCGGGGGATGAATCGGGGCAGAAGGGATGCAAACGGCGGAGTGGAGCAAACGGATGCCGGGGTGGTGCGTCCTACGATGTGTAGCCATGAGAGCGTTGTTCGCTGAGGTTGGCGAGCCCTGCGCAGAGGTTCCTGCGACAATAGCCGAAGGTCCTCCATCTACGGGTGGGAGACACGGAGATGGATTGATGCGATTGAGGACCGGCCAGGTGCTTCGAGTTGTGACGGCGGCGGTGGTGCTGACGGGGACGTCGCTGGTGACGAGCTCGTGCGGCAATTTCTTTGTTTGCGAAGGCAAGCCGGCCTGCCCGAGCAGTGGTGGTGGATCGGGTTCGGGAGCGGGCACGGGGGACTATGTCTACGTGTCCAACAGCTCGTCGAGCGCGACGTCGCTGACGGCCTTCAATGCTTCGACTGGATCGCCGGTGGCGCTGTCGGCGTCGCCGATCTCGCTGGGGTATTCGACGAACGCGATGGCGATGAAGTCGGACAATACACTGTTGTTTGCGTCGTCCCTGGCGAATAGCGCGATTTATGCGTATTCGATCTCTTCTGCCGGAGGCCTGACCAACCCGAACGGGACGCAGGCGGTGCTGAATTCGGCCGCGCTGGCGATGGATATTTCGCCCGATGGTAAGTATCTGTACGTGCTGACGGGCAACGGGACGTATGTCCTGCAGGAGTTTTCCATTGGCACGAACGGAGTGCTGACCCCGGGCGCGGCACTTCCGCTGCTATTGGTGAACGGCACGGCGGCGGTGGTCAAGGTTGCGCCTACGAGCAACTTTCTGGTGGTGGCGATGGGGACCGCGGGAGACGAGATCGTTCCGTTGTCGAGCGATCTGTTCAATACGGGCAGCGTGAATCCGTCGACGATTCCGGAGCCCACGGGCTCAGTGGGAGACTTTGGCGTCGCGATCGATGCGAACAACAACATCTACTTGGCGCGGACGGGGACGATCGCGGTGTATTCGGCGACGTCGAACGGCGTGCCAGCGCCGGTATCGAATACGACGGCCAACGCGCAGACGGGGACGGGCGACCACTCGATCGTGATTGCAGGGAGCTACCTGTATGTGGCGAATCAGTCGGCTTCTGCAGCGAATGGGACGATCTCGGGATTCTCGTTTACGGCAGGAGGTGTGCTGACGCCGCTGTCGGGTTCGCCGTACAACGCGCCTGCGGACGTCGACCAACTGGTGGTGGATAACACGGGCAAGTACATTGTGGCGGCGGGTGCGGGGGCGACCGGCATTGAGGAATTTGCGATTGGCACTTCGGGGGCGCTGACGGCGTCGAGCACCACCGCAGCGACGGGCAGTTCCGGGAGTGCTGCGCTGGTAATGGTGGCGACGCATTAGATCGGGGCGAGCCGGTATGATCGGAGAGCGGGAAATTTGAAGGGCTGGGCGAGGGCAACTGTGCGATCTTTATCGCTGCGGGACAACCTTGGGAGCTCTGGAAGGCATCGCCCTGATATGCCGTTTTTGGTTCGTGACAGCGTGATGCCGGTCTTCGGTGGAGTGTGGGGTAAGCTGCGGTGTTCGCGGAAGGCTGGCCTGGCGTCGGCCGCAGCGTTGGTGCTGGTGGGGCTGAGCGGATGCGCGTAGTTCAAGCAGCATGAAGCTAACAAGTATGTTTATGTGACGGCGAAGCAGTCGTTTCTGAACGACCGGTTTGCCGCGGTGAGCAATCGCACGGCTACGGTGACCAACGGCGAGAAGCTGACAGTGCTGGAGCGTCAACGGCGGGCGCTGAAGGTGCGGACTCCTGAGGGCGCGGTGGGGTGGATCAAGGAGTTCGACGTTGCGGACCAGGCGACGGCGGATGCTTTTGAAGCTTTGAAGACGAAGTATGGGAAAAGCCCGGTGGTGGCGAAGGCGACGGCGCTGAACGATGTTTATCTGCACTCCGAGCCGGGGAGGAAGTCGCCGCGGTTCTTCCGGTTGGCTGAAGGCGATCCGATGAGCCTGCTGGTGCGGGCTTCGGTGCCGAAGGAGGCCGGAGCACAGGCGCCGGTTGCGGCAGGGCAGCCGGTGGAGCCGGTAATGGAAGACTGGTGGCTGGTACGGGATGCGAAGGGCGATACGGGGTGGATTTACTCGCGGCTGATCGATGTGTCGGCGCCGGATTCGCTGCTGCGGTATGCGGAAGGGCAGAGGATTGTGGGCGCTTATCTGCTGGCGAAGGTGGAGGATCCGGAGTCGGGGTTCATTGAGAACGGGCAGACGGTGACGCAGATTCCGGAGTACGTGACGGTACTGGGGCCGTACAAGGCGGGGCTGCCTTATGACTTCGATCAGATCCGCGTGTTTACGTGGAATGTGAAGAAGCATCGCTACGAGACGGCGTTTCGCGAGCACAACATTGAGGGGTATCTGCCGGTGACGGTGGGGGAGATGAAGGACGCGTACTCGCACGATGCGTTTGCGGGGCAGTCGCTGCCGAGCTTTACGTACCAGGTGCTTTCGGCGGATGCTCCGGCGCCAGCGCAGGATGCGTCGGGGGTGTACAAGCCGGGGAAGGTGATTGCGAAGACGTATCGGCTGGTGGGGAGCATTACCAAGCGGGTGGTTGCGCCCGGAACGCAGGATAACGAGGCGCATCTGGTGGTGGAGTCGAAGAAGGACGCGAAGAAGAAAAAGAAGTGATAAGTGGCAAGTGGTAAGTGACAAGTGAAAGACGACGGTTGAGTCGTCTCGTTGGGTTCGGATGTGTTTCGGTTGTCGCTCATTCCCCTCGCCGGGAAAGCTCTGAACGCGGTCACCGGAGCGCCCTCCGCGGCTAAAGCCGCAACTCATTCGTACGCCCTCAATGTCACGGCTGAAGCCGTGACCTACCGTCTGTGCGACTTCATCGGAGGCGGTGCCTAGGCGTAGAAGCGGCGGATGGCTTCGACTACGGTTTCGGCTTCGTCTTCGCGGAGTTCGGGGTAGATGGGGAGGGCGAGGACTTCGGCGGCGGCTTTTTCGCTGTGGGGGAAGTCGCCTTGCTTGTAGCCGAGGAAGGCGAGGCTGTGTTGCAGGTGGAGGGGGACGGGGTAGTAGATGTCGGAACCGATTTTTAGGCCGGTGAGATAGGCGCGGAGTTCGTCGCGGCGGGGGGCGCGGATGACGTACTGGTGGAAGATATGCATGGCGCGGGGATCGGTGATGGGGAGGACGATGCCTTCGGCGGTGGAGGCTCCGGTTAGGTTGGCGGCGGTGAAGAGGCGGTCGTAGAGCGTGGCGATCTCGCGGCGGCGCTGGTTCGCGGCGGGGAGGCGTTTGAGCTTGACGGTGAGGACGGCGGCCTGGATGGAATCGATGCGGGAGTTCCAGCCGATCTCGTCGTGGAAGTAGCGGCGGCGCATGCCGTGGGCGCGGAGCATGCGGGTGCGCTCGTCGACGGTGGCGCTGTTGGTGGTGACGAGGCCGGCGTCTCCGAAGGCGCTGAGGTTTTTGGTGGGATAGAAGCTGAAGGCGGTGGCGTCGCCGAGGTTGCCGGCGGGACGTCCATCCCAGAGGGCGCCGAAGGCCTGGGCTGCGTCCTCGACGATGCGGAGGTTGTGGTCGGATGCGACGGAGCCGAGGGCGTCCATGTCTGCGCACTGGCCGTAAAGATGGACGGGCATGATGGCGGCGACGCGGGTGGTGGCGGGCTGGGCGGCGATGGTTTCGCGGACGGAGTCGGCGGAGAGGTTGAAGGTGGCGGGGTCGATGTCGGCGAGGAGTGGTTTGGCTCCGGCGCGGAGGATGGAGCTGACGGTGGCGAAGAAGCTGAAGGGAGTGGTGATGACGGCGTCGGCGGATACGGAGGTGGGCTCCTGGTTGCCGATCTCGAGCGCGGCGAGGGCGAGCCAGAGGGCGTCGGTGCCGCTGGCGCAGCCGATGGCGTGAGCGACGGGGAGGGCCTGGGCGGCGGCGGCTTCGAAGGCATCGACGGCGGGGCCGAGGATGAAGCGCTGGGAGGCGCAGACGGTTTCGATGGCGGCCATGACTTCGTCGCGGATGAGGGTGAACTCGCGGCCGAGGTCGAGCATGGGAACGGGCTGCAGGCCGGTGGAGGCGGAAGTGTGTATCATCGCTCTTTATCCTAATCGCCGGGCGATGGTCAGTTTGACATTGAGGCGATCAGGACGGGCCCGGTGCGGCTGCGAATAGCAGCTCGACCGTTGTGTGTGAAGTGCGTTGCAGCCAGTGCAGATGCGGTCGGATGGGATGCGGAGGAGTATGTCGCCGCTTGTTTCCGTGGCTGAAAATCTGTAGGGTGGTTCGTGCAACGATGCTCGACTGCACTTTCGCTGCCGCTGGCACGCTTTCGCGGTGTTTACCAACCTGCTGTAAATGTAGTTTTTTCTACAGGAGATCGGCCTTATGGAATCGAAGCCGGCACAGAATATTCAGGACACTTTCCTGAATACGGTCCGCAAGGACAAAAGTCCCATCACAATCTACCTGGTCAGCGGAGTGAAGCTGACGGGAAAGATTCGGTCCTTTGACAAGTACTCCGTGCTGCTGGAGAACAACGCGCAGGAACAGTTGATCTTCAAGCATGCGATTTCGACAGTGGTGAGCGGACGGTTATCCACGCATGGCGAAACCCGCACCCCGAGCGAGCCTCGAACGGAGAGCCGGCCGGTAAGCGTTGCCCCTGAGCCGGCTGTCGCTGGAAGCTCCAGCGGGCACTAAGGCGAGAGTTCGGCGCAGCGTTGTCTCCTATACCAACTAACAGATTGAGTGCGTTGCGTTCCGCGCAGGAGCAGAAGCTTCTGGCGGAGCGCCAGCGCTCGTCCGGCGAAAAGGCTGTGCTGGTGGCGGTGGACTTTACGACCGACCGTTACAAGCTGCCGGCCGGGGCGCGGCAGGCGAGGTCCGCGGCGGCGATCGATACCCTGCTCGCCGAGGCGCGCGGCGAGGTTGAGCCCGCAGCCGAAGGAACGCACGTGGCGGCGGAGCGGGCCGTGCAGCCGCAGGATGACCTGGACTTTGAGGCGTCGCTGGCGGAGTTTCAGGAGCTGGCGCGATCGGCGGGAGCGACGATTGCCGCGGTGCTGGTGCAAAAGCGCGCGAAGCCGGACGCGGCGACGCTGGTGGGTGGCGGCAAGCTGGATGAGATTGTGGCGACGGTGGCTTCTACAGGAGCGTCGCTGGTGCTGTTCGATCACGACCTGACGCCTTCGCAAGCGAGGAACGTGGAAGAGCGGCTGCCGGTGACGGTGATTGATCGAACGCAGTTGATCCTGGATATTTTTGCGCGGCATGCGCGGACCCGCGAGGGCATGTTGCAGGTAGAGCTGGCGCAGCTGGAGTACAAGCTGCCGCGGCTGGCCGGGCGAGGGAAGTCGATGTCGCAGCTGGGCGGCGGCATTGGAACGAGAGGGCCGGGCGAGACGAAGCTGGAGACTGACCGGCGCGCGATCAATGTGCGGCTGGATCGGATCAAGCAGCAGTTGGAGGCCGTGCGGAGGATTCGGCGGCAGCAGCGTGGGCGGCGGGAGGCGGTGCCGGTTCCGACGGTGGCGCTGGTGGGGTATACGAATGCGGGGAAGAGCACGCTGTTCAACTCGCTGACGGGCGCTGAGGTGCTGGCCAGCGAGCGGATGTTTGCGACGCTCGATCCGAAGCTGCGGCAGTTGACGCTGCCTTCGCGGCGGAAGGTGCTGCTGAGCGATACGGTGGGATTTTTGCGGAACTTGCCGCATGCGCTGGTGACGAGTTTTCGCGCAACGCTGGAGGAGGTGGAGCGAGCGGAGTTGCTGCTGCATGTTCGCGATGCCGCGAGCGTGACGCTGGAGGAGCAGAAGGCGCAGGTCGAGGCGGTGCTGGCGGAGCTGGATGTGGCCGAGAAGCCGACGCTGCAGGTGTTGAACAAGGTTGATTTGTTGCCGCCGGGAGCGGTGGTGGAGGCGGGAGCGATTCCAGTTTCAGGGCTGACCGGCGAAGGGCTGGAAGGGCTGCTGCATGCGATTGATGCGGCATTGACGCGGGATCCGCTGGTGGAGGCGCGATTCCGGATTCCGCAGAGTGAGGGACGCGTGCTGGCGGCGCTGGAGCGCGGAGCTACGCTGACCCAGCAGAGATTTGAGGGGAACCTGGTGTATGTGACAGCGGTGGGGCCGAACTCGCTGATTGAGCGGTACAGGCACTATCAGTGGCGCAAGACGGACGCGGCGGCTGAGAGTGAAGGTTAAGGGGTAGTTTCAGGGTTTGGATATAGTACAGGCCGCCTGATGGGGAGCGGAGGTGAGTCCCACTTTCACGCGGCCTGCACGACCCGGAACCGGGTCTCGGGTGGTGTTGCTATTTTAGCGCCGCGGAAGGGTTCGTGCGGGAGAAAAAGTTGTGGTTTTGCTGAGAATTGGTCCGGAAACGGGTTGTGTCGCGCTAATCGAACAGGATCAGGCGTTTACGGCTGTTCCTTTGACTTTCCGCAGGCCCTTTTGCTACAACTAAGTGGTAACGACAGCATGGATTTGCGCTGGTTTTGTACCGGAGCTTGGGAGCAGATACGGCTCCGGGCGCGGGTTTCCCGCTGCCCTCCCCGAACGATCAAAACTTCATGGAAATTCTGAATCAACTTGGCAGTCTGGTGCTCGGCTCTGTGCCGACGATCATCTTTTTCCTGCTCCTGGTAACGGCTTATGGCTTTTTGGTACGCCGTCCGCTGGAGCGCACGCTGGCCGAACGCCGTTCGCGGACGACGGGCGCGGTGGAGCAGGCGCGTGGAGCGATCTCGGCTGCGGAAGCCGAGACGGCAGTCTACGAAGACAAGCTGCGCGCGGCTCGCGCGGAAATTCTTGCAGCTCGCGAGAAGCGTGTGAAGCAGTGGCATGCCGAGCGCGATGCTGCGCTGGCTGAAGCTCGTGCGGCAGCGCAGGGCAAGGTGCAGAGCGCGCGGCAGGAGATTGAAGCTTCCGCAGTGGCTGCCCGCAAACAGATTGAAGACGCGACGTCGATGCTCAGTGAGCAGATTCTGCGGGCAGTGCTGCCTGCCGGCACGAACTTGTCGGAGGCGCGCCAGTGAGGTTGAGCTTGACTCGTTCCATGTTGTCGCGGCGGTTTGCCGTGTTGTTGCTGGCTGCGGTGTTTGTGAGCGCGGTGGGTGTTCCGGTCGCGGCTCGGGCCGAGATGGTGGCTGTTGTTGCTGCGCAGGCCAATGATGAAGGCTCGACTCCGGTGAACAATGTTCCGGAGAAGAAGGAAGAAGTTCACGACGAGAACTACGAGTACACGCACTCGGATGCGGTGAAGAGCTTTGGCAAGATGCTGGGGTTGAACCCGGACCAGTCGGCCACGGCGTTTACGCTTTGCAACTTCTTCCTGCTGCTGATCGGTGTGGGGTACCTGCTGCTAAAGACGGTGCCGAAGGCGTTCCGCAACCGCAGCACGACGATCCAGAAGAAGCTGGTGGATGCGCGGACGGCGACGGAAGAAGCCAAGGCTCGGCTGGATGCTGTGGAAGCGCGGCTTTCGAAGCTGGATGATCAGATCGCCGGCATGCAGAAGCAGTCCGAGTTGGATAGCGCGAGCGAAGAACAGCGCATCAAGGCGAGCGTGGAAGAGACGAAGGCGAAGATTCTGGCCGATGCTGACGCCGAGATTCTTGCGGCAACGGCGATGGCGCGGCGTGAGATTCAGAAGTATGCGGCTGAGCTGGCGATTGACCATGCCGCGAAGAAGCTGGTGGTGACCGCCGAGACGGATCGGCTGCTGGTGGAAGACTTCGCTCGCAAGCTGGGTGTGACGTCGGATAAGGGAGGGTCGAACTAATGGCGGCTATCGACCTTCGTTATGCGCGCGCGCTGGCAGCGGTGATCAACGATCAGAAACTGGATGCGGTTGCGGCGCAGGGAAATTTGAACGACTTTGCGGACACGCTCGAGGAGAGCTTTGAGCTGCGTGAAGTGCTGGGCGATCCTTCGATTCCTGAAGCGCAGAAGCTGAAGGTGCTCGACGGGATTGCGAAGAAGATGCATATGAGCCAGCCGGTGCGAAACTTCCTGGCGGTGATTACGCATCATCAGCGGCTGGAAGAGCTGCGCGACATCATTGCGGGTTATGCGTCGCTGGTGGACGCGGACACCCAGGTTGCGGAAGCGGAAGTGGTAAGCGCTCGCAAGCTGGATGCAGGGATCCGCGCGCTGCTGGAAGAGCAAATTGGCAAGCTGGCCGGCGGACAAAAAGTGCGGGCTACGTATAGCGAAGATGAAACGCTGCTGGGCGGCGCTGTGGTGCGGCTGGGATCGACGGTTTATGACGGATCGATCAAGACGCAGCTGGAGCGGCTGAAGCAGCGGCTGGTTTCGGCCGCGGCGTAAGGCTCTGGAAAAGATTTGTAGCAGCTGAAGATTAGGGAACTGAAGGAAAAGGAACAGCATGGCAAAGATTCAGGCAAACGAGATTACCGAGCTGCTGCGCCAGCAGATTGAGAACTACGACCAGCGTGTGCAGGTGGACGAAGTGGGCACGATTGTGACCCTCGGCGATGGCATTGCGCGTATTCACGGGCTGGACAAGGTCATGGCCGGCGAGCTGATTGAGTTTCCGCACGGCGTGATGGGTCTCGCCATGAACCTGGAAGAAGACCAGGTGGGCTGCGTGGTGCTGGGCGATTATGCCGAGCTCGAAGAAGGCAATGAAGCCAAGCGCACGGGCCGCATTATGGACGTTCCGGTTGGTCCTGGCCTTATCGGCCGCGTGCTGAATGCGCTCGGCGAGCCGATCGACGACAAGGGACCGATCAACGCGACGGAGCGGTATCCGGTTGAGCGCCTCGCTCCCGGTGTTATCGCTCGTCAGTCGGTGACTGAGCCGATGTACACCGGCATCAAGGCCATCGATACGATGATTCCTATCGGCCGTGGACAGCGCGAGCTGCTGATCGGCGATCGCCAGACGGGTAAGACCGCTGTGGCGTTGGATACGATCATCAACTCGGCGAAGAACGACCTGATCTGCATTTATTGCGCGATCGGACAGAAGCGCTCGTCGGTTGCAGGTGTGGTGCAGACGCTGGAAGAGTACGGCGCGATGGCTTACACGATCGTTGTGGCCGCGACCGCTTCTGAGCCGGCTCCGATGCAGTATCTGGCACCGTTCGCGGCGACCGCGATGGGTGAGTGGTTCCGCGACAACGGCAAGCATGCGCTGATCATCTATGACGATCTTTCGAAGCATGCGGCTTCGTACCGCGAAATCTCGCTGCTGCTGCGCCGTCCGCCAGGACGTGAGGCGTACCCCGGCGATGTGTTCTATCTCCACTCGCGGCTGCTCGAGCGTTCGTCGAAGATGTCGAAGGAGCTGGGCGGCGGTTCGCTGACCGCGCTGCCGATCATCGAGACGCAGGCGGGCGACGTTTCGGCGTACATTCCGACCAACGTGATCTCGATCACCGATGGACAGATCTTCTTCGAAACCGATCTGTTCAACTCGGGCGTTCGTCCGGCTGTGAACGTCGGCCTGTCGGTGTCGCGTGTAGGCTTTGCGGCGGCGATCAAGGCGACCAAGCAGGTGGGTTCGACGCTGAAGCTGGACCTGGCGCAGTATCGTGAGCTGGCTGCGTTCGCGCAGTTCGGAAGCGATCTCGACAAGGTGACGCAGAACCAGTTGAACCGCGGTGCGCGTTTGACGGAGCTGCTGAAGCAGCCGCAGTTCAAGCCGTTGAGTGCAGCGCAGCAGGTTGTGATTGTGTACGCCGGAACGCAGGGCCTGCTGGATAGCGTTGAAGTCCGCGACCTGCGGGCGTTTGAGGATGGGCTGTACCCGTACCTCGAGACGAGTGCGCCGACGATCCTGACGGACATCTCGACGAAGAAGGCGCTGGATGACGATCTCCGTAAGCGGCTGACGGATGCGATCAACACGTACAAGCAGGATTTTCTCGCTGGCCTGAAGGATAAGCAGACGGCCCTGGCGGGCGCGAAGTAGGGATATGGCGAACGTACTCGATCTACGGCGGCGCATTCGCAGCGTGAAGAACACGCGGCAGATTACGCGCGCCATGAAGATGGTGTCGGCGGCGAAGCTGCGGCGCGCGCAGGAGCGTGCGATGCGCGCGAGGCCATACGCGCAGATGCTGACCAATGTGCTGGAGTCGCTGACGCGGCGCACGGACCTGATCGATGAGGATTCGGGCGAGATGCTGCATCCGTTGCTAGTCGAGCGCGAAGAGAAGAACGTGCTGGTGCTGGTTGTGGCCGGTGACAAGGGCTTCGCGGGCGGCTTCAACTCGAACATCGGCAAGGCGGCGCAGCGGTTCATCGACGAGCGTCGTGCGCAGGGGCAGAACATTGACCTCGAGCCGATTGGGAAGAAGGCCATCGGGTTCTACAAGAAGAAGTATCCGGCGGCGATTTACGAGCACGTTGAGCAACACTACGACAATGATCTTGCCAAGCACGTTGAGGATGTTCGGCAGCGAGTGGCGCAGGTTGAGGTTGCGGCTGAGCATCCGACCATGTTGGTGAAGGTCGACTACGAAGATGTGAACGAGATGGCGCACACGATTGTGAAGCGCTATGAGCGGGCGGAGATCGATTCGGTCTACGTTGTGTTCAACGAGTTCAAGAGCGTGATCTCGCAGCGCGTGGTGGTTGAGAAGTTGCTGCCGATTCGCAAGCTGGGATCGCACGAAATTACCGCTGCCGAAGAGATGACCGAAGAGCAGAAGGAAGCGGCGGGTAAGGCGGCGCAGTCGGCTGGCGTTTCGCTCACTGCTCCAGAAGAGACGGAGATCGAGGCGGAAGCGAAGAAGTTCGGGACCGCGGACGTGGAGTACATCTACGACTCGTCGCCGGTTGATTTGTTCAAGCACCTCATGCCGCGGTATGTGGCGACGCAGATTTTTCATGCGCTGCTGGAGTCGGCGGCCGCGGAACATGCGGCGCGTATGACGGCGACGGATGCGGCGACCAAGAACGCGGGTGAGTTGATCGACAAGCTTTCGCTGACGATGAACCGGGTTCGGCAGGCGGCGATTACGAAGGAAATTATCGAGATTGTGAGCGGAGCTGCTGCGCTGTAGAAGCGGCTTCCGTGCGGAATTGAAAGTAGAAGCAAGAGCGCTGGACTGGCTCGAAAGGCTTGAGACAAAGAGATTATGGCAGAACAAAACATCGGCAAAGTGATCAGTATCAGCGGCCCGGCCGTTGACGTGCAGTTCGAAGAGGCGCAGATGCCTCCTATCTTCCAGGCGCTGCGCATTGTGAGCGAAGGCTTCAATGTTCCGACGCCGCTGGACGTGGTGGTCGAGGTGCAGCAGCACCTGGGCGAAGGCCGCGTGCGCTGCATCGCCATGGTGGCGACCGAAGGTATGGTTCGCGGCATGAAGGCGATCGATACGGGCGCGGGGATTTCGGTTCCCGTGGGCCGCGAGACGCTGGGCCGCGTGCTCAACGTGCTGGGCGAACCGGTGGACGAGCTTGGTCCGGTCAAGACGAGCAAGCGTATGCCTATCCATCGTTCGGCTCCGGCGTTCGATGAGCAGTCGACCTCGGAAGAGATGTTCGAGACGGGCATCAAGGTCGTTGACCTGATCCTGCCGTTCTTGAAGGGCGGACAGATTGGCCTGTTCGGCGGCGCCGGCGTGGGCAAGACCGTCGTGATTCAGGAACTGATCAACAACGTCGCGCAGCAGCACGGTGGATACTCCGTGTTCGCGGGCGTTGGAGAGCGTACCCGTGAGGGCAACGATCTCTGGCACGAGTTCCAGGAGTCGGGCGTTATTGATATTCACGACTTCACCAAGAGCAAAGCGGCGCTGATCTACGGCCAGATGACTGAGCCGCCGGGAGCGCGTCTACGTGTCGCCCTGACAGGTCTTACTGTGGCGGAATACTTCCGCGACGAAGAAGGCGCGGACACGCTGCTGTTCATCGACAACATCTTCCGCTTCACGCAGGCGGGTTCCGAGGTTTCCACGCTGTTGGGCCGTATGCCTTCGGCCGTGGGCTACCAGCCGAACCTGGCGACGGAAATGGGCGAACTGCAGGAGCGCATCACGTCGACGAAGAAGGGCTCGATCACTTCGGTGCAGGCGGTTTACGTGCCGGCCGACGATATCACCGATCCGGCTCCGGCGACGACGTTTGCTCACCTGGATGCAACGATGCTGCTGTCGCGTCCGCTGTCGGAGCTGGGTATTTATCCGGCTGTGGATCCGCTGACTTCGACCTCGCGCATTCTGTCCGTGCGCGTTGTCGGGCAGGAGCACTACGACGTGGCGCAGGGCGTGAAGAGGATTCTGCAGCGCTACAAGGATCTGCAGGACATCATCGCGATTCTCGGTATTGACGAGCTTTCGGAAGAAGACAAGCTCACTGTATCGCGCGCTCGCAAGGTGCAGCGTTTCCTTTCGCAGCCGTTCCACGTGGCCGAAATCTTTACCGGCATCCCTGGCGCATATGTGAAGGTTGCGGATACGGTGCGGAGCTTCAAGGAGATCATCGAAGGCAAGCATGATGATATTCCGGAGCAGGCGTTCTATCTGAAGGGCGGCATTGAGGATGTTCTCGCGGCTGCTGAGAAGATGAAGGCGACTGCTTAAGTACAGGAAGCAGTGAGCAGGAAGCAGCGAGTAAAGGCTTAAGAATGGCTAGTGTTGGATCGAATTCGGAGTTGCTGCAGGTTCGGCTGGTGACGCCGGATCGCGTGCTGGTGGACGCGACCGCGGCGGCAGTCGAGCTGCCGGCGATGGAGGGCTACATGGAAGCTCTCTATGGCGCGGCGCCCCTGCTGGCGGAGCTGGGAGCTGGAGAGGTGCGGCTGCATGGCGGCAACTCCGGCGAACAGGTGTTCTTTGTGGCGTGGGGATTTGTGGAGGTGCTGCCGGAGCGGGTAACCATTCTGGCGGAGACCGCGCTGCATCCGAACGAGATTGACGTTGCCGAAGCGGAGAAGGAGCTGGCCCATGGGCAGGAGCTCTGGAACGACGCCGGCGACGAAGAAGACAAATACGACGAAGCTGTGGCCGTCGAGCGGGTTGCGGAAGAGAAGATCCGCAGCGCGAAGGGCGGGCACTAAAGCAGAGTGTAGAGAATAGAGTGTAGAGCGTAGAGGAGGCCGGCGATTGCCGGCCTTTTTCTTTTGCAGGGACCACGCTGTTAGCGGAGGACGTTGTTGATGTAGTCGTCGGGGAGGCCGAGGGAGCGGTAGTGGTGTTGGGCGGCGGCGATCTTGGTGAAGACGTCTTCGGTGCCGATGGGGTGGCCTTCGGGGTCGAGGTAGGTGTAGCCGCCGGTGTTGTGGAACCAGGTGATCATCTCGGGGACGTCGTCCGGGACGACGAGGGTGTGGGTGTCGCCGGGGGGTTCGTAGATATAGGAGCCAACGGTGGCGACCCAGTCGTGTTCGAGGTAGTACCAGCTTCCGCGCAGGACGAGGGCGTGGACGGGGCCGGCGTGGCGGTGGCGATGGAGGATGCCGCTCTGGCGGACGCGGAGGAGGTTGACGAAGTAGCCCTGGCTGGCGGAGAGGAGGATGGGCTTGAAGGAGACGGTGGGGGAGCTGGGAACCCAGAGGTTGTCGTCGTCGAGCCAGGTGGAGAGGACGTTGGGGTGGACGAGGTCGGCGGGCATGAAGGGGGTGGCTAGAGGAGGTGCATTCATAGAGACTCCTGCGGAGCGCGGTGGAGTGTGGACCAGTTTACGGGTTCGACGCGGGCGACGATGAGGGCCCAGCAGAGGGAGCCGAAGAGAGCGATTGCGGCGGCGACGAGGAAGGCGGCGTGGAGGCTTCCGGTGCGTTGGAGGATGGCTCCGGAGAGCCAGGGGCCGACGATGCCGGAGAGGTTGGCGACGCCGTTCTGGACGCCGCTCCAGCGGCCGGCCATGGAGGGGCCGGCGAGGGTTTGGGTGATAGCCCAGTGGTTGGAGGCGTAGGCTCCGTAGCCGCTGCAGGCGATGAGGAGAAGGACCAGCGAGAGATGGGAGCTTCCCGCGGCGAGCGTGGCGAGGGCAAGGAGGCTTCCGCAGGCGAGGCCGGCGGAGGCGGCGGTTTTGCGGACCAGAGTGGCGGAGAGGCCACCGCGGATGAGGCGGTCGGTGAGCCAGCCGACGGCTAGCGTGGAGCACGCAATGAGGAGGAAGGCGAAGGAGGTGAAGCGGGCCATCGCAGCGAGGCTCATGTGGACTTCCTGAACGAGGTAGGTGGGTAGCCAGGCGAGGAGGAAGTAGTAGACGTAGTTGCCGCAGAAGTGGCCGAGGAAGGTTCCCCAGGCGGAGCGGACGTGGAGGAGTTCGGCCGTGGTTGCTTTGGGGAGGTTGGACTGCTCTGCTATGGTGCGGGTGCGGGGCATGATGGCTAGCCAGGGCAGGACCCAGAGGAGGCCACCGAGGCCGAGGATGACGAAGAGGGCTCGCCAGCCGAGATGGACCATGATGAGGCCGCCGATGAGGGCGCCGAGTGAGGGGCCGATATTGGTGCCGGCGTCGATGAAGGCGTTGGCGCGGCCGCGCTGGTGCTGGGGGAGTTCGGCGAAGACACGGGAGTAGCAGGGGTAGGCGACGGATTCTCCGGCGCCGAGGACGAGACGGGCGATGAAGATGGTGGTGAAGCCGGAGAGCAGGCCGGTGGTGCAGGTGGCGAGCGTCCAGAGGACGTAGCCGATGAGCAGGACATAGCCGACGGGGAAGCGGTCGGCGAGCCAGCCGGAGAGGCCGAAGAGCTGGAGGAAGGCGTAGGTCCAGGAGAAGGCCGCGAGGAGGGCTCCCATCTGCGTTGGTGAGAGGGAGAGCTGGTGGGTGATGACGGGAGCGGCGATGGCAAGGTTGCTGCGGTCGGCGTAGTTGACGATGACCGAGATGACCAGTAGCGCGACGATTAGCGTCTCGCGGCGGAGGAGTGGATGAAGATGTGCGCGGACCCACTGCATGGGTTTTCCTCGGGGCGGTGGGTGAGGGTTAGCGGTTGGTCTTGTCGTCGACGCGGCTGAGGTCGGTGCCGTTCATGACGCCGATGGTGATGATGGCGAAGGTGAATACGGTGGTGCCGTGCTCGAGGTGGCCGGCGATGACCTTGTCGGGCGTGGCGAGGGTCATGTGTGCGTGGATCCTGCCGGCGATGACGTAGCCGTTCATGCTGACCAGGTCGGCGGGCTGCGTGGGGTCGGAGGTGAAGGTATCGTGCGAGGGCATGTCGCGGTTGGAGACCTGGTGGACTTCGTAACCGCGGACGGAGCCGATGCCGGAGAGGATGACTCCGTTGGTGATGTGCTCCTGCTTGACGATGCGCTCGATGCCTACGAGGAGGTTGGCCTTGAACTT
>JAZKBC010000187.1:6583-11004 GCA_040388825.1 Acidobacteriota bacterium | reverse complement strand
TGCTGTTCAAAAGGCTCGTGCCCACGCACGAGCCTTTTCTCCTTCATCGATCTCCCGTACACTCACCACCAACATGCCGAGCCGCCTTTTACCCCTCTTCCTCGCCTTCGCGATCACTGCCGCCGCGCAAACCTACACGCCAAAAACCATCCGCTTCGAAGGCGCGCCCAGCCAGGACTCCGCACAGCTCCTCGAACTCACCGGCTGGAAGACCGGCGTCCCCATCACCAAGGACGAGATCCAGGCCGGCCTGCAAAAGCTCGCTGAGACCGGCTCCTTCACCGACATCAACTGGCACGTCGACAACGCCGCCCTCGTCATCAAGCTCACCAGCGCGTCCTCCGAGTCCTCTGCCCTCCCCGTCCGCTTCACCAACTTCGCCTGGTGGACGCCCGCCGAACTCGAGCAGAAGCTCGAAGCCCGCGTCCCCGGCTATCACGGCGAACTCGGCCAGACCGGCACCCTCCTCACCCAGGTCGAAGCCGCGCTTATCGCCCTGGTCAAAGAGAAAGGTGCGACGGTCACCGTCTCCTCCATCGCCGGCGGCGATCCATCGCAACGCAGCCACAAAGTTCTCGCCCTTTCCATCGATCACCCCTCCATCCTCGTCGGCAACATCACCCTCCCGGAAGTCAAACCCGCCTTCGGTCCCACCATCGCCGAGTTCCAGCACGGCCTCCTCATCCAGGACTTCGATCTCGCCATGACCACCAGCACCATTCAGCAGGATGCCCACGCCATCTTCGCCAACGCCGGTTATCTCGACGCCACCGTCGATCCGCCCGTCTTCTCTGCGCCTCGCGCGATTCCAAACGGCTACGCAATCGACGCCACGGCCACCACTCATCTCGGCGACATCTACCACATCGCCGCGGTCAACTTCCCCGCTCTCCCCGAACCCCTCTCCGCCGCCGACCTCAATAAAGTCATCGAGGTTAAGGCCGGCCATCCTGCCTCTCCCATGGCCCTCGACATCTCCGTCAAGGAAGCCGGTCTCGCCTACCAGAACCTCGGCTACCGCGACGCCGACGCCACGCCTTCCACCTCACTCGACAACATCGCCCACACCGCCACCTACGCCCTCACCATCGACCGCGGCGCAATCTACCACATCGCTTCCGTCGATCTTTCCTTAGCCCCCGCACTCCAGCAATCGCTCGCGCACAACGCCGTCCTTTCTCCCGGCGCGGTCGCCACTCGCCAGGTCGAAGGAATCATCACGCTCGCTCTTCGCGACCAAAACCTCAATCACACCCTCCGCATCGACACTCATCTCAACCACGCCGACCACACCGTCACCATCCAGCTCGTCCCCGCAGGCCATCATCCACCCGCGTAGTACCCTCGAAATCACCATGCGCCTCCATCACTCCGGCCTCTTCACGCTCCTGCTCCTCGCGACCGCAGCTACTTCACCCGCCCAAACCACCGCCGCCCAGCTCCAGTCCGACGCCGACAGCCTCTACAACACCCAACTCGCGCAAGACCTCACCACCACTCCCGCAGGCCCTGTCCACGACGTCTACGCCGGAGCCCTCGCCGACCGCGGGAGCCGTTTCAACGACGCGCTCCAGCTCCTCACACCCCTCGCCGCTGACACCACCCTAACCCCCGCCCAGCGCGCCCTCGTCCTCGGCTCCCTCGCCGACGCCCACTTCAAGCTCTTCCACTACGCGCAAGCATCCAGCTTCTACGACCAGCTCTTTGCCTGCTGCACCGCCGCCCTTCCTCCATCACTCCTCAAAGACGACCAAGACGACAACACCACTCTCAAAATTCTCGCGAGCACGCCACCGCAAACCATCGCACTCACCGGCCAAATCGACGTCCCCACCCACCCCGACCCCCTCGGCTCCATCACCGCCGACGTCACCGTCAACAACATCACCACGCCCTGGATCCTCGACACCGGCGCCAACATCACCACCATCACCGAATCCTTCGCCAAACAACTAGGCCTCACCCCACTTCCCGGCACCGCCCAAACCATGGGTGCCACCGGCGCAGAAAACCCGCTCCACATCGCCGTCATCCCCACGCTGACGATCGGCACAGCCACCCTCCACAATGTCGTCGCCCTCATCCTCCCCGACGCCAACCTCACCCTCGGCCCCGACAAGAAGCACTCCTACACCATCCCCGCCATCCTCGGTTACCCCGTCTTCCAGTCCCTCGGCATCATCCGCTTCACGCGCGATCGCTTCCTCGCTGGCCCCACGCTTCCCGTCTCCGGCCCCTCCTCACCTATCTACTTCGACAAGCTCTGCCCCCTCGTGGAAGTCTCCACCCCCGCCGGCCCACGCCTCTTCCTCTTCGACTCCGGCGCCAACGCCACCAGCTTCTTCGTGCCCTACTACAACGACTTCACCGCCACCTTCGCCCACGCGAAAAAGGGCAAGAGCCGCGCCGCCGGTGCCGGAGGCACCTCAGAATCCCGCGTCTACATCCTCGACCCCACCACCCTTACCTTCGCCAACCGCACCCTCACACTCCACCACGTCGGCGTCCGCACCACGCCCGTCGGCTCCACTTCCGACCGCTACGAAGGCTCCATCGGCCGCGACATCCTCCCCACCGTGCAAAGCCTCACCCTCGACTTCATCCACGACCGCCTCTACCTCGGCGATCCCATCCCCTGACACTCCCTCATCCCTAACACCCCAAAATCCAACACCCCCTCATTCTGAGCGAAGCGAAGAACCTCCGTATTTCCCCCGCCGGGATTGCAAATGGAGGAGCCGTTGCCGTTGCTTTTGCTGTTGCCGTTGCTTTTGCTTTTGCTTTTGCTTTTCTAGTTGTCATCCCCGCAGGGGACCTGCTTGGGCTCAAACTCCGCCGCCACTTGCACAATCCCTCGCATCCCGCCTAACCTGTCCTCACCCCTCATGCGCAACCCACTCAGAGCACTTGCCCCGGCCCTCGCCTTCCTCCTCGCCATCCCCGCGCTCGCGCAATACTCCATCGCCAAGATCGAAATCCACGGCGCCGGCCCCTACACCGACGCGCAAATCCTCTCCGTAGCCGGCCTCCAGCCCGGCCAGATGCTCTCCCAGAACTCCCTCGGCAACGCCGCCCAGCATCTGCTCGATACCGGCCTCTTCGACGACACCCAGGTCGGACTCGGCGGCGCCGGTCTCCGCCGCATTGTCATCTTCGATCTCAAACTCAAGCCCACCGCCCAGCTTCTCCGCGGCAGCTACGCCAACTTCGTCTGGCTCACCCCCACCGAGCTCGACGCCGCCATCCGCGCCAAAGTCCCCCTCTACCGCAGCCTCTTCTCCGACGCCGGCAACTTCCCCGACACCGTCCAGGCAGCCCTCCAGCAGATCCTCACCGCCAAAGGCGTCACCGCCACCGTTACCCACACCATCATCGAGCCCACCACCGCGCACCCTCAGCGCCTCATGAGCTTCCGCGTCGAAACCCCCAGCATCTACATCGGCAAAATCACCTGCAGCATCACCGGCGCCTCGGTCAGCCAGCAGTCGCTCGACAAGTACCTCGCAACCCTCACCGGTCGCAATTACGCTGAAGGCCTCTCCGGCGGAATCCAGGACGAGCTCATCAACCCCTTCCACAACCTGGGCTACATCACCGCGAAGCTCGGCGACCTCCAGCGCACGCCCGCACCGATCGCCGGCCAGGTCTCCGTCGATGTCACCGCGACGATCGACCTCGGCCCCGCCTACAAGGTCAGCACCATCACCTGGCAGGAAACGCCCATCTACAGCGCCGCCGACTTCGCCAAGAATCTCGAGCAGAAGCCCGGCGACGTCGCCAACGCTACCCTCCTCCGCAAAACCGAAGCCCCCATCATCGCCGCCTATCTCGCCAAAGGCTATCTCGACGTCTATCTCGACGACGCGCCCCAGCTCGACACCGCCGCCCACACCGCCGCCTACTCTCTCAAAGCCGTTCCCGGCGAGCAGTACCGCATCAAATCGCTCGACATCCAGGGTCTCTCCCCCGAAGCCCGAGCCGACTTCGACCGCGGCTGGCTCCTCAAGGTCGGCGACCTCTACAACGAGCCCTACGTCAAGCGCTTCCTCGCCGACAACACCGCCCTCCGCAAGCTCGACGCCTACGCCGGATCCTACGGCGCCTCCGCCGACCCGCAGACCCACCTCGTCGACCTCACCCTCATGTTCCAGCGCATCAGCCACTAACCGTCCCACCTGACCCATGAACGCCGGTCAGCCGGCCTCGTACGACTTGCGTTGTATCGTCCTCGCCCCTGGTCCGTCCTACCCTTAGCGGTAGGCCGTCGCTCCAGCTCTACGCGACCGCCAAACTGTGGCCGCCATGAACTCGATCGACACCAGCATCGTCATCGCCACCTGCAGCCGCTCCGTTATGCTGCAGACCGCCCTCGACAGCCTCATCGCGCAGGACTGGGCGAACGATCACGCCGTCGAGCTCAT
>JAZKBC010000187.1:3692-6573 GCA_040388825.1 Acidobacteriota bacterium | reverse complement strand
CCACCGACGACACCGCCGAAGTCCTCGCCGACTACCAGCTCCACTCCCCCATTCCCATCACCGTCCTGCGTGGCCGCAGCCGCGGCGTCGCCGACGCCCGCAACCTCGGCTCCTCCGCCGCCCGCGGAACCTGGATCGCCAGCTTCGACGACGACCAGATCGCTCTCCCCGGCTGGCTCCGCCAGTTCCGCCTCCTCGCCGACGAAACCGGCGCCGCAGCCGTCGGCGGCTGCCTCGTCCTCCAGTATCCCGAAGGCGCTCCCACCGACGCCTTTGGCTCCCGCGCCCGTTCCGTCCTCGGCGAGCACGACCTCGGCCCCAACCCTCTCCAGTACGGCAACCGGCACCTGCCCTCCACCAACAACGTCCTCCTCCGCAGCGAAGTCTTCCACGCCCTCAAGGGCTACGACACCCGCTTCACCGAAGGCGGTGAAGACACCGACTTCTTCTCCCGCGTCCACGCCGCCGGCCTCACCCAGTGGTATCAGCCCGAATCGCGCGCCCTGCACGTCATGACGCATCGCCGCCTCGAGCGCAAGAACCTCCGCTGGACCTCTCTCCGCCTCGGCGCCTCAGACGCCCGCATCCAGCAACGCAAGAGCGCCTTCTTCGGTCCCCTGCGTCTCGCCACCCTGCGCCTCGGCGTCACTCTGCTGCGCGACCTCCCGCAACTCACGCTCGCGACCATCCGCCTCGACCGCCGCGCTCAGCTCGATACCGCCTGCAGCCTCTGGTACACCACCGGCCTCCTGCGCTCGCTGCTCCCCATCGTCACCTCACGCACCGAGTCCTCGAGCTTCCTCCGCTCCATCGACTTCCGCGCCCGCAACGGCGAACGCGCCACCCAGACCGTCCGCAAGAACCCACCCGACCGCAGCCGCAGCGGCCTCCGCGCCGCCCGGAACAGCGGCCACTAGCCCTACTTCACCCGCAACAACTTCAACGTCTCTGCTTTCCCCATCGCCCCCGCAAACAGCGGCGCGCCCACCTGCCCCCTGTAATACCCCAGCACCACCGCATTCTTCTCAATCCGCGCATCCCCCCAATCCTTCCACTGCGGAAACGCGCTCCAATCCCAGTCGATATAGCAGAACGCCTTGATCCCCTTCGACCTCCGCATCAACCCGAAGTAAGGCGCAAACCACCCATCCACCGCCCGCTGCCCATCCGCCACATTGAAGTGCAGCGGCGTCGACTCCCCAATCATCACCGGAAATCCATGCTTCTCCGCATCGGCCAGAAACGCCTGCGTCGAAGCCGCCGTCAAGCTCTCCTTACTGAACAAATTAATCCCCCACCAATCCACCCACGCATCCCCCGGATAAAACCGATCCCTCCGCGCATCCGCTCCACTCGCCGCCGCTCCGCCCCTCTCCGCATCAAGCTCCTGGTCCGCAGCCCAGTCCCACACCATCGCCACATTCTCCAGCCCACACCCACGCACCGCTTCCACCACATGCCGAAACGCCGCAACATAAGCCCGCGGCTCATACCCATTCCACGGCCCATTGAACTCATACCCCACCCGCAAAAACACCGGCCGGTCCAGCGACTTCAACCCCGCGCACAAAGCCTTCAGTTGCGCATCATCTACACCATCCGCAACCTCCTGCGCATAGTTCCTCTTCGCATCGCCTTCATTCATCGCCAGCCCAATCTGCGGCACAATCAGCTCGGGATACTTCGCCAGCTCCGCCTTCTCCCGCGCAAAAAATCCCGGCAGATCGTCATGCAGGTCCACATAGTTCATCGAAAGCAGCGGCCGCGCCGGTTTCACCGCATCCGAGTACGCCGCAAAGCTGACACCATCGCTCTGCCCCGCACCCTGCAACACCACACTTGCCCGCGGCTCCAGCCGCTTGCCATAGAAAGCCCTCGGCACCGCCGCAGCCTTCGCCAGCGACCCCGCATCCACCCCCTGCGCCGCAACTTCACTCGCCCCCAGCACATGCCGCACTTCAGCCCGCAGCCCACCACTTTCGCCCGCGCGCACATGCATCACCGCCGCCGCGGCAGCCGCAGCCACCAGCAGCCCAGCCGCCAAATCCAGCAGCACAGCGCGGCTCATAGCTGTGCCCGAACCTTCGCTGCACCCGTGGCATTCTCCACCACCGCCCGGCTCTCACCCGACGACAGCGACTGCTTCCACGCCGCATGCAGCACCTCATTCGGCAGCAGCGCCACGCCCGTCAAAAACGCCACATCGAGCGCACTCGGATGATTCCCCATCACCATCCCCGCAATCTCCTTCAACCCCTTCCAGTCCCCCGCGCGCTTCGCCTTCAACGCCACCTTCGTCGTCATAAACGAGTTGAACGCCGCCGCGCTCATCCACTGCCGAAACTGCATCGCCCACACCATCGAGTCGCGCCAGTTCATCCTCCGGCTCCGCGAAATACTCTGCGTCACGATGTTGTAGATCACAAGCGGCTCCCACACAAACTCCACCCGCGCCCCCGCCTTGTGCCACGCCTCCAGCAACCACGCCCAGTCCTCATGGTCCTTGTGCGTCGTAAAAGGAACCTCCTCAAAGATGCTCCGATGCACCATCAGCGACTGCACCGGCAGCACGCCGGGTCGTCCCATCAGCGAAGGCCGCAGCAAAATGTAATCCGCCACATCCTCATCCTTCGCAATCGGCCGCCGCGGCCAAACATCGTCGCGCCCATCCCGCCTATAAATCGTCCTGCACGAAATCATCGTCTTCGGCTTCGCCAAATCCGCCATCGCCAACGCGCGCTCAATCCGCAACGGAAGCATCGTATCGTCGTCATCCAGAAACGTCAGCCACTCCCCGCGACTCGCCCTCACACCCTGATTGCGAGCCTCCGCCGGCCCACTGTTCACCGCCAGCTCGATATACCTTAGCCGCGCATCCATC
>JAZKBC010000187.1:1485-3682 GCA_040388825.1 Acidobacteriota bacterium | reverse complement strand
TCCCGCGAGACCTTCCCGTCCAAATCGGCTTTCTCCATCCCCTCCAGCGCCGCGCGAGCCTCCGCATCTGGTCCATCCGCCACCACAATCACTTCAATATTCGAGTACGTCTGCGCCAGCGAGCTCGCCACCGCCAGCTTCAACTCCGGCACGCGCCGATACGTCGGAATCACCACGCTCACCAGGCCGCTCGTTCCCATCCCCAGCCCCTGCGCTTTTCCGTTCGTCTCCATCATCGGCCTCTCCTCAACAGTATCGCCCCGTCAGCTCGCCTGCGCGGCCCGCTTGCCGTCCGCCATCAACGCCTGCAACTCCGGCTCCCCTTCAAGCGACTTCGGATTCAACCCACTCACAATCTCCTCCGGCCCCAGCCACACATCGCTCTCCTTCTCCGACCCCTCCGCCAAACACATCTTCACAATGCACGCATACGCCAGCATCGACGGCAGATACGGATCCAGCGGGATCGACTCCGTCAGACTCATCAGCACGATCCACGTCAGCAGCAGCGCCGGCAACAAATCCGCCTCCGTGTTCGACCGCCTATACCTCTTCCACGCCACCACCATCGCCCCAAACAGCATCCCGATATACAGCGCCGCTCCAATCAACCCCAGCGACAGCGTCTCATCCAGATACGTATTGTGCGCATGCGGAACCATCCATCCCTGGTCCGCCGAAATCTTCTCCACCCGCGCCGGCGCCCAGAACCCGCTATACCCAAACCCCGTCCACGGCCGATCCTCCACGCTCTCCATCAACTCCGCCCACAGCGGCGCGCGATTCGAAAGGTTCGAAGTGTTCTGCGTATCCTTGCGCCCCATCATGAACACCGCCTGCACGGCATCGCCGCCATCGCGCCCCAACACGAAAATCACCGCCGGCACCGCCACCGCCAGCGCCCCAATCAAAACCATCGCCCGCGTCTGCGGCTTCACGTCTCGACGCATCCACCGCGTCACGATAATCCCCATCAGGATCAGGCAAACGATCGTTCCCGTCCTTGCTCGCGTCAGGTACATCAGCGCCAGCGCCAGCGCCAGCGCCGGAAATACCCACTTCGCCCACCTCGGCTTTTTGTGCAGGACGATTAACCCGCAAACCACGCACACCAGCAGATTCATCGCTTGGTAGTTCGCCGTCATCACACCGTTGAAGCGATAATCCGGATCGAACGGCGCAAAAATCTTCTCCTGCAGCCAGTCCACATACAGCGAGATCAGCCCCACGATCCCCGTACACGCAAACCCCCACAGCGCCATCTCCATCATGCTGAAAACCCGCGCTATCGTGTACGCAAAGAACGCATCAATCCCGAACACCACCAGCCGCTTCGCTGTAATCGCCGGCTCATCCGCCCACGAAAAACTCGCCATAGCCCAGCCCACATACAGCAGCGTCACAATCAGTAGCTTCCCGCCAATCTTGCCTCGCTTCGGCAGCCTCCACAGCAGAAACGCCGCAATCGCAAAGATGATCGGCATCGCCACCTGGCGGCTGAAGTTCCCCTCGTATGCCTGCGCCTCATTCGCCGCCGCAATCTGCGGATTCGGATCCACCTTCAACGGCAGGTAGTACGGCACCGAGTACCAGAAACAAACCCCCAGCATGATCGCGCAAACAATCTTGATCATCCGCACCCGGCGATCCGCCCGCCCCAGCTCCGTCTCAGCCTTGCGTAGCTCCGCTTCCCGCTCCACCATGCTGGACCGTGTGCCCATCAGCAGGCTCATGCGCTCCTCATCTCCCGGCTGTAGTACACCTGCCGCACCGCCAGCACCACCACGCTTCCAACCAGCAACGCCGCGGCCGCTCCCGGCAACTGCCACGCATGCACCAGCCAGATCGCAATCGCGGCCTGCGCAACCATGCCCGCAAACTGCGCATAAAACGTATACCCCGCCTTGTCGATCGCTGTCAGCCCATAGCTCTGCGCCATCGTCGCCGCATACGCCACCAGGTTGATCGCCAGCAGGATCAAAATCACCCGCGCATTATCCGGAACCTTCTTGAAGATCAGCCGCGAAGCCAGCGGCCCAAACACCGCCACCCCCACCGCAAACACCGCCGACCCCGCCAGCAGCAGCGCATCCATCCGCGCCACCACCTTCTTCAACGCCGGCTTGCCTCCATCCGCAAACGCCCGCGCCAGCATCGGCGCCATCAGGTTCTGCAGCGACGTCAACGCCACTCGCGG
>JAZKBC010000187.1:0-1475 GCA_040388825.1 Acidobacteriota bacterium | reverse complement strand
CTGTTCGCACACCGAATAGTTCGCCACACCCACGCCGCCCAGCAACCCGCTGATCAGCCACGGGTTGTACTGCGAGCTCACCATGAACACCATATTGCTGCCCAGGAACCACTTCCCCAGCTTCAGGTTGAGCCGCATATCGTCACTCACATCGCTCCACCGGATGTTGAACGTCCGCCACTCCTCCGCCACCCACCACAGCGAAACCACAATCGCACCCAGCGACAGCATCCACAGCGTATTCGGCACATTCAGCTTATGTACCCACTTCAGCCAGCCCACACCCGCAATCTGCAGCACCACCGTAGCCGCATCCGTCAAGAACGCCTCCTTCAGCCGCATGTCCGAAAAGTACATCCGCCGCGTGTACTCCCGAAACACAATTCCCACGCACGTCATCACCAGCGGAGCAAACACGCCATAATAAAGTCCGCGCGACGGTGTACTCGCCCATCCCTTCACGGCCATCATCAGCACCACGGCAAACAGGCACGCCACCAGCTGCCACACCAGCACACTCCCCTTGTACCAGGTCGGCCGCCCCTTCGCCGCCACCGGCAGGTTGAACGTATACGGCCCCCATAGAAACACATTGCAAAGCTGGTTGAGCATATCCAGCGCCCGCTGCGTCAGGATGTAGATCCCAAACTCCCACCGCGTGCAATACCGGCTCAACATCGCCGCCACCACCATGTTGCCAAAGCTATAGATCACCTGATCAGCCAGCGCATACCCCATCCGCGTGCCCACCAGCGTCTTCGTGCGCACCCACAGGCTCGCGCTCTCGGCCGATCCAGCCTCGAGTTCGATCACGCCTTCCCGCGCGGCATCACTCATGCGCCAATCGTCTCATCCGCCGCTTTCGCCGCGAATGCCCCTTTCGAGTCTCCCGCTTCCCCCGCCAGCCGCGCATACACCGCGTTCACCCAGTCCCCATTCCGGTCCCACAAAAACCGTTTCGCCTGCACCGTCGCGCCTTCGCTCAAATCCAGCAACCGCCGCGGGTCCCGCGCCAGCTCTTCAATCACCCGCGCCCACTCCTCCACCGCCTTGCCTGGCGACGTCACCTTCAACTTCACCCCACTCGTCGAGCTCACCATATCCCCCGCCCCCTGGTGATCGAAACAAACCACCGGAACCCCCGCCGCCAGCGCCTCCAGCACCACATTCCCACTCGTATCCCTCAGGCTCGTAAAGCAGAACAGCTCCGCCTCCTGCATCGCCGCCACCGCCTCCACAAACGGCAGCCTACCCAGAAACTCCACCCGCCCCGCCGCCGACTGCGCCTGCATCACCGCATCCAACCCACAAAGCCGGCTCCGCAAAGTACACATCGCCCCCTCAGCGCCGCTGCTGTGGCCGCTGCTTTTGCCGTTGCCGCTGCTTTTGCCGTTGCCGTTGCTTTTGTCGTTGTCGTTGCCATTGCCGTTGCTGTTGCCGTTGACGTTGCCGTTGTTTTTCTGGTTGTCATCCTC
>JAZKBC010000186.1:0-1936 GCA_040388825.1 Acidobacteriota bacterium | reverse complement strand
CAGAAGGGAGCAAATCCCGCAAATGATTGATAAGAAGCGATTTGAAAATTCTTTAGTATCAGCGAACTTGTTGATCTCTATTGAAACGCCTACATAGGTGAGGATCTCGCCAGTGCAAAATCGACTACAGGGACGGGATTCCCTCCAAGAGGCCGAATCTTTCGGACCGAACCGAAGCAAATCCGGCGCGGGGGGCACCTCTTACTCCGTATCTTATTATCGAGGCGTAGATCCGCTCCCTGTCACGGCCCAGGTGCGCACCACGCAGGCCGCCGACTACATGACCCTGCTGGACGGAGTGTGCGCATGAGCAATGATCCTTCCAACACCGCCGCTCATACCTCCGACACGCCGCAGCTGCTGCTGGAGCATCACCTGAAGGAACTGCGGCTGCCCACCATCCTGCGCGAGTACGACAAGGTCGCGCGGCAGTGCGCGGTGGAGCAGGTGGACTATCAACGCTACCTGCTGCGCATGACCGAGCTGGAACTGCTGGACCGCGAGCGCAGGGCCACGGACCGCCGCATCCGGCAAGCGAAGTTCCCGGTCGTCAAGCCTGAGGGAACCGCCTAATCCTCGATTCGCACGAGACCCTGCTGCAGAGCGATCGCGATTCCCTCGGTACGGTGGGTGGTCCCCAGTTTTTCGAGCAAGCTAATGACATGGTTGCGCACGGTGTTTTCGCTGATGAACAGCTTCTCGCCGATCTCGCGGTTGCGTAGCCCACGCGCCAGCAGTTGCAGCACCTCATTTTCGCGGGCGCTGATCGGGTTACGTGCAAGCCGCTGTGCCAACTGGTCGGCGATATGGGCGGGAATCCACCGCTTGCCGGCATGGACGGAACGGATGGCATCCAGTACTTCGGCCATCGTGGCGGTCTTGAGCACAAAGGCCATCGCGCCGGCTTTGATGGCCTTGAAGACGTCCTCATCGGAGTGATAATTCGTCAGCACGACGGAACGAAGTTGTGGCTTGAGCTTGCGCGTCTCGAGCAAGAGGTCATCGCCTCCCATGCCCGGCATACGAAGGTCAGTGAGGAGCACATCGACCTCCAGATCTACAAGCGCCTCAAGCGCTTCAGCGCCGGAGGCGGCAGTGCCGACGACTTGGATATCGTGTTGATGCCGCAACATGGATTGCAGCCCCATGCGGACAACGTGGTGATCATCGACGATAAAAATGCGTATCGAGTTCATGTCAAGCTCCGGTGAAGAAGATCTGGCGTTTTCACTCATGGCGGAAGCGTCCCCCAAACAGAAGGTTGCGCCTTCGATGGTGCGCAGTAACGGTGATGCTTGTCCCACACCCGGGCGCAGAGTCTATGGCGAGTTGCGCGCGAACGCTGGAACATCGCTTCTGCATGGTCTGCAAGCCGAAGCCCAGGCTCCCTGGATCGGGCAAGAAGCCGACCCCGTTGTCGTGAATCGTCAGTGTTACATCGGTGGAGGAGAATTTCATACTGAGATCCACCGCTGTCGCCTTCGAATGGCGCAACACGTTGGCGACCGCCTCCAGTGCTACACGGAAGAGGACATCGGCGATTCCAGGTGGAAGAGGACGAGCATCACCGAGGCGTTGGACATTGATCTTTGGGCCGTGCGTTTCAAGCAGATTCGAAACTGCACGTTCGATCAACGTGAGCAGGTCGCCATCCTTATGTGCGCTGGGATGTAGTGCAGCGATGATCGCGCTGGCTTCGCGATGCGTACCGGCCACTATCTCGTATGCAACGTCGAGTTCTTCGAGCAGCGAGCCTTCGAAGGTCTCTCCGTCACGGACGAGTTGACGCAATCCTTGAAGGTGGTAGCTCACTCCAGCGAAACTCTGCGCCAGCGTATCGTGCATCTCATGCGAAAGACGTTCGCGCTCTTTGCTGACAGCCGCCGCCTTCGATCGTGCGGAGTACATGAACAGATATACGGCGAAACAGGAGAGA
>JAZKBC010000185.1:17002-28128 GCA_040388825.1 Acidobacteriota bacterium | reverse complement strand
GGGTTGTGGCTCGACGTAATCATCACTCCCCCCGCAGCCTTCATCTCCCGCACCGCAAACGAAAGCTCCGGCGTCGGCGTCACCTTATTCGCCAGCCACACCGGCACACCGGCCTTCGACAGCTCGCCCGCCACCACCTTCGCAAACGACCGCGAACCAAACCGCGTGTCATACCCGATGCAAACCCCGGCCTTCGCATCTTCATGCTCCAGCACATACAACGCAATCGCCCGTGCGGCCACGCGCACATTCGCATACGTAAAGTCGTCAGCAATAATGCCGCGCCAACCATCCGTCCCAAACTTCACAATACACTTTTCACTCATCGCAGCTCTCAATCCCTAAATCAAATCTTCTCTGCCGCCCTCATGGATCGACCGCACCAGCTTCGACACATCCTGCGACCGCGCCCGCGTCGTAATCAGCAGCGCATCCGGAGTCTCCACCACCACCAACCCATCCACGCCCAGCAGCGCCACCGTCTTGCCCGGCGCAAACACATAGTTCCCGCTCGACTGGATCGCAAACAATCCCGTCGTCGCTCCATCCATCACGTTGTCGGCATCGTCGTCGCCCAGGTGCTCATGCAGCGAAGCCCACGACCCTAGATCGTTCCATCCAAAATCCGCCGGCAAACAAAAAATGTTCGACTTCTTCTCTCCCCGCGCCGACCGCGGCTCCAGGATCGCGTAGTCCACCGAGATGTTCTCGCACTTCGGATACTCCGCCTTGAACACCTCATCAAACTCCGAAGTCCCCCACGCCGCCGCAATCTTCTCCAGCACCGGCGCCATCTCCGGCGCATGCTCTCGCACCGCATTCGCCAGCGTCTTCGCGCTCCACAAGAAAATTCCCGCATTCCAAACAAAGTTCCCCGCAGCGAGAAACCGTTCCGCCGTCACCGGGTCCGGCTTCTCGCGAAACCGCTTCACATGATGCGCAACAATCCCACCCGCATCCTCCGTGTCCGCACCCTGCTCAATGTACCCGTAGCCCGTCTCCGGCCGAGTCGGCGGCACACCCAGCACAACAATGTTGTCGCCCTTCGCCGCCAGCTCCACACCCGCCTGGATCACCTCGCAGAACCGCGGCCCGTTCTCCACCACGTGATCCGAAGGAAACACCCCCAGCACCATCTCCGGATCGGTCCGCTCCATCAGGAACGCCGCCAGCGCGCACGCTGGAGCCGTATTCCGCGCTGCTGGCTCCGCCAGCACATGCTTCTGGTCGATCTCCGGAAGCTGCTCCACGATCACATCGCGCAGCCATCCGTTTGTGATCACCCACACATCTTTCGCCGACGCCGTCGAGCACAGCCGCGCCAGCGTTTCCTGGATCATCGTCCGCTCGCCTTCCAGCGCCAGCACCTGCTTCGCGCGGCTCCTCCGGCTCCTTGGCCAGAAACGAGTCCCGCTACCACCGGCCAGAATCACCGGAGCAAACCGCACCTTCGTCGCCGAACTGTCTGCTGCCATCGATCACCCGGGCCGCGAGCGCCGTTCAAGCTCCCGCAAACCCATCGCAACGTCGCCGCCGCGTCCTATCCCTGCAACTTGCCCAGATACGCCCGCAGCCGCTCCACGCCTTTATCGATCACGTCGCCAGAAACCGCATACGACAGCCGGATGTGCTCGTTCGTTCCAAACGCCTCGCCCGGAACCACAACCACATGCGCCTCCGTCAGCAGCTTCGCAGCCAGATCGCCGGCCGTCGTCACGCCGCCTTTACCGAGGAAAGCCTTGATGTTCGGATACACATAGAACGCGCCTTCAGGCACCGTGCAAGTCAGCCCCGGAATCGTCTTGAAGCCCGCAAGCACGCGGTCGCGCAGCTTCACGTAATCCGCCCGCATCTCGCCCACGCAATCCTGGCTCGCCGTCACCGCAACCACCGATGCCTTCTGCACAAACGTCGCCGCGTTCGACGTCGACTGCGACTGCAGCTTGCTCATCGCCGAAATAATCTGCTTCGGCCCCAGCGCAAAACCCGCCCGCCATCCGGTCATCGCATACGTCTTCGAAAGCGAACCGAGCACCACAACGTGCTCCTTGCACTCCGTGAACGACGCTCCGCTCACGATCTTGCCCGTAAAGTTCAGGTACACGTAGCACTCATCCAGCAGCACATAGATCCCATGCTTGTGCGCCAGCCGCACAATCGCTTCCAGATCCTCCGGACTCACCACCGCACCCGACGGATTCGACGGCGTATTCAAAATGATCGCCTTCGTCTTCGGCGTAATCGCCGCTTCAATCATCTTCGCCGTGATGCGGAAGTTCTCCGCCTCATCGCTCTCGACGTAAACCACCTTGCCGCCCGCATACTGAATGATGTCCTTGAAGCTCACCCAGTACGGCACCGGCAGAATCACTTCATCGCCGTGGTCCACCAGCACCTGGATCGCGTTGAACAACGCCAGCTTGCCGCCGGTCGTAAACACGCACTCCTCCACCGTGTAGTCGGTGCCAAAGTCGGCCTTGTGCCGCTCCACGATCGCCTTGCGAACCTCGGGCACGCCGGCCACCGCCGTATACCGCGTAAAGTTCTTCTCAATCGCCTCAATCGCCGCGGCCTTAATATGCTGCGGAGTCGAAAAGTGCGGCTCGCCCGCGCCAAAGTCGGCCAGGTCAATGCCCGACGCCTTCATCTTCAGCGCCTCGGCGGTAATGGCCATCGTGGCCGAAACTTCAATGCGTTCAATGCGGTCAGTAAGGATTTTCTGCGCTTCAGCAATCATGGTGCATATAGTTTCTCAGATTTGCCCCCCAGATAGAAGCCAAACCCGCCAAAGCCTTCCCGTTCAAGGCTTCCGGCCTCAACTCGGCTTCCACAGCCCTACGATGTTCCCTTCCACATCCGCAAACCACGCAAACGTCCCATGTGGAATCGGTACTGGAGGCACAATCGTCTTTCCGCCCGCCGCCTCAATCTCCTTCAGCTTCGCCGCCACATCCTCCACCTGGATATAGAAGTGGGTGAACTGGTGCGGCTCGTGCCCCAGCGCCGCCACATGCCCCTGAATCCCTTCCTTGGACCCCGTATCGATCATCCCCATCGGCCCGGCATCGATCGCCCATCCAAACAGCCCCGCATAGAACGCCGACGTTGCTTCCTTGTCCTTACATCCAATCTCAAAGTGCACCACAGGATTTCCCATAACGCTCTCCCTCACCGCAAATTGAACTCCAGGCCCTAAACCCTCTTCCGCAGCACCCACGTCGTCATACAACGATAATCCTGCACTACGGTCGTCTTCAGCGGATCCACCAGCACCGCATCCATGTGCCGCGTAATCGTCAGCAACTCCGTCTCATCCACCAGAAACCACTCCGACCCATCCCCAATCCGATAAATATGCGGCCGCAGCAACTCAAACCCCCGCCCAATCCTCGACCCCAGCCTGCAAAACAGCAGCCCACCCGGCCGCAGCACTCTCCACAGCTCAGTAATCATCGCCAGAAAGTGCTCTTCGTCCCGCGCAAAGTGCAGCACCGAACTGCACATCACCACATCCATCAGCTCATCCGCGAACGGCATCTTTTCAATCACGCCCACGCGAAAGTTCTCCATCGGCAGCTCCGGAGCCAGCTCTCCCGCCAGCCTCCGTACATGCTCCACGCCCTCTGCATTCGCGTCCAGCGCAAACACCTCCGCGCCCTCCCGCAGCAGGTAAACCAGGTTCCTCCCATACCCGCATCCAGCGTCGAGCACCCGCATCCCCGCGCCAATATTTCCACGCAGTATCTGATCGAACACATAAATATCGATCTGCCCGAACTGTTCCTGCACGCTCAGCCGCTTGCTTTTGCTCACTTCACGCTTCCCGGAACCTTGTTCTTAAGCCGCTCCATCACCACCGGAGGCACCAGCGCCGTCACATCCCCACCCAGCCGGAACACGCCCTTGATCAGCCGCGAGCTCACATACGTGTACTTCTCCGCCGGCATCATGAACAGCGTCTCAATCTCCGGGTCCAGCTTGCGATTCATCATCGCCATCTGAAACTCGTACTCATAATCCGAAATCGCGCGAATCCCACGCAGCACAGCCTTCGCTCCCTGCTGCTTCGCAAACTCCACCAGCAGCCCATCGAACGTCGCCACGGTCACATTGCCAAACCCCGCCGTCACCTCGCGCAGCATCTCCACGCGCTCGTCCACGGCAAACAGCGGCTCACCTTTGTCCGCATTGCGCAGAATCGCCACCACCAGCTCATCGACAATCTTCGACCCGCGCGCAATCAGGTCAAGATGCCCGTTCGTCGGAGGATCGAACGTCCCCGGATAAATCGCTCGAATGGTTTGCATGCACGAAAAGCATACCCCATCGCCTTCTCTACGCTCTACACTCTACGCTCTACGCTCTAAGAAGTACCCCTGCACATAGTCCTTCACGCCCGCCTCCAGCGACGTAAACGCCTTCTTGTACCCCGCCCGCCGCAGCTTCTCCATCTTCGCCTGCGTAAAGTACTGATACTTCCCCTGCAAAATCTCCGGCATCTCGATGAACTCAATCTTCGCCGGCAAATCCATCGCCGCGAACACCGCCGTCACCAAATCCACCCACGTCCGCGCCTCGCCCGTCCCGCAGTTGAACAGCCCTCCCGGAGCCCCCGCATCCTGCAACGCGAAATGCAGCGTCACATCCACGGCATCCTTCACATAAATGAAGTCCCGCATCTGCTCGCCGTCCTTGTACTCCGGCTTGTAGCTCTTGAACAGCCCCACCTCCCCCGTGCATCGAATCTGCTCAAAACTCTTCGCAACCACTGACCGCATATCCCCCTTATGCTGCTCAAACGGCCCATAAACATTGAAGTATTTCAGCCCCACAATCTGGTCGAAGTAATCATGCTTCAACGCCCACAGATCGAACATGTGCTTCGAGTACCCATACATATTCATCGGCTTCAGCCCCGGAGTCGCCGCATCCGCATCGTCATACCCCTCAGCCCCATCCCCATACGTCGCCGCACTCGACGCATACACAAACCGAACCTCATTGCTCAGCGCCCAGTTACAAAGCACCCGCGTGTACTGGTAGTTGTTCCGCAGCAGATAGTCGGCGTCTTTCTCCGTCGTAGCGCTGCAAGCCCCCAGGTGAATCAACGACCGCGCATCCGCAAACGCGCCGTCCTCAATCATCCCCAGAAACTCCTCCGGCGAAACAATATCCTCATACTGCAACCCCACCAGGTTCTTCCACTTCTCATCCTTGCCAAGCTCGTCGACAAGAATCAGCTCAGTCTCCCCCCGCGCATTCAACTCCGCCACAGCATTCCGCCCAATAAACCCAGCAGCCCCAGTCACAATAATCGGTTTAGCCATATCTTCAATCGTAACTGAAGCCTGCAGTGTCTACTTCAACCCCTTCAGCAACTCCCTCGCAATCACAATCCTCTGAATCTCGCTCGTCCCTTCCCCAATCGTGCAAAGCTTCACATCCCGATAAAACTTCTCCGCCGGATAGTCCTTGATGAACCCATACCCTCCATGAATCTGCACACCCTCATCGCAGATCCTGCAAGCCGCCTCGCTCGAGTACAGCTTCGCCATCGCCGACTCCATCGTCACATTCTTCCCTGCATCCTTCATCTGCGCCGCCCGCATCGTCAGCAGCCATGCGGCGTCCAGCTCCGTCGCCATCGTAGCCAGCTTGAACTGGATCGCCTGAAACTCGCTGATCGCCTTGCCGAACTGCCGCCGCTGCGTCGCATACTTCGCCGCCGCATCCAGCGCACCGCGCGCCATCCCCAGCGCCAGCGCCGCAATTGAAATCCTCCCTCCATCCAGCACCCGCATCGCGTCTTTAAATCCCTCGCCCAGCTTCCCGACAAGGTTCTCCTCCGGCACCACGCAGTTCTCAAAGATCAACTCCGCCGTATCGCTCGCCCGCAGCCCCAGCTTGTTCTCCTTCTTCCCCGGCCGAAATCCCGGCGTCCCCTTCTCCACCAGGAACGCCGAAATCCCACCACGCGTAGCCTTCTCTTTATCCGTCACCGCCAGCACCAGCGCGCAATCCGCATAGGTGCCATTCGTAATAAACGTCTTCGACCCGTTCAGCACCCATCCTTCAGCCGACTTCACCGCCGTCGTCCGCATCCCTCCCGCATCCGACCCCGACCCCGGCTCCGTCAGCCCCCAGCTCCCCAGCCACTCCCCGCTAGCCAGCTTCGTCACCCACCGCTTCCGCTGCTCATCATTTCCCGCCAGCATGATGTGGTTCGTGCAAAGCGAATTATGCGAAGCCACAATGATTCCCACGCTCCCATCCACCCGCGACAGCTCCTCGATCGCCAGCACGTACTCCACATACCCCATCCCGGCCCCACCCAGCTCCTCCGGAAAGATCACCCCCATCAGCCCCATCTCGCCGAGCTTCTTCACCACGGCCTTCGGAAACTCGCTCTTCTCATCCCACTCGCTCACATGCGGAGCCACTTCCCGCTCCGCAAACGCCCGAACTTCCTTCCGCAACTGCTCCTGCTCTTCCGTCAATCCAAACATCGCCACGCCTCCAACATCATTAGCCAAACGAATAGCGCCATTACTCTACCGAATACTATCCAGAACTCGCAACCCGCTACCGTGTTCAATAACTTGTTCATTCAGATGCCACCGTGCCACCATGACGGATGGGAAACAAGCTGTGGATAGCCGCCCTGGGCTTTAGCGCATTCACCCTCGCTGCCTTGGCACTCGTCACCAGCGTCTGGATGGGTTTCGATCACGTGCCGCTCCGCACCATCATCCTCCCAACCATCGGCGTGCTGCTCATGTCGGCACAGGCCGCGCGGCTCGCAATATTGCGGATCAAGTATGGCCCCGCCGGCCCACCCAAACCCATACGCATACCCAAGCGTCTCCGCAAAGCCCGCACCAACAATTAACGCTTCCTTCTCGACTCCGCCACAAATATTCCCCCAAAACCCCATACCGATTTCCCATCCGCGGTGTCTAACGTCCCGGAAGCACCACCGCACCGCGCAGCATAATCCCCATCGGGCCCGGCATCCGCACCCGCGGAAACCCGTGCCCCAACTCGCCTCTGCTCCACCAAAGGACGCCCCAATGCGCCTCCGCTGCTACGCCGCCCTCTCCGTCAAGCTCCTCCTCGCCGCCGCCGTCCTCGCGCAAAACCCGGCCAAACAGCCACACGCCGCCACGCATCACCCTTCCCCGGTAGCCGAAACCTCCCCAAAAACCGCCGCCCTCCCCGTCACCTCCGTCTCCCTCTACAAAAACGGGGTCGGCTTCTTCGAGCACACCGGCCACGTCTCCGGCAACGCCTCCGTCTCCATCGACTTCACCAGCTCCCAGCTCAACGACGTCCTCCAGTCCCTCACCGCCATCGACCTCAACGGCGGCCGCATCTCCGGCGCCGGCTACAACTCCACCACGCCGCTCGAGCAGCAACTTCGCACCCTTCCCATCGCGCTCGGCGAAGACCCCACCGCCAGCCAGTACTACGCATCCATCCGGGGCGCCCGCGTCGAAGTCCGCACCCCCGGAGCCTCCATCGCCGGCCGCCTGCTCTCCATCGAAACCCGCCCCGCTCCCCCCACCGACGCCACCACCCCCAACCCCGAGCGCCTCTTCCTCACCGTCGTCTCCGATTCCGGCGACTCCCGCACCCTCGAAATCACCGCCGCCACCACCGTCCACCTCCTCGACCCCAGCCTGCAGCAGAACGTCAACCGCTACCTCCAGCTCCTCGACTCCACCCGCAGCCAGGGCCTCCGCCACCTCACCCTCGAAGACCTCGGCTCCGCCGCCAACCGCGAGCTCCACGTAAGCTACATCTCCGAAGTCCCCGTCTGGAAGTCCACCTACCGCATCCTCTTCACCGACAGCAGTCCGGGTGCCGCATCCAAAAGCCCGGGTGGCCCATTCGTCGCGCCTTCTGCGACGAGTGGGGAACCACAGAATCCCGCAGCACCGCACACCGCCACCCTCCAGGGCTGGTCCGTCGTCGACAACACCACCGGAGCCGACTGGATCAACGTCCACCTCTCCCTCATCGCCGGTGCCCCGCAAAGCTTCATCCAGCCCCTCTCCCAACCCCTCTACACCCGCCGCCCCGAAGTCCCCATCGCCCAGGAAGCCCAGCTAACCCCACAAACCTTCGAGAGCGGTATGGAAGACAAGGAGAGAGACAGATTCTCGAGCCCCGCCAAGGTCGCGCTAGGCGTGGCCTCAGAGACCGTCGAAGTCAACGCCCCTCCAGCACCCGTCGCAGCACCTCACAGCTTCGGCATCATGGGCGGAGTCATCAGCAACCAAAGCATCAATTCACTTCCCATGAACGGCCGCTCCTACCAGGACCTCGCCTCCGACTCCATCACCCCCGCCACCACCGCCGCCGCCTTCGACGACTTCTTCCAATACAAGCTCACCGACCCCGTCACCATCCTCAAAAACCAGTCCGCCCTCGTCCCCATCCTGCAATCCAAAATCGACGCCGACCGCGTAACCCTCGTCTCCTACAACGGCGGCCAGATCCGCCAGCCCCTCCGCGCTCTCTGGATCACCAACACCTCCGGCCTCACGCTCGACCGCGGCAGCTTCTCCATCGTAGAAAACGGAAACTTCGGCGGCGAAGGCCTCCTCGACCCCATCCACCCCGACGAAAAGCGCCTGCTCTCCTACGCCGCCGATCAGGCCGTCCACGTCACCACCCAGGACGACAAGAGCACCAACCACATCACCCTCCTCCGTGGCAGCAAGGGCATCATCAACATCCACCGCGCCGACTCGCACGACATCACCTTCAACATCCACAACTCCGCCGCCGACCGCCGTACCGTCGTCCTCGAAGTCCCTGTCGTCGACGGCTACAAGCTCACCTCCGAGGCGCAGCCCACCGAAACCACCGCAAGCGTCTATCGCTTCCGCGTCGAGGTCGCCGCAGGCGAAACCGCCCACCTCCACACCACCGGCGAGCACAAAGGCTACACCACCTACTACCTCACCAGCTCCGACGACAACCAGATCCGCTTCCTGCTCGACACCACCGACCATAACCCGGCTTTCGAAGCCGCACTCCAACCCATCCTCGAAGCACGCCGCAACGTATCCGACGCCCAGACCCTGCTCAACCAGACCAACGCCGAACTGGCCCGCCTCCGCGACGACGAGAACCGCCTCCGCGACAACATCACCGCCCTCAAGGACGCCGACAAGTCCTCCCAGCAGCGCTTCATCGGCGAACTCAACCACGACGAAGACGCCATCGCCACCAATCAAACCACCCTCGCCGACCGCACCAAAGCCCTGGAAGCCGCCAAAGCCGAACTAGCCAACCGCATCCAGTCCTTCCAAATCAACGAGGAACTCCCCACAAAATAGCCCTACTCCATTTACGAGTGCACCCCCTGTACGCTCTACCCCTTCCGCCTCAGGACTTTACGCCAGCGGCAGACCCCGGTCCAGACCTAACCCCTTCCCCATGAGTATTTTACGACCACATGGGGAGGGGAGGGGGTACCCTACCCCAGAGCCTGCTCCAGATCCGCCACAATATCTCCCACCTCCTCAATCCCCACCGAAATCCTCATCAACCCATCCCCAATCCCCCTCTTCGCCCGCCCCTCCACCGCATGCGACATCGTCGCCGGATGCCCCACCAGCGTCTCCACCCCACCCAGCGACTCCGCAAACTGACAAAGCTCCAGCCGCTCCACAAACCTCTCTGCCGCCTCCATCGATCCCAGGTCAAACGACATCATCGACCCAAACCCCTTCTGCTGCCGCTTCGCCAGCTCAAACTGCGGATGCGACGGCAGCCCCGGATAAAACACCCTCTCTTTCCCCAGCCGATCCGCCAGAAACCCCGCCACCACCCGCCCATTCGCCTCATGCTGCTCCATCCGCACGGCCAGCGTCTTCACTCCACGCAGCAGCAGGTACGAATCGAACGGCGACAAAATCCCCCCGGTAGCCTTCTGCACAAAACGAAACCTCTCCGCATGTTCCGGCTTCGTCCCAATCAAAACCCCACCCAGCCCATCCGAGTGCCCATTCAAAAATTTTGTAGTGGAGTGCATCACGATATCCGCGCCCAGTTCCACCGGCCGCTGCAGATAAGGCGACAGAAAAGTATTGTCCACGCTTATCTCCACCCCCGCCTCTTTGCAGATCGCAGCCACCGCCCGCAGGTCCGTCAACTGCATCTTCGGATTCGCCGGCGTCTCCACATGCACCAGCTTCGTCTCCGCCCGAATCGCCCCCCGCACATTCTCCGCCACCGTCGTATCCACATACGTAAACGTCAGCCCATACCCCACCAGCACCTGGTCAAACAGCCGCGCCGTCCCTCCATAAACGCGATCCGAACAAACCACGTGGTCGCCAGCCTTCATCATCGTGCACAGCGCCGCAATCGCCGCCATCCCACTCCCAAAACAGTGCGCTGAAGCCCCACCCTCCAGCGAGCACAAACTCTCCTCCAGCGCATCCCGCGTCGGATTCGTGATCCGCGCATACTCATGCCCCTTGTTCTTCCCAATCCCCTGCTGCGCATACGTCGACGTCAAATACACCGGCACATTCACCGCTCCGGTAGCCGCATCCGGCTCCTGCCCCACATGGATCGCCCGCGTCGCAAACCCCATCCTCTTCGCCGTCTCGCTCATGCACCCCATGCTACCGAACAACGCCATCGTCTATCATCATCCCGTGCCCGACTTCACCACCCGCGAAGCCAAAGAGTTCCTCGTCGACCACATCGTCGCCGAAGCCCTACGCACCAGCACTCCACTCTCTGAAGCCGAGCACCGCATGCTCTACTTCACCGAGACCGGCTGGATGCCCTACGACTTCGCCGAAGTCAACGAAGCCTTCGAGCGCGAATGCGGCACACCCGGCGCGGAAAATGAATACGAAGCCAAGATCACCAACCTCATCCGCAGCTATCTCCTCGAAGCCCGCCAGTCCAACCCCGCCGACCTCCAGCGCTGGCACGACGCCGTCGCCGTCCTCAGCGAGGAAGACCACTACATCCTCATCATGGTCACCGAAGCCCGCCGCAAGCAGTTCGCCACCAAGCCCCCCGGCCGCCTCGGCCCCGTAACTCTCGGCTTCATCATCGGCGCCATCCTCGTAGGAATCCTCACCATCGCCGTCCAG
>JAZKBC010000185.1:1618-16992 GCA_040388825.1 Acidobacteriota bacterium | reverse complement strand
TACGCCCACCTCCAAAAATAAAGCGGCTACCAATACCCCGGTCGCCGCTCTTTACTCCCTACTTCCTGTCTCTACGCCTGCGGCTTCGGTGTAAACAGCACAAACGCCTGTGCCGCCTTCTCCCAATCCCCCAGCAGACCCTCGCCAATCAAGCTCCCAGTCTGCGCCACATGCTCTTCAATCAGCGCCTTGATCGAAGCCTGCTGCTCAGCCGTCGTCTCCGCAAACGCCTGCGCCTCCAGAAACTCCGTGTGATACCGAGTCTCAGAAATCATCGTCTGCTCTTCATCGAGCACCCAGGCAAGACCGCCGGTCATACCCGCGCCGAAGTTGATCCCAACCTCGCCGAGAATCGTCACCACGCCACCGGTCATGTACTCGCAGGCATGATCGCCCACGCCCTCAACCACCGCCGTCACGCCCGAGTTCCTCACCGCAAACCGCTCGCCCGCACGTCCCGCCGCAAACAACCGTCCGGCAGTCGCGCCATACAGCGCGACGTTGCCCAGCAGCACATGCCCATGGCTATCGGAAGCGGCCAACCCAACGCCGCGAATGATCAGATCAGCGCCCGACAATCCCTTGCCGACAAAGTCATTCGCCAACCCGGTCAGCCGAACCTTCATGCCCTCGCCCGCGAACGCGCCAAACGACTGCCCCGCGATACCCGTCAGTTCGTACGTCACGTCAGCCTTATCCAGTTCGCCCTTCGCGCGCCGCAGTGAAAGCTCACCCGCCAACCGCGCGCCCACGGCGCGATGCTCATTCGTAATCAGCGCGCTCACATGGAACGCCTCGCCGCGCTCTGTCGCCGCAATCGCCGGCTCGGTCCACGGCTCATCCAGCGGATGATCCTCACCCGGCCGCACGTTCTTCGCTCCCGTCCAGTGCAGCGGGCCTTCGCCCACCTGCGCCAGCACCGGAGTCAGATCCAGGTTGCCATCGAACCGCACCTGCTCCAGCAAATCCACGCGCCCGATCGCATCGTTCAGGCTCGGCAAACCAAACTTCGCCAGCAGCCGCTGCAGATCGTTCGCGAGTTCAGTGAAGTACTTCACCACATGCTCCGGCTTGCCGCGGAACTTCGCCCGCAGCTCCGGCTTCTGCGTCGCAATGCCCGTCGGACACGTATTCAGGTGGCACTGCCGCGCCATGTCGCAACCCAGCGAAACCAGCACCGCCGTCCCAAACCCAAACTCATCCGCGCCCAGCAGCGCCGCAACCAGCACATCGTGCGCCGTCGAAAGCCCACCATCCGTGCGCAGCCGCACCCGGTCACGCATCCCGTTGGCCCGCAGCAACTGCTGCGCTTCGCTCAACCCCAGCTCCCACGGATTGCCCGCATACTTGATCGACGAAAGCGCCGCCGCACCCGTGCCGCCCGTATTGCCGGCAATCACGATGAAGTCCGCATAAGCCTTCGCCACACCTGCCGCCACGGTCCCCACGCCGCATCCCGAAACCAGCTTCACGCCCACAGCCGCCTTCGGATTCACGCGCTTCAGGTCATAGATCAACTGTGCCAGGTCCTCAATCGAGTAGATGTCATGATGCGGCGGAGGCGAGATCAAACTCACTCCCGGCTGCGCATGCCGCAACCGCGCAATCAGTCCCGAAACCTTGTGCCCCGGAAGCTGTCCACCCTCACCGGGCTTGGCTCCCTGCGCCACCTTGATCTCGATCTCCTCTGCATGCGCCAGGTACTCAGCCGTCACGCCAAATCGCCCTGAAGCAATCTGCTTGATCTTGTTATTGAAGTTCGGCCGCAACCCGACAATCGCCGGCGCCGCAACCATTTCGGCCACCGCAGCTCCACCGCCACCCGAACCCTGCCGCGCGACGTCGCCGCCCTCCGGTCCAAGCTCGTGGAAGCCCACGCTCTCCGGCCGATACACATCGCGATCCTCGCCACCCTCACCCGTATTCGACCGCGCGCCCAGCGAGTTCATCGCCTGCGTAATCGTCTGGTGGGCCTCCGGGCTTAACGACCCCAGCGACATCGCACTCGCCACAAACCGCTTCACCAGTGACTCCGGCGCTTCAACATCCTCCACCGCAATCTCCGGCCCCGCCGGACGAATCTCCAGCAGATCGCGCAGCGTCACAGCCTCTCCGTTATCAACGTTGCGGCTGAAAATCTGGAACGCCGCAGTCGGATCAGTCGCCGCAGCACTCCCACGCGCACTCCCCACCACGGTCTGCAACGCCTTCACATTCGGCGGCTGCCACTTATGCGGCTCCGCTGCATCGGCCTTGCGAAAACGCACCCAGCCAAAGTCCGGCAAATCCGCCGCTGCCTTGGGTGGCCCATTCATGACAGTCTCACCGTCATGAGTGGGTTGGAGCCAGCTCTCACGCAACCGCCGATCAACCTCAGCAAACCCAATCCCCGACAACGGCGCCGGCGTGTTCGGGAAGCAACGCTCCACCACGCTCATATGCAACCCGAGAATGTCGAACAGGTGCGCTCCGCGATAGCTGTCCACCACGCTGATGCCCATCTTCGACATCACCTTCGCCAGCCCCGCATCCAGCGCCTTCAACATCATCTTCTCGCCGTCAACGCCTTCCGGCTGCTGCGAAACCGCCGTCTCCAGCGCCAGCCAAGGGCACACCGCACCCGCGCCATATCCAATCAGCACCGCTGCATGATGAATGTCGCGGCAGTCGCCAGCTTCCACCATAATTCCGCACAGCGTCCGCATCCCCGCCGTCACCAGCGCCTGGTGCACCGCACCCGCGGCCATCGCCATCGGAATCGGCAACGCCTCCGCACTCGCCCCACGGTCGGTCAGCAGCAGCAGCTTCAAACCTTCGCGAACCGCCGCCACCGCACGCGAGCACAAATCGTCAATTGCCTGCTCCAGGGTCAGCGAAGGCGGATACAGGCAAGGCATCTCCTTCAAACTCAGCTCATCCACATGCGGATACTTCCCTGCCCGCAACGCCGCCACCTGTCCCAGCGAAAGGAACGGCGACTTCAGCGAGATACCCGGCAGCGGAGCATTCTTCTCCAGGATGTGCGCCCACGGACCGAACCGCGTGCTCATCTTCACCACGATCGCTTCCCGCAGCGGGTCAATCGCCGGGTTCGTCACCTGCGCAAATCTCTGCCGGAAGTACGCATACAGCGGCCGCGGACTCTTCGCCAGAAACGCCAGCGGCGTGTCATCGCCCATCGACCACACGGCATCCTTGCCAGTCGCAGCCATCGGCTGCAGAATCATCTTCAAATCTTCCTTCGTATACCCAAAGCCACGCTGCAAAGCAGCAAGCTCCGTCTCCTCGCGCTTCGCATACTCCACCGGAATCAGCGGCGTCTCTTCAATCAGGCTCGCGTACGTCGCCTTCGCGTCGAACGCATCCAGCATCTCTTCGTTGTGATAGATGCTGTGCTCCACCGTATCCACGGCGATCATCTGCCCCGGCCCCAGCCGCCCACTCTCAATCACCTTCTCCGGATCGAGATCCACCAGCCCAGCCTCACTACCGGCAACCACAATTCCGTCGCTCGTAATCGCATACCGGCAAGGCCGCAGTCCGTTGCGATCCAGCGCCGCACCTACCGCCACGCCATCGCTATAAGCGATCGCCGCCGGTCCATCCCAGGGCTCCGTGCATCCCGCGTGATACTGCAGGAACGGGCTGTCGTCTCTTCCCTTCAACCCCGCATCCGCAGGCGGAAGCAGCATACGTACCGCTTCTGAAATCGTGCGTCCGTTCTGCGAAATCAACTCGACCACTTCATCCAGCGACGTCGAATCCGTTCCATCCTTCGTCAGCACCGGCTTGCACTCCACGGGAAGCGTTGAGTCACGAGCCGCCATCCGCGACCGGTTGCCCCACACCGTGTTGATCTCGCCGTTATGCCCCAGCTTCCGCGCCGGCTGCGCACGATGCCACGCCGGCAGCGTGTTCGTCGCATACCTCTGGTGAAACACCGCCCAGCAAGTCACATAATCATGGCTCGCCAGGTCCGGATAAAACTCCGGCAGCAGCGTTCCCATGCACATCGACTTGTAAACAATCGTCGTCGACGACAGCGAGCAGAAGTACCCCGTCACTTCCTTCAGCTCCACCGCGCGCTCAAACTGCTTGCGCGCCAGATACAGCCGCCGCTCCATCGGATCCACTTCGTGCTCGGCGTTCTTCAGCTCCGGCACATCCGCGCAAAGCACCTGCAAAATCTTCGGCATCGTGCTCAGCGCAATTTCGCCCAGCACCTCCGGCCGCGTCGGAACATTACGCCACGCCAGCACGCGCAGGTCCTGCGACTTCAGCGCCGCCTCCACAATCTCCTGTGCCCGCGTCTCTTCCGGCGGCAGAAACAACATGCCCACACCCAGCACTTCATCATCGGCCAGCTCCACGCCGGTAGACTGCAACAGCAGCTCCCGCGGAACTCCCGTCATCAATCCAATGCCGTCACTCGACGATCCATCCGCCGCCACCGCTCCGCGATGCGCCAGCCGCACCAGCGCCGTCAGCGCATCCTGCAAAATCTTGTGCGTCCGCGTGCCATGTACGCTCGCCACAAACCCCACACCGCACGAGTCGTGATCGAACTTCTCGTCCACCAGATTCATTTGTGCCGGGCTACAACAGGCCTGCGTCTCCAGTGCGATTTTCACCTCGCCGTTTGAAGACTGCTCTCTGCGGGCCTGCCCACCTTCGGCACGCCCCTGACGTTCATGTTGATACAGGGCCATAGTTCACTATACTTCCCTTCTTGCGCTAGAGCCAAGCACGATTCCGCGTCTCGTCACAATCTCGCGCGTTCTCCACAACTTCTTCACATCGAGCGCCACAAGCCCTTGACAAAAGGGTCTCTGTATATTTATACATTGTAAGTGGATGTTTATGCACCCCGCGTGGCGCCTTGGCGTCACGCTTTTGCTTTGGAGAAAATCACTCTCCGCATCCCCAGGAATGCATGAAAACTCAGCGCCACAATGCGATCCGCGAACTCCTCGTCAAGACCTCGGTCTCGAACCAGGACGCTCTGCGCCGCAAGCTCGCGGCCAAGGGCATTCACGTCACCCAGGCCACCCTCTCGCGCGACATCCACGAGCTCAAGCTCATGAAGGGTCCCTCCGGCTACGCTCTTCCCGCTGAAGGTTCCGACGAGGACGAAAACGATCTTCCCGAAATCGCCCGCGTCCTCCAGGACTTCGCTCTCGAAGTTCGCCAGGCGCAGAACCTCCTCGTCCTCATCACCACCATGGGCGGAGCCCAGCCCGTCGCCGCCTCGCTCGACTACGAAGAGTGGGACGAAGTCGTCGGCACCATCGCCGGAGACAACACCGTTCTCATCGTCTGCCCCGACACCCGCAAGGCCTCCGACCTCCGCAAACGAATCGAGGTCTTCCTTGCCTAACGAATCCCAAACCCTCCGCACCGCCGTAGCCGGCGTCAGCGGCTATGCCGGAGCCGAGCTCGCCCGCCTGCTCCTCGAGCACCCGCGCCTGCAATCCACGCCGCCTCTCTTCCTCGGCCGCGAAGGCGCAGAAGGCGCATCCCAGCTCCTCACCGATCTCCACCCCCAGCTCTTGCACCTCAACAATGCGGACTCGCTCAGCATCTCTCCCTTCAACTGGTCGCAGCTCCAGAACGAAGGCATCGAAATCCTCTTCACCGCCACGCCGCACGAACAGGCCCGCGAGTGGGCACCCATCGCTCTGCAGCATGGCATCCGCATCATCGATCTTTCTGCCGCCTGGCGCTTGCAGCACGACGCCAACCGCGCCATCTACAAGCTCACCGACGCCGACCCCACGCTCGCCACCCGGCTGCAGCACGAAGCCGTCTACGGCTCGCCTGAGCTCCACGGCCCCGCCATCAAAACCGCGCGCATCGTCGCCAACCCCGGCTGCTACGCCACGTCGATCATCCTCGCGCTCGCTCCGCTGGTCCGCGCCAATCTCATCGACCTCGACCACGGCATCGTCGCCGACGCCAAGTCCGGAGTGTCCGGCGCCGGCAAGACCCCCACGCCCAACACCCACTTCATGTATGCGGCGGACAATCTCTCCGCCTATGCGGTCTTCGGCCATCGCCACACCGGCGAAATCCTCGAGCAGCTCTCCATCACCAACGAGCAGCTCCAGTTCACGCCGCATCTTCTCCCCATCCCGCGCGGCATTCTCTCCACCATTTACGTTCGCCTCAACGAACCCGGAAGTAATAAACTTATTCAGGACTGTTTCGACGCTTTCTATGCCGACAGCCCCATGGTGCGCGTCCGTCGCTCACCTGTCCTGCCGCAGATCCAGCACGTCGTGCGCACCAGCTTCTGCGACCTTGGCTTCCAGCTCTCACCCGATGGCCGCCGGCTCGTAGTCGTCTCCTGTCTCGACAACCTCCTCAAGGGCGCCTCTTCGCAAGCCGTCCAGAACATGAACCTCATGGCCGGCTTCCCCGAATCCGAAGGCCTCCTCTGATCTCTTTCGTACCTAGAACCTCGCATCTAGCATCTGGAGTTTCCATGAAATTCGTAGTCAAACTAGGCGGCGCCACTCTCGAAGATCCAGAGCTCCTCAAGCTCTGCGCCCGCTCCATCGCGACCCTCGCCGCCGACGGCCACCAGGTCGCCATCGTCCACGGCGGCGGCGTCCAGCTCACCAAGCTGCTCAAGCAGATGGGCAAGCAGTCCGAGTTCGTCGCCGGCCTCCGCATCACCGACGCCGAAACCCGCGACGCCGCCATCATGGTCCTCGGCGGCCGCGTCAACAAGTCCCTCGTCGCCGCGCTCACCCAGTTCGGCCAGGCCGCCGTCGGCCTCACCGGAGGCGACGGCCACGTCTTCCGCGCCCGCAAGAAGCAGACCGAGCACGACCTCGGCTTCGTCGGCGAAATCGCCGCCACCGATCCCAAGTGGCTCGATGCCATCTGGACCATGGGCGCCGTTCCCGTCATCTCCTCCATCGCTCTCGGCTTCGACGGCGAGTACTACAACATCAACGCCGACGAGATGGCCTCCGCCTGCGCCATCGCCACCCACGCCGATGCCCTCGTCTTCCTCACCGACGTCCCCGGCGTCAAAGGCGCGGACGGCCAGGTCATGCGCTGGCTCTCCCTCAAACAAGTCCCCGAACTCGAACGCGCCGCGGTCGTCTCCGGAGGCATGCTCCCCAAGCTCAACGCCTGCAAGGACGCACTCCTCCACGGGGTCAAGCGAGTCCGCATCCTCCCCGCCTCCTCCGCTGCCTCGCTGCCCGACTTCATCAGCCAGCGCATCAACGACGGAACGGAGGTCATCGCCGCATGAAATACCGACGATCACTTACCCCCGTCCACGGGTTCTAAATCAGCGCCTCTGCTTTTTAGAACCCTCATTCTGAGCGAAGCGAAGAACCTCTGTATTTTGTCCGGAGCGCCACCAATGCCGAACCAAGCCACCACGCCCCTCACCGACCTCCAAGCCGCCGAATCCAAGCTCCTCCTCCAGACCTACGCCCGCTACCCCACGCAATTCGTCTCGGGCAACGGCGTCCACCTCCGCGACGAGCAGGGTAACGACCACCTCGACCTCCTCTCCGGCATCGGCGTCTGCGCCCTCGGCTACAACCACCCCGCCATCACCAAGGCCATCAACGACCAGGCCGCCACCCTCCTCCACACCAGCAACCTCTTCTACCACCGCGGCACCACCGAGCTAGCCCTCCGCCTCACCGAGATCACCGGCCTCGACCGCGTCTTCCTCTCCAACTCCGGCACCGAAGCCTGGGAAGCCGCGCTCAAGCTCGCCCGCGCCCACGCCGGCCTTCTCCGCAACGAAGGCCGCAACATCGGCACCAAGTTCCTCGCGCTCGAGCACTCCTTCCACGGACGCACCATGGGTTCGGTCGCCACCACCCACAAGGCCGCCTACCGCGAGCCCTTCCAGCCCGTCATGCCCGACGTCGAGTTCATACCCTTCGACGACGTCGCCGCCCTCAAGCAGGCCTTCAACCACGACGTCTGCGGCATCTGCATCGAAGTCCTGCAGGGCGAAGGCGGCATCAACCTCGTCTCGAAAGAGTTCCTGCAAACCGCCCGCGACCTCTGCGACCAGTCCGGCGCTCTGCTCATGTTCGACGAGATCCAATCCGGCATGGGCCGCACCGGCAAGTGGACCGCCTATCAGCACTTCGGCATCCAGCCCGACGTCACCACACTCGCCAAGCCCATTGCCGGCGGCATCCCCATGGGCGCCATGCTCTGCACTGAAGAAGCCGCCCGCGCCTTCACCCCCGGCATGCACGGCACCACCTTCGGCGGAAACCCCCTCGCCTGCGCCGTCGCCATCGCCGTCATCGACACCATCAAGCACGACCACCTCCTCGACCACGTCAACGACGTCGGCAGCTACTTCAAGCAGCAGCTCGAATCCCTCCAGCAGAAGCACTCCACCGTCACCGCCGTCCGCGGCCTCGGCCTCATGCTCGGCCTCGAGCTCAACAACGCCGACCTCGCCAAAGCCGTCCACGCGGACATGACCACCCGCCGCATCGTCCTCAACCGCACCCACGAAACGGTCCTCCGCTTCCTTCCCCCCTTCCTCATCACCAGGGCCCACGTCGACCAGACCATCCAGGCCCTCGACGAACTCCTCACTCAACACGCGACTTCCGAAGCGGCCACCGCCGTACTAACAACTAAGAACTAACAACTAACAACTTCGTCACACCGAGACTTCCATGGACAACAAAACCATCGTCATGAACGCCCCCTCCACACCGCGCCCGGTCACGCTCGGCATCCAGTCCGACACCGCCTTCACCGAGCTCGCCAAGGGCCTCGCCGGCCGCGACCTCACCTCCATCGCCGACCTCTCCATCCAGGAGATGGCCGCCGTCATGGAGCTCGCGCACGCCGTAAAAGCCCAGCCCGAAGACTTCCGCCACGCCCTCGACGCCAAACAAATGGTCATGTTCTTCGAGAAGGCCTCGCTCCGCACCCGCCTCACCTTCGAGGCCGCCATGAACACCCTCGGCGGCAACGCGCTCTTCGTCGACCAGACCGCCTCTCCCCTCGGTGAGCGCGAGTCCATCCCCGACGTCGCCCGCAACCTCGAGCGCTGGATGCACGTCATCGTCCTGCGCACCTACGCCCACGAGACCGTCACCGAGATGGCCGCCAACGCGCGCATCCCCGTCATCAACGCCCTCTCCGACCTCGAGCACCCCTGCCAGGCCATCGCCGACTTCATGACCCTCGAAGAACGCTTCGGCCCCATGGAAGGCCTCAAGTTCACCTACGTCGGCGACGGCAACAACGTCTGCCACTCGCTCATGCTCACCGCCGCGCTCCTCGGCGCGCATTGCACCGTCGCAACACCGAAAGGCTTCGAGCCCAAGCTCGACATCATCCACAAGGCCATCGAAATCGCCGAACAAACCGGCGGCTCCCTCACCCTCACCCACGACCCCATCAAGGCCGCCACCGGCGCCGACGCCATCTACACCGACGTCTGCACCTCCATGGGCCAGGAGCACGAGGCCGCCCGCCGCGCTCCCATCTTCAAGCCCTTCCAGGTCAACGAAGAGCTCATGTCCCACGCGCAGGAGTCCGCCGTCTTCATGCACTGCCTCCCCGCCCACCGCGGCGCCGAAGTCACCGACGCCGTCCTCGACGGCCCCCAATCCGTAGTCTTCGATCAAGCCGAAAACCGCATGCACGCCCAGAAAGCCATCACGCTCATGCTCCTCGGCGGAGCCAAGCGCATCCCCAACAGCCGCAACCGCACCGGCCTCCAATCCCGCAACAAACGCTAACGCTTTACCGGATTAGAAGGGCCCTTTAGGGCCCTGTCACCCGCACCAAAATCGAGGGGCTTCAGCCCCGGCCCAACTCGAATCTCGAAAGCAGCCCATGTCCGTAATCCTCGAATCCCTCCCTCTCAACCAGCGCGTAGGCATCGCCTTCTCCGGCGGCCTCGACACCTCCGCCGCCCTCCACTGGATGAAGCAAAAAGGCGCAATCCCCTACGCCTACACCGCCAACCTCGGCCAGCCCGACGAAACCGACTACGACGCCATCCCCCGCAAGGCCCTCGAGTACGGCGCAGAAAAAGCCCGCCTCATCGACTGCCGCGCCCAGCTCGTCCGCGAAGGCATCGCCGCCCTCCAGGCCGGAGCCTTCCACATCACCACCGCCGGCGTCACCTACTTCAACACCACGCCCATCGGCCGCGCTGTAACCGGCACCATGCTCGTCACCGCCATGAAGGAAGACGACGTCAACATCTGGGGCGACGGTTCCACCTTCAAGGGCAACGACATCGAGCGCTTCTACCGCTACGGCCTCCTCGTCAACCCCGACCTCAAGGTCTACAAGCCCTGGCTCGACGCCGCCTTCATCGACGAGCTAGGGGGCCGCAAGGAAATGTCCGAGTTCCTCATCAAGTCCGGCTTCGACTACAAAATGTCGACCGAAAAAGCCTACTCGACGGACTCCAACATCCTCGGCGCCACCCACGAAGCCAAAGACCTCGAACACCTCACCACCAGCATGAAGATCGTAGCCCCCATCATGGGCTCCGCCTTCTGGAAGTCCGACGCCGACATCAAGCCCGAAGAGATCACGATCACCTTCGAAGAAGGCCAACCCGTCTCCATCAACGGCAAGACCTTCTCCGACGCCGTCGCTCTTCTCCTCGAAGCCAACACCATCGGCGGCCGCCACGGCCTCGGCATGAGCGACCAGATCGAGAACCGCATCATCGAAGCCAAGTCCCGCGGCATCTACGAAGCCCCCGGCCTCGCTCTGCTCTTCATCGCCTACGAGCGCCTCATCACCGGTATCCACAACGAAGACACCATCGAGCAGTACCGCGACAACGGCCGCAAACTCGGCCGCCTCCTCTACCAGGGCCGCTGGTTCGACCCACAAGCCATGATGCTCCGCGACACCGCCCAGCGCTGGGTCGCCAAGCCCATCACCGGCTCGGTCACGCTCGAACTCCGCCGCGGCAACGACTACACCATCCTCTCCACCGACAGCCCGAACCTAACCTTCGCCCCCGAGCGCCTCAGCATGGAGAAGACCGAATCCACCTTCTCCCCCCGCGACCGCATCGGCCAGCTCACCATGCGCAACCTCGACATTACCGACACCCGCGCCAAACTAATCACCTACGCCCAAACCGGCCTCCTCACCCTGAGCAAAGGCAGCGAGATGCCCCAGCTCACCACCAGCGGCGAAAAGGAGTAGCTCCAATGACACAAACCGGTACGCTTCGCCTGGACTTCACAACATCCGATTTCAAACAAACCACCAAGACCAGCTGGACCCACGTCATGGACAGCCCTGAACCCGCCGTCTACGACGTCACTTTTCCCAAATCATTCTCCGCCACGCCCTCTGTACTGCTCAGCATCACGGGATTCAACGACCAGGCACAAGCAATCATCAGCCTCGAGCTGAACAGCAGTTCCATCACCGCAACCAGCTTCAAGATTGAAGTCACACCCACCTTCATGAACTCCATCAACGGCATCACCGTCTCCTGGCTAGCCACGGACGCATAAACGCACCACGCACCACCGAGCGCAAGGTGCGCTCGATACCAGGCACGACCGGTAGGTCACGGCTTCAGCCGTGACAACAACCACCGCCAACGTTTCCGGGCTTTAGCCCCTGAGGTACGGTCTCAACAATGTTTGGCAGTCGCCAATTCGATCTAATGAGGAACGGCCCATCATGCGCCCTTGCGATGATCGCGCTCTCCCTCGTGATCGCTTGTTCGGAAAAACCAGATCACGTCGTCTGCGTTCCGTCGAACGACCCAAGCGTTTTCTATACGGTTGAAAGCTTCGACGGCAATGGCCCACTAGGCAGCGGCTCAACAGATGTCTACGCGCACCTCAAAGCCGGCAACACCTCGGATCGACAGCTCGTACTGCATGGCTTGTATCTGAACACTCGAATCACATGGATTGATCGCGATAATGTCATCCTGTGCCTCGCGGGAGGCCTCACCAGCGAGTATCACAACTAGGTCACGCTCAACGCGGGGCAGACCTATCGCACCATTCACAATCATCTGAAAGAAAGCTGCTGATATGCACCCCTCAGAACCCGCAAAAATGTGGTCCGGCCGCTTCCGCGAGCCCCTCGACCGCACCTTCGAGCAGTGGCAGCGCAGCTTCCCCTTCGACTGGCGCCTCCTGCCTCAAGAAGTAGCCGCCAGCAAAGCCCACGCCCAAACCATCGCAGCCGCCGGCATCCTCACGCCCGATGAACTAACCAGGACCCTCGAAGGCCTAACCGCCGTCGGACGCCGCCCGGAAAACTGGGCCAACCGCATCTCCGCCACGTCAGGACAAGTCGACTACGAAACCTCCGACCAGCAGGTCGGCGCCGCCATCGTCGCCTCTGCCCCGCAGGCCGAAGACATCCACCACTACGTCGAGCTCGAGCTCACCAAGGAAATCGGCGCCCTCGCCCTCAAGCTCCACACCGGCCGCAGCCGCAACGAGCAGATTGCGACCGACATGCGCCTCTTCGTCCGCGACGCCATCGACGCCACAACCAAGGGCCTCGTCGCCTGGGCCAACGCGCTCCTCGCCCTCGCCGAATCAGCTGGCGAGAAGCCCATGCCCAGCTACACCCACCTCCAGCGCGCCGAGCCCGTTCTCGTCGCCCACTGGCTCCTCTCGTACGTGTCGATGCTCGAGCGCGACCTCGGGCGCCTCGCCGACGCCCGCACCCGCATGAACTTCTGTCCTCTCGGCAGCGGAGCCATCGCCGGCGCAACCCTCGCCCTCGACCGCACCATCGCCGCCAACGCCCTCGCCTTCACAGCCCCCACCACCAACAGCATGGACGCCACCAGCGACCGCGACTTCATGCTCGACTTCGCCCAAGCCGCCTCCACTCTCGGCCTCCACATCTCCCGCTTCGCCGAAGAGCTCACCCTCTACGCCACCGCCGAGTTCGGTTTCCTCGATCTCCCCGAAGCCTTCAGCACCGGCAGCAGCGCGATGCCGCAAAAGAAGAACCCCGACCTCACCGAGCTAGCCCGCGGCAAATCCGCCCGCCTCCTCGGCGCATCCACCGCACTCGCCACCCTCATCAAAGGCCTCCCGCTCGCCTACAACAAGGACCTCCAGGAAGGCCAGGAGCAGATCTTCGACATCGCCGACACCCTCTCCGGCCTGCTCAGCGTCCTGCCCAACTTCACCCGCTCGCTCAAGTTCCGCTTCGCCAAACTCGAGTCGGCCGCAACCTCCGGCTACCTCAACGCCATGGCCGCCGCCACGTACCTCTCGAACAAGGGCGTCCCCTTCCGCAGGGCTCACGAGATCGTCGGCAACGCCGTCCGTCTCGGCCTCGAAAAAAACCTCGAGCTCGACGCAATTCCTCTTGACGATCTTCGCGCGCTGAGTGAACACTTCGATCTTGATTTTTTCGAAGCCATCACGCTCCGCGCAACGCTCGACTGCCACAACGTCATCGGCGGCACCGCCACCACCCGCGTCGCCGAAGCCCTCGCCTCTGCCCGCACTCGCATCAACGCACTCGCATCCAGCATCCAATCAGAGGCCAAGAATTGACTGAACAAAACACCCTCGATCCCGCCGACCTCGGCCAAGGCAACTCCGCACAAGCCCTCGCTGCATCTCCGCAGCTCCACGTCCACAAGGCCCATCTGCAGGACGCCCGCAACATCTTCGACCTCGTCAACGCCTACTCCGGCGACGGCACGCTCCTCAAACGCTCCTACGCCGAGCTCTGCGAAAACATCCGCGACTTCACCGTCGCCTATCGCGACAACCCCTCGACCGGCGAAGAAGAGTTCCTCGGCTGCGGCGCGCTCCATCTCTACGGTCCACACCTCGCCGAAGTCCGCTCCATCGTCGTCCGCGAAGACCGCCGCGGCCTCGGCGCCGGCGACGCCATCCTCGAAACCCTCATCGCCGAAGCCGAAGAGCACCAGGTCATGAGCGTCTGCCTCTTCACCCGCATCCCCGACTACTTCGAGCACCTCGGCTTCCGCGTCGCCGACCGCTCCGCCATGCCCGACAAAATCTACAAGGACTGCCAGACCTGCCCACGCCTCTACGCCTGCGACGAAGTCGCCATGGTCCGCGGCCCCTTGCCCAACGTCGCGGTCCTCGGCCCCAGCAAAATCACGCGCCCCGAGCTCGTCCACATCGGCCAGCTAGCCGCCACCGGCACTCACCGCTAACCATGAACCACACCGCTCCCGGCCACCACACCATCGATCTCACCACCTGGCCTCGCCGCGAGCACTACGAATTCTTCAGCGCCTTCGAAGAGCCCTACTACGGCGTCACAGTCACCATCGACTGCACCTCTGCCTACCGCTACGTCAAGCAGCAGGGCATCTCCTTCCACTTCTACTGCCTCTATCAATCGCTAGCCGCCGCGCAACAAGTCGAAGCCTTCCGCACCCGCGTCGAAGAAGACCAGATCATCGTCTACGACCGCATTGACGCCGGCGCCGTAGTCGATCGTCCCGACGGCACCTTCGGCTACGGCCACGTCCCTTACGACGAAAACCTCGAAACCTTCCTGAAAAACTCCGCCACCGTAGCCACCGAAATCCGCGCCACCACCGGCCTCCCCCGCACCACCGCCAACTACCTCATCCGCTACTCCACTCTCCCCTGGATCAACTTCACCGCGCTCTCCCACGCCCGCGCCTTCTCCCGCCAGGACACCTGCCCCCGCATCACCTTCGGCAAGATGACCGCGCAAAGCGACACCCGCTCCATGCCCGTCTCCATCCACGTCAGCCACGCCGTATGCGACGGCCTCCAACTCGGCCAATACGTCGAAGCCCTGCAGCAAGCCATGAACTCCCGCTAGTCCGCCCGCTCATACGTCGCCGAGCAAAAATCATCCGGCTTGATGTGATCCTTATCGATCACAAAAACCCGCGTCCCATACGCCTGCCCACCATTCAACGGAATCAGCCACACTTCCTTGTCGCTCACGTTGTACGACACCGCAACGTGATGCCACCCCGGATAGATTCCATCCGGCAGCTCGAACCCCGCATAATCCGTAGCCGTGTACTCCAGCTGCGTCGTCCCACACTTGCTTCCCTCAGCCAGCTTCCACTTGCCAATCAGGGGATTCGACGAGTGACACCCTGACAATCCCACAATCATCCCAACCACCGCCAACAAGCAGCCGTGCGATCGCTTCATGAATCCTCCGATAGCCCGAAATATTACACCGGTATCCCCAACAGCAACCAACAATGAACATCTTGAGGCGAGCCAGCCGCACTTCGTAAACCATCCACGGCATCGCGAATCTTGTTCGTATTCCGTGTACACCACCATCTCTTCAACCGTGTACATTGGTTCCCCGGAGCCATCACCGCCATGAAGCTCGTCCTCACCGCAACCCTCTTCGCC
>JAZKBC010000185.1:0-1608 GCA_040388825.1 Acidobacteriota bacterium | reverse complement strand
GGTCCACCACGTAACCCCAGAGGATCAGGGTCGCCACCATGCCGAAGCTCGGCACCGTCTCCCCACGCTTTCAGTCCTACAACATAGAAATGGTCGAAGTCATAGGCGGCCGCTTCTGGAAGCCCTACACGGATGCCCCCATCAAGCCGCCCGCCAATATCAGAGGCGTCGGCATTGATCCCAACCTCTTCGAGCAGCGCCCTCCTGCGGATCTCTCGGACCCGCAGCTCCGCAAGCTCGCCACTGCTCTCGGCCCCGCGTATCTCCGCGTCTCCGGCAGTTGGGCCAACAACGTCTACTTCCACGACTCCGACGCTCCTCCGCCTGCCACCCCGCCCGCGGGCTTCGGCGGCGTCCTCACCCGCGCCGAGTGGAAGTCCGTCATCGACTTCTCCCGCGCCGTCGATGCCCCCATCGTCACCTCCTTCGCCGTCTCCATGGGAACCCGCGATGCCTCCGGCCTCTGGACCACCACCGAAGCGCAAAAAATCCTCGACGCCACCCACCGCCTCGGCGGCTCCATCGCCGTCACCGAGTTCTTCAACGAGCCCAACCTCGCCTTCCTCGCCGACGTTCCCAAAGGCTACGACGGCCCCGCCTACGCGCGCGACTTCGCCGTCTTCCGCGCTTTCCTGCGCACCGCCTCGCCCCAGACCATCTTCCTCGGCCCCAGCGGCACGGCGGAAGGCCTCACGATCAGCAGCCTGAAACTGATTCCCTCCGCCGACATGCTCCAACCCATCGGCCCCAACGCCGTCGACGGCTTCTCCTATCACTTCTACGGCACCGTCTCCGAACGCTGCTCCGCCATGCGCGGTCCCGGCGCCGGCATCAGCTCCAACGCCGCGCTCAGTGAAGACTGGCTCTCCCGCACCACCACCGTCGAGTCCTTCTACAGCCACCTCCGCGACCAATACGAGCCCGGCAAACCCATGTGGCTCACCGAAACAGGCCAGGCCGCCTGCGGTGGCGACCGCTGGGCCGCAACCTTCGTCGACACCTTCCGCTACCTCAACCAACTTGGCGTCCTCGCCCAGCACAACGTCCAGGTCGTCATGCACAACACCCTCGACGCCAGCGACTACGGCCTCCTCGACGCCCGCACCCTCACCCCGCGCCCCAACTACTGGGCCGCTCTCCTCTGGCACAACACCATGGGCACCACCGTCCTCGCTCCCGGCCCCAGCCCCTCACCTACCGTCCACCTCTTCGCCCATTGCATGAAGAACACCTCCGGCGGCGTCACTCTCCTCGCACTCAACCTCAACTCAACCGAACCCCAGACCATCCAGCTACCCCTCAACTCCACCCGCTACACCCTCACCGCCCCCACTCTCACCAGCTCCACCGTTCAACTCAACAACCAGACCATCGCCCTCACCAGCACTGCCGACCTCCCCACCCTCACCGGCTCCCCCACAAAGAAAGGCGAACTCACACTCCCACCCGCCAGCATCACCTTTTTCACCTTGCCAACCGCCAACAACGCAGCCTGCAAACTCGAGCGCTCACACTAGACCCGCGGCCCAGCCTCACCACGCATTCCAATACCCACCCCGCTCCGTCACCGTAATCTCCCGCCCAAACAATCCACTCAACTTCTCCTCC
>JAZKBC010000184.1:23334-24072 GCA_040388825.1 Acidobacteriota bacterium | reverse complement strand
ATGCGCCGCACTGGCCACTCCATGCGCCGGAGGCCGTCGTTGCGAAGTATCGCGAGCGCTACAAGGCCGGCTGGGACCGGCTTCGCGAGCAACGCCATGAAAGGCAAATCCGCAGCGGTCTGCTGAAGCAGGAGTGGCCGCTTTCGCCGCGAGATCCTCGGGTTCCGGCGTGGGAGCGGGCGTCGTTCAAAGAGTGGGAAGCGGAACGGATGGCGGTCTACGCCGCGCAGGTGGACCTGCTCGACCAGGGTGTCGGCCGTGTGCTGGAGCAAGTGGAGAAGATGGGACAGCTCGACAACACGTTGATCTTCTTCCTGGCGGACAACGGAGGCAACTTCGAAGAGTTCGAACACCGCGCCATGCCGAAGGGATCGAAGCGAGGGATCTGGATTCCGGCCGCGGCTCCCGACGGAAGCGAGTTGAAGTTCGGCAACGATCCCGGCGTGATGCCGGGGCCGGGGAATACGATCCAAAGTTACGGCGGCCCCTGGGGCAACTTGTCGAACACGCCGTTTCGGCTCTACAAGCACTACGCGCATGAGGGCGGAATTTCGACGCCGCTGATTGTGCACTGGCCTGCGGGAATGAAAACAGCGCCGGGTATCAAGCACCAACTGGGGCATGAGTTCGACATCATGCCGACGTGCCTGGCGGCGGCAGGAGCAAGCCTGCCGGCGAAGAGCAAGGCGGGCGCCGCGCCGGCTCCGCTCGAAGGGAAGAGCCTGCTGCCTGTGCTGC
>JAZKBC010000184.1:8409-23324 GCA_040388825.1 Acidobacteriota bacterium | reverse complement strand
GACGATCGAGGATCGCGGGATGATCTTCTGGGAACATGAGGGCAATTGTGCGGTTCGCGACGGCAAGTGGAAGTTGGTCTCCGCGTGGCCCGATACCTGGGAGCTGCATGATATGGAAGCAGACCGCACGGAGTTGCACAATCTGGCTGATGCGGAGCCGGAGCGCGTGAACCGCATGGCGGATGCCTACAGAGCCTGGGCGAAGCGGGTGGGAGCGCAGCCCTGGCCCATGCCGCAGACACCGCCAAACGAGCGCGGAGGACTTCCGCTGCCCGCGTATCTGAACCATGATCGCGAGTGATCGACGTACCGCAGTGACGCACAGCGTTGGCCATCGAAGCGGGGCGGATTTGGTTGCGTCGGAACCACCGCGGAGTTCTATTGGGGGCTCGAAGGCACGGTTCCGCTGACAAACCAATCCTGAATAGTCAGCCCAGGACCGTAGCCGTTGTCACCGCAGTTCTTGCCGGCGTAGCTGGAGATCTTGTACGTCGTTGTAGTGCTGTTGGCGTAGTAGACGACGCTGCCGAAGATGGTCCCGGTAAAGTCCCAGGCGAAACCCACCATACCGATGCCATGGCTCTGCATGTAGTTCATCATCGCGAGAGATTGTGCAGCTGTGCTGGCATCGCAGTAGTAACCGCTGCCGCTGGTGGCGGAGTTGGCGACTGAGGTCCACTCGGTGACGATGACCGGATGTGTGACGCCGAAGTTGCCCCAGTTCGCATCCCAGAAGGACGATGTGAGATTGGCCTGATGGAAGTAAGGATGAACGGCGTATGCGACCTGGTTGGCGGGGTCCGTGAGATCCGGCGCGCCGTTGAAGGTTGCAGCATAGCCGAGTCCGTCGGCGATAACGACGTTGGCGGCGCCCGTGGAGCGAATGGTGGCGATATCGTCGTTGAAGCGCGATTGCCAGGTCTGCCAGTTGGCGGTGGAGGCTGGCGGCTCGGGCTCGTTGTAGATTTCGAACATGATGCCGAGATCGTTCTTGAAGAGAGGCGCGAGCTCCGTCCAGACGCGCTGGTTGTTCGCACCGGGGTAGTTGGCAGGCGAGGGATCTCCACTCTGGCACTCGTCCTGAATGCTGACGATGACATTCAGGCCGGATGCGCGGGCCTGCTGCACGGCCTGGACGAAGTCATCGAAAAAGCTCTGGGAGTAAATCGTGCTCTGCGCGTCCAGTCCCATCTGCGAGACCTGGAAGCGAATGGTGTCGGCGCCCCAGGCGACGAGCTTGGTGAAAAGTGCGGAGCCCTGACTCTGATAGCGGTTATAAGCCGTCTGGAAGTTGTTGGAAGTGGAGCCGTCACAGCCGCCGGGCTGCACAGCGGGCGGCTGCACGAAGGCGATGAAGTTCAGGCCGCGCGGAATCCAGGCGACTCCGTTGCGCGTGAGATGATTGCCGGCGATCTGAACGGCGCCGTCCACTTCGGAAATGCCGTTCGTGGTGAGAGCAACGTAGTGCGGAGAGTCCGGTGTGTTTGAAGTGATCTTCAGAAACGCACTGCGCAGGCCAGTCGCTCCCGGCGCTGCGGCAACGCTGACGGCGCAACTGTCGCCTGGATTGAGTGTGGGCCCACAGGCGTTGGAGAGCGTGTAGTCGGTGGGATTGAGACCGGCGAGCGCAGGCGCGCCGAGAGATTCGGTGTGTGAAGACGGATTGGTGATGGTGACCGTTTGGGCGATTCCGCTGGTGCCCACTGGAGTGTCTGCGAACGAGAGGCCGGATGGGCCCACCTGAAGACCGTCGGTAACGGAAGTAAGGGCCGGAGAGAAGGCGGCAGGTGCGGCGGTCAACGTCGGCTGAAAGGGAGCCGACGGTTGGGCGAGCGTATAGATGTCCTGCGTGTTGGCGCTGGGATTGCGGAGAATATTAAGGAGCGCGGTTATGGTATCCGCAGGGGCCGGCGCACCGCTCAGAGTCGCATCGGTGAAGAGCTGGCCGCAGGCAGTAGAGCTTCCTGCCACTCCGCCCGAAGTGTTGATGCAGGTTGCAACGATGTCGGCCATGGTATTGATGAGCGATGTGGAAACCGTCCATCCACTGGGTATGTTGATGCCGGGGCTCATGCCGGAAGAAGAATCGGCGTACTGCGCCGCGGTCGCGAAGGCGGCTTGCAGGCTCGACGCATCGCCGGAGGAGGAACCGACGGCGGTGGCTGAGTTCATGAATGGCGCAAGCGCGCTTACGGCGGCGACGGTCGTGACTTCATTGATGGAAATGAAGGTATCCGTGGTGAGGGATGTGCATGGGCCAAGGGCGGTCATCAGCGCGAGGTTGGGATTCGTGCCGCCGGAGGTAGGCTGGCCGCCTGTGGCTGTGATGTAAACGTAGGTGGCGCTCGAACAGGAGTAGAGGCCCGTGATGTTGAAGTTGCCGCCGGCGTCCGTCTTCGTGGCGGCGCTAAGCATCGGGTTGGAACTGGAGCCGTCCCCGGTGATGCCTACGGTGTAGAGCTGAATTGTGGATCCCGCAACGGGCTGTTGGCCGCCGTGTACGGTTCCGCGGAGGCCATGCCCGGAGGCTGGGTTGACCAACGGTTTGCCCGGATTCAGGCCACACCCGCTTAGTGTTCCGAGGATGCCTGCGAGAAAGGAAGCACGAAGAGTACGACGGGACGAGAAGAAGAATTTCACGCGGAGGCTACCTCGATGGAACTCACGGCCAAGTTGCAACGCTGCAACTTGGCGATGATGCCTTCGGCTCAGAAAGCTTCGCAATAGCTCAAACAGACCAAACAAAGCGGTCTGTTTCGCAGAGGGAAAGCTGCTTCTTCACTCTCAGTCCATTCGCCTCAGTGGGTGAGCGGAAGTTTGAAGCTGGTAGAAAAGGACTAGTCTTGTTCGTCGGGAAGAACCCCGATGGGCTGGGCTAGTGTCATAGGGGTTCAAGGTGTGGGATGTCGATGCCGGGAGATTCCGCTCGCAACCGGCTCCCCGGCACGAAACTATGGATAGTTGGCAGATGATGAAGAGATGGGTGTTTGTGGCGCTTCTGCTTGGCATAAGTGCTGTTGGATTGGGCCAGAAGACGGATGCGGATATGTTTACCAATCCTGTCCTTCCGACCGGGCCAGATCCGTGGGTCTTCACGTGGCATGGGCACTATTACTTCACGGCGACGACAGGAAAGAACCTGACCCTATGGGAAACCGCCGACATCAGCGATCTGGCGGATGCGCGGAAAAAGGTGGTGTGGACTCCGGAACCGGGCAAGCCCTGGTCCAGGGCGATATGGGCGCCGGAGCTCTATCGCTGGGGAGGCAAGTGGTATATCTACTTTGCGGCGACGGACGGCGCGGCGAGCGGACGCCGAATTTTTGTGGTGGAGAATGCGGCCGAAGACCCGCTGGATGGAAGCTGGACTCTGAAGGGGCAAGTGTCCGATGCGACGAACCAGTGGGCGATCGATCCCGATGTGTTCGAGGTGCATGGCACTTACTACATGCTCTGGTCGGGTTGGCCAGGGGGTGATCGGGGCGTTCAGAACATCTACATCGCACGTATGAAAGATCCATGGACAATCGATTCTCCGCGCACGCTGCTTTCGACGCCGACCTACGACTGGGAAAAACATTCGGAGCGCCTGCATGATGGCGGACAGGTGCTGGTGAACGAAGGGCCGGAAGCGTTGCTGCCCGGTGACAGAGTATTTGTGACGTACTCGGCTTCCGGCTGCTGGACGGATGAATACTCTCTGGGATTGCTCTCGGCGCCGGAGGATTCGGACCTGTTGTCTGCGGCGTCGTGGAAGAAACTGGATCATCCAGTGTTTGCCGAGAACCCGGCAAAGGGTGTTTACGGGCCCGGACACAATGGGTTCTTCAAATCGCCGGACGGGAAGCAGGACTGGATCATCTACCATGCAAACCCTGGTCCGAACCAAGGATGCGCCGCAATGCGGTCGCCGCGCATTCAGCGGTTTACCTGGAACTCCGATGGAACGCCGAACTTCGGCGCGCCCGATGCAACCGGCATGCCTCTCGCGAAGCCTTCACGTTAGTGTCAGCGGACCGCGGAGCGGAGCAAGAAAGATGGAGATCGAGCCACTAGTATGTTTTGGCTATTGCGTGGTCCGGAGTCGAGTTCTAAGCTGAGGCTCTCTCCGTACACGGGACGGAATATGGGCGTGGACGTTTGCGCTCTCAAATTTTTGAACACAGCGAAGTGAGGCCAATGAGATCACGACGGGATTTTTTGCGCATGGGGACCGGCGCTGCCATGGGCGCTTGCGTTTCGGGAATAAAGGCTTCGCCGCTGTCATCGGATCCCGCCAAGCCCAATATCATTCTCATCCTGGCCGACGATATGGGGTTCTCGGACATCGGTTGCTTTGGATCGGAAGTTTCAACGCCAAATCTGGACAGATTGGCGGGGCGCGGAATCCGCGTCAGCCAGTTCTACAACAATCCGCGTTGCTGCCCTTCGAGGGCCTCGATCATGACCGGGCTGTATGCTCAGCAGGCAGGTCTGGGGATGATGGTGTCGGACTACGGGCGCTATCCGTGGCCACAGTATGAGGGCGAGTTGCATGCCAGGACGCTGACAATCGCTGAGGGGCTCAAGCCGGCCGGGTACGCGACCGCAATGGTGGGCAAGTGGCACCTGGCGCGCACAGAACCCGAGGGAAAGAAAAGCTGGCCGCTACAGCGCGGCTTTGACCACTATTGGGGCATCATTGCAGGGGCCTCGGTGTACTACGACTCGCCGCTGCTTGTGGCCGGCAACGACCATGTTGATCCGCCGGGCTCCGATGCCTACTTGACTGACCTCTTCGCAACGAAGGCAGCGAGTTATGTCGATCAGCTCGCGAAGGAGAAGAAGCCGTTCTTTCTGTATTGCGCCTTCAATGCTCCGCACTGGCCCATTCAAGCTCCGGAGGAACTCGTCCAGAAGTATGCGAAGCGATACGCCGGCGGATGGGATGAGCTTCGCACGGAGCGGCATAACAAGCAGATCGCGATGGGGTTGGTGGATGCGAAGTGGCCGCTTACGCCGCGCGATCCTCGCGTGCCGGCGTGGACGAAGGCGAAGGACAAGGAGTGGGAGATGCGCCGCATGGCCGTGTACGCGGCGATGATCGAGCGGCTCGACGATGGCGTAGGCAGGATCCTCGACAGCGTGGAGAAGGCAGGTGTCGCGGACAACACGCTCATCGTCTTCATGTCCGACAACGGCGGCAACTCCGAGGAGATCGAAGTGCGCAAAGGCCAGCGCGGCATGGAGCGGGGAAATATCCCGTCGGTGATGCCGGGCGGGTCGCACACCTTCCAGAGCATCGGGATCCCGTGGGGCAATTGCGCCAATACGCCCTTCAGACTTTACAAGCATTACACGCAGGAAGGCGGAATCAGCTCCCCGTTCATCGCATGCTGGCCGAAGATGATCCAGCCGCGCAAGGAGCCGGTGCATGCCGTCGGACACGAGACGGACCTGATGCCGACGTTCCTCGAAGCGGCGGGGGCATCGTATCCGTCAAGCGTGGCTGCCGGTCCGTTGCCGGCGCTGGTGGGTCAGAGCTTGATGCCGATCTTCGCTGGCCGGCCGCGGACCCGCAAGCCAATCTACTGGGAGCACGAGGGCAACAAGGCAGTGCGCGACGGCAAGTGGAAGCTTGTGCAACGGTTCCCTGAGCAGTGGGAGCTGTACGACATGGAAGCTGACCGCACGGAAATGAACGACCTGGCTGCGGCTCAGCCGCAGCGCGCAAAGGCGATGGCTGGCATGTGGCAGCAGTGGGCCGGCGAGATTGGCGTGCAGCCATGGCCGATGCCGCAGACACCTCCTGGCGAACGGACCGGTGAGTTGAAGACCCCTTCATATCTGGAGTAAGCAGGCGCAAAAGACAGGAGAGCAAGGCATGAGCAGTATCAGTCGGCGTGAGTTTGTTACAGCCGCAGCCGCAGCGACAGTGGCTACCGGACTGGAAGGCGTGGGCCAGCCGAAGGCGGCCCGTAAGCAACCGAATGTGCTGTATGTCTTCGGAGACCAGCATCGCGCGCAGTCACTGCCGGGTCAGCCGTTCTGCCCGGTCATCGCGCCGAACTTCGAGCGCTTCCGCCGCGAGAATTTCTCCATGGACACGTGCATCTCGAACTATCCGTTGTGCACGCCGTACAGGGCAATTCTTATGTCGGGACGGTATCCTCAGCAGACCGGCATCATGCATCTGGACATGCTGTTGAGCATGAATGAAGGCGCTCTGGGTGAAACGTTCCAGAAGGCCGGCTATGCGACCGGCTATGTGGGCAAATGGCATCTCGGCGGACCGGGCGAAAATCAGCACATCATCCCGGCGGGGCCAGACCGTCTGGGATTCGAGGATTGGCAGGCCTGGGCTGGCACCAATCAGCACTATCATGCGTGGACATTCGACCAGAAGACAGGAGAGAAGATTTCTCCCGAGGGCTGGCAGCCTATTCCGATGACCGATGAAGCGATCGGGTTTCTGAAGCGGCAGTCGAAGGAGAAGCCATGGTTCCTGGTGGTTTCCTACAATCCGCCGCATCCTCCTTACAACCCGCCCGAGCAGGAGTTGGAGCAGTACCCAATGAACTCGCTGGAGTTCCGTCCCAACGTGCATACCGAGACGCCGGGTCCGGACACCACAGGGACTGCACAGTTCCTGGAGTCTGACGACGACATACATAAAGCCATGCAGGGATACTATGGCGCGATCACAGGCGTAGATGAGCAGTTTGGGCGCCTGTTGAAGGCGCTCGATGAGAACGGACAGGACGAGGACACCATCGTGATCTATACGTCGGACCATGGCGACATGATGGGTTCGCACGGCCGCATCGGCAAGCAGGTTCCGTTTGAGGAATCGGTGCGCGTGCCGTTCCTGGTCAAGTATCCGGGCATGATGAGGAAGGGTGGGAGCTCGGACGCGCTTTTCTCAGCGGTGGATATCTATCCGACGCTTTGCGGGCTTGCGGGGATTCCGGTTCCGGGGCACTGCTCCGGACGCGATCTTTCAGGAGTGATCCGTGGTCGGTCCGTGCATGAGCAGGAGATGGTCTTCCTTCTGAACCAGGTTGTGGGCGAAGAAGAAGGGTTGGCGGAGCCCGAAGCAGAGGCCAGGTCCGCGGAGCCAGCCGGCCATCCAGGTCGTCGAGGCCGCGCCGTCCAACGCCGTGAAGGAGAAGGTGAAGGCGGCACGCTGAAGTTCGTCAACATGCCGAGCTATCGCGGCGTCCGCACCAGGACGCACACGTATGCCGTGACTTTGACTGGCCGTTGGTTGCTGTATGACAACGTGGCCGATCCGTATCAACTGAAGAACCTGGTTCATGATCCGGCGCAGATTTCGCTGATGGAGAAGCTGGATGCGGCGATCCTGGCATGGATGAAGAGCACAGGCGATACCTTCCCCTACGTCGAAAACACAAAGCGGTACTCAAGCTTTCCGAGCTGAAGAATAACTGTCGGCACTCGAGCGGACCGTTGTGTCGATTCGCAACGGTTGCTGCGCGTGGTTCACGTGCAGCAACCTCACCCCCCGATTCCTGTGCGGTGTTTGCATGGTCGCGGAATCTCGTGTCCGTGGTGAACACCCGTGCACCGAGGTAGTCCAAAAGGACTAAAACAAAATATCCGTTCATCACTAGCGGGTGGGAATGACGGATGGCTAAGCTTCCTGACGTCGATCAAACAGAAGATTGCGGAACTTGAACGGTGAGCTTCCCGCATGGAACTGGTCCGCGAGGCCGGCATGTTTCATCGGTGTCTACGATTCGAGGGTTTCTGAATGCGGTTTAAACAGGTTGGAATGTCTCCCGGGATTGTCGGGGTTGTTGCCACGCTCGTCTTCTTTGCCGTGCCGATGCGCGGCCAGACGACGCAAATGTTGCCCTCTGTTACAACGATTGCGGGCAGCCACACTGCTGGAGATACCGGCGACGGCGGCGCAGCAACGTCCGCAACGCTCAGCGCAACTGTGAACTCAGCGACGATGGACGTCTATGGAAATCTCTACATCGCCGACACCGGCAACAAGGTTATCCGTCGCGTGGATGCCGCGACCGGCTTGATCAGCGTCTACGCAGGCGGTGGAATCCTTTGCTCGTCCGCGACGGATGCCTCAGGCGATGGGTGTCCGGCAACGCAGGCGATCTTCGTTACGCCGGCAAATGTCCGCTGGTTCCGCGGCGATCTTTACGTGGTGGACTCGGGGGACAATCGCGTGCGAAAGATCTCCGGATCGACCGGAGTGATTACAACCGTGCTGGGCACGGGCCTTTCGGGCACAGTGACCTACGGCCTGGCGGGTCCGCAGACGATCGTGAAGGCACCGCAGGGTTTGGCCTTCAATAGTCGCGGGGATATGTTCGTTACACAAAATGGCGGCGCACCGCGGGTGGATCGTGTCGATGCAGTGACCGGGCTGGTCAACAGCTTTGCAGGCACTGGCACAGGCGGCAAGACAGGCGACGGCGGCAAGTCGTCGGCGGCCACCGTGAACGTGCCCATCGGACTTGCCGTGGACTCGCACGACAATGTCTATATCGCCGAGAGGGCCAACGACGATGTCCGCAAGGTGACGGTCATCAGCCCGGCTGATATCACCGGAACCATATCGACCTATGCGGGCCCGCAGGCAACCACCGTGATTGCCGGGTATGCGGGCGATGGCATGACGGCGGACAACGCGCTCTTCGCTAAGAGCGGCGTGAACTTCATCGCTTTTGACGGGAACGACAATCTCTACATCGTTGACGGGATCAACTACCGCATTCGTATGGTGGCTCCGCCTGCGCAGGGACAGAACTTTGGCGTGATTACGACTGTGGTGGGTAATGGAACCAACTCCGACATGACCGGCGCTGATGGTCAATATGCTCAGAATGCGGTCCTGGTGCTTCCGAACGATGTTCAGGTGACCGCGGCGGGTGACTTGGTGTTGACGGATACCGGGTTGGCTTCGGTGCGGATGGCGCGGCCGGTAAGCGCGTTTGGAACGGTTGCTCTTGGCGCAGCTTCAGTGCCACAGACAGCGTGGGCATTAAGCTCAACCGCTGGCACGTTCTCGATCGTCGGATCAAATGAGTTCTCAGTCAGTGCTACGAATTGCGGGACATCCACCGTGCTGACAGGTACGGTGTGCAGTGCCGGAGTAACAGCCATGCCTACCCACAGCGGAAGCCGTGGCGGTGGGCTGGTGTTCACCGATGGCGGTGGCGGTGCTGCGAGGACAGGCCTTTCAACCATTGGTGTGGGTCCGGCGGCCTCAGTGTTGCCCGGCACGATCAGGCTTGTGGCCGGTTCGGCAGCGGGAACCGCAGGGAACTCCGGCGATGGAGCCGCGGCGTCCGCCGCGCTGCTGCGTGGCCCCAGTTCGATTGCGGCGGATAGCATCGGCAACCTCTATATCGCGGATTCCGCCAACGATGAGGTCCGACGTATTGCTGCTTCCAGTGGAGCGATTACCAGTTTCGCTGGAACCGCTGGAACCGCAGGCTACAGTGGAGACAAAGGCGCCGCGAGTTCGGCGACCCTGAACGCGCCCGCGTCGGTAGCGGTGGATGGTGCCGGTAACGTATACATTGCGGACACTGGAAACAACGTTGTGCGTCGCGTGGATGCCGGCACGGGCGTCATTTCGACAGTAGCCGGTAATGGGATCGCGGCTTATGCAGGGGATGGCGGACCGGGCGTGAATGCAGAACTGAGTGGGCCGCAGGGGCTTGCGATAGCTGCGGGGATTCTATATATCGCCGACACCGGCAACCACGCCGTGCGAGCTCTGGGCTTGCGATCGGGACAGATACAACGAATCGCTGGAACGGGAACGCAGGGCTCAGGCGGTGATGGCGGACAGGCACTCGCCGCATTGCTGAATAGCCCCGCAGCTCTAGCGGTCGACTCCAAGGGGACGCTCTATATCGCCGATGGAGCCGACGAGCGAATTCGCTCGGTAGACACCGCGGGAATCATGCACACGATCGCCGGCGCCGGAATCTCCGGGTTCAACGGCGATGGGAGTGCGGCGACAGCGTTATTGAATATGCCTGTCGGCATAGCGGTGGATGCGGCTGGAATCGTCTATCTGGCGGACTCCGGGAACAATCGTGTCCGAGCTATCGCAAACGGGCAAATATTTACAGTGGCTGGAGGAAGCAGTGCAGGTCTTGGCGGGAATGGAGGAAACTCTTCCTCCGCACTGCTCTCGGCTCCCCTGGCCGTGATGCTGGATGCCGCCAACAATCTGTATATCGCGGACACAGGAAACAATGAAGTGCGTGAGATCAATATCGCGTCCTCGGTGCTGGCTTTTCCCGGGACGAGTCCTGGGACGTCGTCAGCGTCGTTGATGGTGTCGCTGTTCAATTCAGGTAATGCCACATTGGCCGTATCGAGTGTGGCGCTTCCGACAGGCTTCATCGAAGACGCTTCAGGCGGCGTGGATTGCAATACGGCTTCGCTCTCAGTCGTGCCCTCCGGTTCATGCACGCTGCTTGTGCACTTCGCTCCCTCATCGGCAGGTGTGTATTCAGCGAACTCGACGATCACCGACAATGCGCAGGCGATCGCCGGTACGCGACAGACGGTGATGCTGACAGGAACCGCGAAGAGCACGTTCAGCTTCAGCTTCACGCTTCCGGGGACTGTCGCCGCGGGCGCCGCGCAAAGCGTTTCCGTGACGGTGACCAATCCCTTCGTGACATACGCGGGCACGGTGCACTTTTCGAGCAGTGACAAGGCGGCCCACCTGCCGTCCGATTACACTTACCTGGCCTCTGAAAATGGCATGCATACTTTCAATGGAGTTACGTTTGGAACAACCGGGATTCAATCGCTGACCGTCGCGGATACAACCGATCCGATGCAGGCGAGTACACAGACTACAACCGTGATCGCAGGGGCTCCGGCGGCTGTTCAGACGCTTTCCGGCGGCGGCCAGTCGGCGGCTTTGGGCGCGACCTTTATAAGCCCCTTGGTGGCGCGTGTGGTGGATGCGTTTGGCAATCCTGTGAAAGGCGTCGCCGTAACCTTTACCGCGCCGGCCAGTGGACCACACCTCAGTTTCAACGGAACCAGCGGGACACTGACGGTCACTTCAGATGTGAATGGGCTCGCGACGACCGGAACGACGACGTTGATCGCGGACTACATTGTTGGCTCCTATAGCGTGGCAGCATCGGCGCCGGGCTTGAGTTCCGCAAGCTTTACGATGAAGAATACGAGCTCAGTGGCGGCGGACTTCAGCCTGGTTCCGTCGACGCCGGCGATTGCGACGGTCTTGCCGGGCGCCGCGGCGACGGACTCGCTGACCCTGACTCCGGTGGGCGGATTCTATGCTTCGATCTCGCTGACCTGCTTATCGCCGGAGCCGACGCTGACATGCAGCATCGCGCCAAACAGCTTGCCGGCAAGTGACGGAGCCGCACAGGTAGCAGTGCTGACGATTCAGACGATCGGACCGAACCGCACGGGGCAGTCAGAGCTCTCATGGATGGCTACACTGCTGTTGCTGATGCTTGGGGGCTTCGGCTTTCGCCGGAGAAAGCTGCGTTGGCTGGCGGCTGTCATGATTGCTTGCGGGATGAGTCTTGTTCTATCGGGATGCGGCAACACGCTGTACAGCGGGCAGAAGACGCCGCAGGGAATCTACAATGTGACGGTCACGGCTTCGTCGGGATCGGCGACCCATACGTTGACCATTCCGGTCGCAGTGTCGGGAGACTGAGGACGAACAAGAGAAACGCCCCGGCCCCTTCGGGCCGGAGCGTTTCGCTTGCAGCGCATCTGGTTACACGGGTTCAGAGGATCGCCTTGCGATCGCAGCCTGGTAGGGGAAAGGGTCGGAGGAATCTTTGAGCCAGGCGGCGATCTTCTCGTCGAACTGACGGAGGAGCGGCTGCTGCGATGGCTCGTCGATCAAGTTTTTCTGCTGGTACGGATCTTTCACGTTGTCAAAGAGCAACCAGCGGCCGTCCAGCGCGACGGCGTAGGTGTGCGTACGGGTGCAGAGGCCTCGGAACGTTGGCGGAGCGTAGCCTCCGCCGTTGGGGTCGCCTCCGCCCTCGCCTTCTTCATGGGCCGGGTGCGGTTCCAACCGATCACCGTTCAGGAGAAAGACAATCTCGGGGTCTGGACCGGGCTTGCCGAACATCAGCTTCGACAGGTCGCGTCCCTTGCAATGAGCCGGCGGCGTGATACCCGCCAGGCCGCAGAGCGTGGGATAGATGTCGACAGTCGCAAACAGGGCGTCGCATGTCTTTCCGCGCGGGGTGTGTCCGGGATAGCGGATGAAGAACGGCACACGCGTCGACTCTTCGAACGGAACCTGCTTGTACATACGGCCGTGGGAGCCGGCCATCTCGCCGTGATCGGATGTAAAAATGACGATCGTATTGTCAGCCTGGCCGGTGTCGTCCAGCGTCTTAAGAATGCGCGCGAACTCACGATCGACAGCGCGAATGTGTGCGTAATACCCCTGGTGAAATTTCTCAATTGAGGCTTTTGTGCGCACAGGACCGTGGTCGGAGACTCCGGTCCTGGTATTGGGGCGAAGTTCCACAGACTTCGCGGCGAAGAACGCCTCGTCTTCAGCCGGCGCATCGTCGACGGGGAAATGGGGCGGATGGAAGGAAACCACCATCATCCACGGCCTCTCACTGTCTTTGTAATCGCCGATGATCTTGACGGCCTGATCGGTCATCAGCGTGGTCTGGTAGCCCTGCGGCTGTATCTTTTCGCCGGTGTCGGGATTGAAGGTGAAGCTGTAGCTCATATGCTTGTCGACGGCGCCCCACACATGCCAATTCTCAAAGCCCTGGCGATGGGGCCCAGCGGGGATGAAAGCACGGTCATGGCCTGGACCGGAGAGATGCCACTTGCCGACGTAGGCGGTCGCATAGCCCGCTTTGCTGAAGACGTGGCCGATGGATTCGAAGTTCGTGCCGAGCTCCAACCAGTTGCGCGTGATGCCATTCTGATACGGCCACAGGCCGGTCATAAAGATGCCGCGATACGGAGAGCATAGAGGGTAGTTGGAGGTGCAACGCTCCATCGAGAGGTTCGCCTTGCGAAACGCGTCGAGCGTAGGCGCGGCGATGGGGGCCGAAAAGGGCTGACCGGGCATGGATTGGAAGCGGTGTTCGTCGTCGAAAACATAAAGAACGTTCGGCCTGCGGGACTGCTTTGTCTCGGCCAGGTCAACGTTGGAAGTGGCGAGCACGCCGGCGGCAATACCGGCCTGAATAAAGTTGCGACGATCCATAGACTGCGGGCTCCCGGGAAGATCTTGCTAAGTTGTTGGACGAATGACGGTGGCGTTGTGATGCAGGCGAAACAGTGAGAAAACGAGTTTGGGTTGGGAGCGAATGATTGCACGACAATCGCTACCGGCGCAAATCTGCAAAACAAAGTGAATGCTAGTCAGCGGAGAACAGTGCTGCAATAGTCAAACAACACCAAACAAGATGGTTCAGAGCTACTAAAGCCCCCGCATGGGACCACTGAGAATAGCCAGATTGCAGTAGCGGTGATGTCGCGTTTGTCATGGCCATTTTCGTCCCGCGAGATCATTGTCAGCTCTGCGCTGGATGTATAACTTCGTGTCCGCAACAACAAACCTGTGTATGAGGAGCGGAGAATGTTTGGAACAAAGACGGTGCGGATCATGTTGAGTGCGATCGGTGTGTTGGCGGGCGCTGGCGCGCTGCAAGCGTCAATTCCGGGATGCAGTGGCGTGACGCCGCCGACGGTATCGGTCTCCGGAGGCTATCTATGGAAGAACGGGCAGCACTTCATTTTGCGCGGGCTGCAGATTCGTGGATTCGTATCGGCGCTGCAAGTATCGAACGACAATGCAACGTGGTCGGCCGCGCATCCGACATCGCCGAATGCGAGTGGCGTGTGGGCTGTGGACGCGGCGGCGCAGGGAGCGTATGGCGACACCGAACTCGCAATGGCCAGCAGCTGGGACGCCAATGTGATTCGTATCCAAGTCAGCCAGCCATCCCTGGACCCGAACGATACGGAGACGGACCTGGAGGGCAATCCTCTGTACTCGACTTCGTACAACTATCAGAAGGCGGTGGTGAACGCGGTCAATAAGGCTCGCTGCAACGGATTCGTCGTGATTGTCTCCATGCAGGATGAGAAGAACAGCGGCGAGACTAATCACCAGGCGTTGCCGACAGCAGCCACACAAAGGGCGTGGAACGGCCTGTTGAGCGCCTTTGGCGGGCAGAGCGACGTGATGTTCGAAATCTACAACGAGCCCAGTCTTTCAGATACAAGCATGAACTGGATCTCGTGGGCACACGCTGGACAGACCTCCTACGACAACACCTATGGAAACCCTAATGGATGGTTCGGCATGCAGAAAATGTTGGACTACATGCGATCCAATGGCGCGTCGAATAATGTGCTGATTATGGATGGAATTCAGGAAGCGGCGACACTGGATGGTGTCCCCGGACTGACGAATCCGCCGGTGGATTCGAGTGCCAACGCTCTCTATGCCGTGCATCCCTATCTGCGAGGCGGAACGACATCCCAGTATGATGCGGAGTTTCGCACAGTAAGCCCGCTCGCTTACCCAGTGATCGGCACGGAATGGTCCGCGGGCGCTTACGACGATCCGACTGGCGGCATCGGTCTCGAGGGGCAGCCATATGACATGGCAGTGCAGGCGCTGAATTACTTTGCGCAGTACAACATCCATATAGTGGCGGGCGCATTCGATGTTCCGGGCATCATGACGCAGGACATCTCGAGTTGGACCCCCACGAACTACGACAACTACTCCACCGAGGAGTCAAACCCGGACACGCTGGATAACGCTGGGCTGCTGGTGCAAAAGCTATTCCAGAATAAGTACAACGTGACATTGGTCGATTCGGACGGAGTCACCCCTTGAGAGCGAAACCATGCAGAAGCGCCCGGCTGGTTGCCGGGCG
>JAZKBC010000184.1:0-8399 GCA_040388825.1 Acidobacteriota bacterium | reverse complement strand
CATAGGATCGTGTTGCTTTGGGGAGCGGTAGTCAGTTTTGACTACTCACGACGCGCAGATGTGTCCATTGTTCGTGGCGGGGTGGGCAACCTATGATTTTCGTCTCGACATCGGGACTCAGGAGAGAAGTTTGAATCGGCGGGAGTATATCAAGGCAAGCCTGCTCGCTGCTGGAGCGGCGAGTGTATGTGGGGCCGGGGCGCAGGAGGTGGCAAGTGAGCCGCGGTCATATCCCGTGGCGCCGCCGAAGAGCGATGGCGAACCCATGCCGAACATTCTGTGGATTTGCACCGATGAGCAGCGCGCCGACACGCTTGGTGGATTCAATAACAGCTTTCTCCATACCCCCCGGCTGCGCAAACTGATCGACGAATCGGTGACATTTACGAACGCGTTTGTGCAGACGCCGATCTGTTCTCCGTCACGCGCGAGTTTTCTGACTGGACGGTATCCTCATGTCACAGGCTTGCGCGCGAACGGACAGCGCATTCGCGAGAATGAGCGGCTGGTAACGCGAGTGCTCGCGGATCATGGATATGTGTGTGGCCTGGTGGGCAAGCTCCACCTTTCTCCATGCGCGGATGGCCGAGCGGAGCAGCGAATTGATGACGGCTACGAGCTGTTCCGCTGGAGCCACGACTTGGAGAACGATTGGCCTGGTCAGAACATGTGGCGTGTCTGGCTGGAGCAGCAGGGAGTGAAGTGGCCGGAACGCCCGAAGGGATTTGAACGGATTAGGGTGCGCGGCGTTCCGATCGATCCGAAGTATACGCAAACCTCATGGTGTGCACAGGAGGCGATCGCATTTCTGCGTGCGAAGAAGCCGCTGAGCCCATGGCTGATGAGCGTCAATATGGTGCAGCCTCATCATCCATTTGAGCCCACCGAGGAGTATCTTGCCCGCTATCCGGTTGAGAAGATGCCTAACCCGCTCTATACGGACGGGGAGCTTGACAGCAAGCCGGTGTACCAGCAGATCGACCATCGAGGCGCGTACGGTGGAACAAACATCTCGTTCGCGAACGAGAGCGCCGGTGACCGGCGCCTGACGACGGCCGCCTACTACGCGATGATCGAGCAGATCGACACGGCGGTTGGCCAAATGCTGGATGCGCTCGAGGAGTCCGGTCAGGCGGAGAACACAATCGTCATCTTCATGAGCGACCATGGCGAGATGCTCGGCGATCATGGACTGTATTTGAAGGGTCCGTACTTTTACGACTGTCTGACGCGCGTTCCGTTGATCGTTCGCTGGCCGAAGCGGTTCAGGAAAGGGTTGAAGGTAGATGCGCTGGTGGAGTTAGTGGACTTGGCGCCGACGCTGCTCGAGGCCGCAGGGATTCCTGCTGAAGTAGGCATGCAGGGGAGGAGTTTGAGCCATCTGCTGACCGGCGATACGACAGAGCATCGCACATCAGTCTATTGCGAGTACCTAGACGCGCAGGCGTTATACGATGTGCCTCCGGTCTGTTCGAGTGTGCGCACTGAACGCTACAAGGTTGCCTACTACAGGATGCAGAAGACGGGGGAACTCTATGACCTGCACGAGGATCCCACGGAGACGAAGAACCTTTGGGCCTCCGCTCATCACACCGACGTACGGGAGGAGATGATGACGCTTCTCGCCGACTCCATGCTGGCTACGACGGATCCGCTGCCGCAGCGTCGGGCTCTCTGGTAGAGATAGGCGAGCTTATTCGATGAAGACGGCCCCAACCTGCCGCGTGCTTTCAGCCTTATTCCTGCTGTTGTCGGCAGGCTGCCGCGGAGCGAAGGATCGCATTATCTGTGCGATTCCGGAGAGCGTGTCGCAGGAGATTTTTTTTACCGCGAGAGCGGGAATGGATGAGGCAGCGGCTCCGTTTGGGTTGACGGTGGAGTGGAATGGCCCGGGCGCCTCAGATCCACAGTTGCAGATTGACCTGATCACACAGGCAACGCGAGAGCGGCGGTTCGGAATTGTAGTAACGCCAGTGGGCGGAGCGGCGATCGACACGGCGCTGGAGGGTGCGTTGAGCCGCGGTATTCCCGTCGTCATCACACGCGATTTGACCAGCTTACGGGAGCAACCCCATCTTTCGTTTGTGCTGGAAGACTATCAGGCCGGAGCACGCCTGGTGCTCCAGCAACTGCAAAAACTCGCCGGCTGCAAAGGCACGGTGGTCATTCTGGGTGTGGACAAGTATTCGGAGAACAGCGTGAGGCGCTTGGATGCTCTCGAAGCAGAATTGCGCAGCGAGTGTCCTCAACTGCATGTGGCACAGCCCGTGGTAGCACCATTTGGAAGCGGATATGTGCAGGTGGCCGCAGAGCGGGCATTGGCGAAGTATCCGGACCTGGTGAGTTTCGTCGCCCTGAACGCGCGTGCAGGTTTAGGAGCGGAGGCTGCGATGGAGGATCGCGCACTGATGCATCATGTGGCGGTGATCGCCTTCGATCCGTCCCTTCCACTGCTTGTGCGTCTGCGCCGCGGTTGGGTTGACGCGATTGTGTCGCAGGACATGCGTGGCATGGGAGAACGCGCAGTCGAAAATATCGTCGCGGATCGAGCAGGGAAGTCATACAGGCGAACGGTGACACTTGCTCCGATGGTCATCACGCGCAGCAATATTGATGCGGCGGCAACCCAGGATTGGCTCCAATTCAATGCGGATCAGCCATCATGAAGAAGCAAGTCCTGATTGGCGCGGCAACTGCATGCGTGACGATCGCGGCACTCTTTTTTGGATGGCAGCGGTTGCGAACGAACGCTCCACGCCTGCCTTACGAAGACTCGTTCACCATCGGTCGCGTCAACGGCTGGACTCCTTATGGAGGATCATGGCGGCTTCATGACGATACGATTTCTGTCAGCTCAAGCGAGGCGGGGGCGAAGCTGACGTTGGGTTCGCACGCATGGAAGAACTATCAGCTTTGGGCAGATGTGCAGTTGTTGGGGCACAACGGCGCGGTCGGCGTCATGGTGCGAGTGAGCGACGCAGCCGTAGGTCTGGAGGCAATCCACGGGTATGACGTGAATCTGCGCACAGCGGATGCCGGTTTCGAGATCGCACGCGCTTCGCATGTTTTCCTGTCGCTCCAGCAGGCTCATTTGGGAGGCGGCGTATTCGCGAAGATCTGGTACAGAGTGCACGTGGTTGCGGTGGGGTGCCGGATCATGGCCGAGGCGATTAACCTCGATACGGGCAACGCCGCATACTCTGGCTTTGAAGATTCACCTGCGCTCTGCCTGCAGAGCGGCGGAATCGCATTGCGAACGACGGCAACGGCTGCAGCCTGGCGGCATGTTCGCGTCGAGAAGGCGACGGCTGCCGACGCCGATGCCATCACGCTGCATGTGAAACCGGGCCAGATGCCTTCCTACCCGATTCGTGAGCGCGAGTACAGCGCGATGCGTGAGAGCTATCTGGCGCAGGTTCCCGCGAACGAGATCAATCGTCCGACAAACCTGGGGACTTTTGGACCAGTAGAGCGATTGGATGCCGCGGAACTGGTTGGGATAGACGCCATGCGGTCGCAGTTGTGGAATGCGGCTCCCGTCCGGATGGTGGGTGTCGTGACATCGACCTCGCCGCTGTACCTGCAGGATCCCACGGGCGGCATTCATCTGGGAGCGGTGCCCAGCGTTGTGTTTCGTTCGGGCGATGAAGTGGAGGTGCTGGGACGACCGGTGCAGGATGGTCCGGTACTGCGGTTCGATCCGATCGCGGGAAGGTTTCTCTCGGACCGAGTTCCGGTCGTTGCGCTGTCGGTTACGGCGACCCAGGCTGCGTCAGGCTGGTATGAAGGCTCGTTGATCGAGGTGACCGGGACCGTACGTTCGAGTGAAACGCTGCCGGGCGGGCAGTCGGAAATGTTGCTTGAAGACGGAACGCAGGACTTCAATATGCGAGTCCCCTACGATCTCTTTCAAGCGGCCTCGCCAAAACTCGAAGCGAACTCCAGGGTCAGGGTGCGCGGCGTATGCGCGATGGACCGGTCGAAGAACCCCCATCGCGGAACGTTCGTGTTGTTTGCGACATCGAGCGCGGATGTAACGCTGCTCGATGGGCCGCCGTGGTGGACGGGGCAGCGCCTGATGTGGCTTATCTGCGGCTGCTTTGTTTTGATAGGCGGAGGAGTTGCACTTTACGGCATAGAGGAGAGGATTAAGCTGCGAGTGGTGCAGGAGGAGCGCGAACGGCTGTCGCATGATATGCACGACACGTTAGCACAGAGCCTGGCCGGCGTAGGCTTCCGGCTGCAGGGCATTCATCGTTCACTCAAGGCGTCAGGCGCCGTGCCCCAGGTCTATATGGACGACCTCAAGTTGACCTGCGATCTGGTGGCCAGCACTCACCGCGAGGCCAGCGCGAGCATCGCTGCTCTGCATCCGGCGTCTCAGCAGGATGCGGACGTGTTGCTGCTGCTGGAGCGCGCCGTGTACTCCATGCTGGATGACCAGGACTTTCCCGTTATCGTATCCAGCCATGGAAATCCACGGCAGTTGTCCCCTGTCGTCGCGGACACGTTGTATCGGGTAGGGCGCGAGGCGATCGCCAACGCGCTGCGGCACTCGCAGGCGAAGTCGATCAAAGTTCAACTCCTTTATCGCTCGCGGGACGTGGTGTTGTCGGTGACCGACGATGGAGTGGGGTTTGATTTTGTGCCGGCGAAGATTGGGTTCGGCATTCGCTCAATGACACGGCGGTGCGAGACGATCAAGGCGAAGATCTCGTTGACGTCAATGCCGGAGGGCGGCTGCCGCGTGCAGGTGGTTTCGCCATACCGCGTGCATCGCGGTCTGGTGCGTTGGGTGGGGTGAGCTACTCGGTGTCGTCGCCGAGGCGAACGATGCCCTGGCGGATGCCCATGGCGATGGCCTCGGTGCGGTACGTCGCGCCGAGCTTCTCCATGAGACTCACGATGTGGTTGCGCACCGTGTTCTCGCTGATGCAGAGCTCGGAGCCGATCTCGCGGTTGCGCAGGCCCTTGGCGGCCAGACGCAGCACCTCAACTTCGCGGACGCTGAGTTGTGCGCGGGATAGACGTTGCGTGAGCTGCCTGGAGATCTGTGGAGGAAACCAACTGCTGCCCGCGTCGAGGCAGCGGATGGCCTCCAAAATCTGGTCCATGCTGGCGCTTTTCAGGATGTAGGCCATAGCTCCGGCCCTGGCGGCACTGAAGACGTCTTCGTCGGAGTGGTAGGTGGTGAGGATTCCGACGCCGACGTTGGGCATGCGTTTGCGCACTTCGGCGATGAGTGCATCGCCGTTCATCTCCGGCATGCGCAGGTCGGTGAGCAGGACGTCGATCTGTTCGGTAGCGAGGGTTTCCAGAGCTTCGGCAGCCGATGAGGCGGAGCCGACGACATGGATGCCGGGTTCGCGGCTGAGCATGTCGGCGAGGCCCATGCGGAGGATGGGGTGGTCGTCGACGAGAAAAACGCGGATGCGGTCAGGGTCCATTGTGCTGCTGGATCACATAATACGCGAGTGAAGCGGGCGGCCTTGTGGGCCGCCCAGATACGCAAATCGGAGACAGTCGCTGGGCTAGAAGATGATCTTCGCGGCGAACTGCATGCGGCGTGGGTCTCCGGCACCAGTGATGTACTGCTGACCTGCGGCCAGTGTTGCAAATACGCTGTAATTCGTGCGCGGGTTGCTAAGGTTTACGTTTCCGAAGACGTTGAAGGACTCGGCCCGGAACTGGAACTTCAGGTTCTTCTCGATGGGAATTTCTTTGAAGAGCGAGAGGTTGGTGACGATATTGCCCGGACCGACGAAATTGTTTTGGCTCGAGCTTCCGTAGGGATTGGTTGTGGATGTCGGTACGGAAAAGGCCGCCGAGTTGAGGATGCCTTTGTAGATTTTGTCGTGGCGGGTTGAGGAGTGGTTGTAGGGGTCTCCCGTTACGTTGGCGCGGTCGTTGTTGACTCCGTCGAGGTTGGTATCCGTGCCTGAGGTGACCGTAAACGCAGTACCCGATTGCAGAATGGTGATGCCGTTTACGCGCCAGCCTCCGAGCACGTCGCGCCCGAACCAGCCCATGAATTTGACATCGTCAAAGACGTAGGTGTAGGAGACGGCCAGGCGTTGGCGAAGGTCAACGCTCGCCGGGCCATAGTTCTTGGACAGGTCCGTGTTGTCGACGGTGGGTCCTTCATTGTCCAGCGCTTTCGACCAAACGTAGCTGGCAAGCATGTTGAACCTATTGCCGATGCGTCCGCGCAGGCTTGTCTGCAGGCTGTTGTAGTTTGCGTTGAGCCGGGGAGAGAGCAGGCCTATCGCACCGAACTGCTCGCCGGCGGTGGGATCGGGGCCAGCGCTGCCGGCATAGCCGCCGTAGGCCAGCGATATCGCAGTCTTGGGACACAGGGCAGCACTGACGATAAGGTACGGCTGATAGGGACGACGGCAGTCGAGGCTGTTTGTGTCGGTGGCCGCCCCGGGAGCATAGACTGGCGAGTTGGTGTCGATGGAAATGACATTGTTGTGCGTAGCATTTCCGACATAACCGACGCGGAGAGCGAAGGTCTTGTTCAACTGACGCTCTACTGTCAGGTTGTACTCATAGACATAGGGAGCAGAGGTTCCGACAGGAACGCCATTCGTGCTGGCGTTGTTCGCAAAGCGTGGAGCCTTCGGATTGAAGACGAAGGGGAAGGGACTGCCTGCAGAGCCGTAGGGAGCAACGAGGTTGGGAGTTTTACTGGTGACGACCTGGAGGCTGAAGGGTAATTGGCCGAGATTGGCATAGTTGATTTCACTGATGGTCTGGAAAAAGACGCCGAAACCTCCGCGAAGGCTGGTCTTGCCATCACCGAAGAGATCATAGGCAAAGCCAACGCGGGGGGCAAAGTTGGCGAGTGAGGTATTGACGAGTCCGGGAGCAACGACTTTGTCGCCTTGGTAGGCGAGTCCTTTCGGCGCCGTGGGAATGACAGCGGACTGCTGACCTGCGATGAAGGTGCCCGTGACGGTGGGTTCGCAGCAGTGTGGGGGGAACATTTCCCAACGTAGGCCGAGGTTGAGGGTGAGGCGCGTGTTGGCTTGCCAGTCATCCTGCATGTAGAGGGCAGGATCGTACTGCTGCGTGCGGTGGGTGGAAACGCTGGCCTGGGTCAATGCGTTGGCGCGACCCAGCAGGAAATCCGCAAGGGCTGTTGATCCTTTGATGCTGCTGTTACTGGCGAAGGCGAACTTCCCGCCTGCAGAGACTGCGCCATCCGCGGTGAACTTGTTCCTGACGTAGGAACCGCCGATTTTGAACTGGTGGTGGCCGCGCGACAAGGTCGCGGTATCAATGAAGCCGAAGCTGGTTTGCGAGTTGTTGTTGGGTCCTGCTCCCGAGGGACCGACGGTGAAGAAGCCATTGACGACGAACTGTGGTGGAGCGAAGACGGATCCGCCTTCGGGGATGGTGCTCCCGAGGTCGGCGAGGAAGGGTTTCGTGAACTGGTTTGTATTGATGTACTTGTTGTCGGTGTAGAAGCCACGGAAAGAGTTCACCGCGCGGCTGTTGACGACCCAGTTGTCCGCGAGCACGGTGTTCATCTGGTATTCGGTGTCCAGAATACCGGAGTAACCAATGATGTTATTGCCGCCAGCGGTCGGTTGTACGTCGCCGCCCTGAGTGTCGAAGAACATGCCTTCGATGGAATGATTTTTGAATCCGTTGAAGTCCAAACGGCCGAGCCCCTGATATGAGATCGTGTTTGATGTTGCCGTCTGTTGCGGAGAGAGGCCGTTTGCGTCGGGCAGTGGAATGTACTTCAAGACATTCTGTGCGACGGGATCGAGCGCGGAAGCGCAAAGCTTGATGGGCTGGCCTGCGGCTGCGCAGTTCGTGCCTGCAGGAATTGCCGTGGGTGCATTCGTGCTTTGGCTGAAATCACCCGTGCGCTCGAGGGCCGTGGGCACGATGATGGAACCAGCATTCACGTTGGCCGTCTGGTGCAGTATTAGTTCTTCATAGGAAGTAAAAAAGAAGAGCTTGTCCTTCATGACGGGACCGCCAAAAGTGCCACCGAACTGATTCTGCTTGTATGGCTGGCGGGGTCCGGGGGCCTGGAAGTAGGGACGGGCATTCAAGATGTCGTTGCGCAGGTACTCATAGACGTTGCCGTGAAATTGCGAGCTGCCGGAACGGGTGATAACGTTGGCGACAGCGCCGGGAGAGCGTCCGAACTCGGCGTCGAAGTTGCTTGTGATTAGACGGAATTCCTGAATGGCGTCGGGGTTAGGTATCTTGTTGCCGCCGCCTTGCTTGAAGGTGTTGTTGTAGGAACCATCGAGGTAGAAGCTGGTCATGTCCGCGGGGAGTCCGTTGACGCTGAAGTTGGCCCCGCCCTTCGAGCCTGTCTGCGCGTCTGCCGTATAGCTGGAGACGCCGGGGACTGTCTGCACCAGGTCATAGGT